>CBFGOZ010000026.1:0-16016 GCA_965650505.1 uncultured Arenimonas sp.
GCGGGCGGCCCCCTCATGCGTTGCCCCAGGAACCCCACCATGCCCAAGATCGCCACCGCCCGGCGTGCCCGGCCCAGCCGCGGCCTGCTGCCGCTCGCCATCGCCCTCGTGCTGTCCGCGCAGGCCCAGGCCCAGGACCCCGCCGCCGAGACCCCCGAGTCCGACACCGCCCAGCTGGACGTGATCGAGGTCACCGCGCAGCGCCGCGTCGAAAACATCCAGGACGTGCCGCTGTCGATCACCAGCCTCGGTGGCGAGAAGCTCGACGTCATCGGCTCCGGCGGCGAGGACATCCGCTTCCTGTCCTCGCGCCTGCCCAGCCTGCAGATCGAGTCCTCGTTCGGCCGCGCCTTCCCGCGCTTCTACATCCGCGGCCTGGGCAACACCGACTTCGACCTCAACGCCTCCCAGCCGGTGTCGCTGGTCTATGACGGCGTGGTGCAGGAGAACCCGATCCTGAAGGGCTTCCCGGTGTTCGACCTGGACCAGATCGAAATGGCGCGCGGCCCGCAGGGCACGCTGTTCGGCCGCAACTCGCCGGCCGGCGTGCTGAAGTTCGAGTCGGCCCGCCCGGAGCACGAGTTCGGCGGTTACGGCCAGATCTCCTACGGCCGCTTCAACAGCGTCAACCTCGAGGGCGCCGTCACCGGCGGCCTGGGCGAGGGCGTGGCGACCCGCTTCTCGGCCCTGCACCAGCGCCGCGACGACTACGTCGACAACAACACCAACGGTCCGGGCGAGGATCTCGAGGGTTACCGCGAGTCGGCCGCGCGCCTGCAGTTCCTGTTCGACGGCAGCGACAGCTTCGAGGCCCTGGCCAACGTGCACATGCGCACGCTCGACGGCACCGCGCGCCTGTTCCGCTCCAGCATCATCACCCCGGGCACCAACGACATCCAACCGGGCTTCCGCCGCGAGTTCGTCAGCATCGACGGCCGCAACGAGCAGGAGCTCGACCAGTTCGGCGCCAACCTGCGCATGCGCTGGGACCTGGGCCGGGTGAGCCTGTATTCGATCACCGGCTTCGAAAGCGTGGAAACCTTCAGCCGCGGCGACATCGACGGCGGTAACGTCTATGCCAACTTCCCGCCGAACGAGCCGGGCGAGGCGCTGTTCCCGGCCGAGTCGGCCGACGGCCTGCCGGACCACCGCCAGCTGAGCCAGGAGTTCCGCCTCGAGTCCAACGAGTGGGGCCGCTTCGACTGGCAGGCCGGCCTGTTCTGGTTCGACGAGTCCATCGACGTCGACAGCTTCTCCTACGACGGCTTCGGCGGCGCCCAGAACGGCTACGCCACCCAGCGCCAGGACAACACCGCCTGGGCCGTGTTCGTCTCCGGCGAATTCGACGCCACCGAGCGCCTGACCCTGCGCGGCGGCCTGCGCTACACCGACGACCAGAAGGATTTCGTCGCCGAGCGCATCACCGGTCCCTTCGGTCCGCCGATCGCCCCGATCGCGGTCAGCCCCGAGGACACCAACGTCAGCGGCGACTTCAGCGTCACCTTCGCGGTGAACGACGACGTCAACGTCTACGGCCGCGTCGCCACCGGCTTCCGCGCGCCCAGCGTGCAGGGCCGCCTGATGTTCGCCGACGCCTCGCTGCCGGCCGACGAATTGGTCACCGTCGCCGACACCGAGACCGTGCTGTCGGTCGAGGCCGGCATCAAGGCCGACCTGCTCGACAACCGCGTGCGCCTGGGCTTCTCGGTGTTCGACTACACCGTCGACGACCAGCAGCTCACCGCCGTGGGCGGCAACGCCAACATCGCCCGCCTGGTGAACGCAGAGGAGACCAAGGGCCGCGGCTTCGAGGTCGACCTGGAGGCCTTCGTCACCGACAACCTGCTCGTGACCTTCGGCGCCAGTTACAACGATACCGAGATCAACGACCCGGACCTGAGCGTGATCCCCTGCGCGGTGAACTTCTGCACTGTGCTCGACCCGGTGGACCCGGGCAACCCGGGCGCCGTGCTGATCGACGGCAACTCGCTGCCGCAGGCGCCGAAGAACGTCTACAACTTCACCGCGCGCTGGGGCATCCCGGTCGGCAACGGCGAGTTCTTCGTCTTCACCGACTGGGCCTACCGCAGCGAGGTCAACTTCTTCCTGTACGAGTCGGTGTCCTTCACCGGCAAGTCGCTGCTGGAGGGCGGCCTGCGCACCGGCTACAACTGGAACAACGGCGACTACGAGGTGGCGCTGTACGGCCGCAACATCACCGACGAAGAGGTGGTGGTCGGCGCGATCGACTTCAACAACCTCACCGGCTTCCTCAACGAGCCGCGCCTCTGGGGGCTGGAGTTCACCGCGCGCTTCTGACTCCGCTCCGCAACCGGAAAGGCCGCCCTCCCGGGCGGCCTTTTTTTGCGCTTTCAGACCGCCTTGATGGCGAGCTTGCGGTCGACGTCGCGCAGGTAGTCGATCTCGGTCTCGAGGTCGGCGCGGGTCAGGGGGTGCGCGTCCAGCCAGCGCCGGGGCAGGATCAGGGTGGCGGCGTTGCCGCCGTCGAGCTCGATGCGCAGCTCCGGCAGCGCCTCGCGGCCGTGGCTGCGGTGCAGCAGCACCGACAGCCGCAGCAGCAGGGCGCAGCGCAGGGCGTTGGCCACCAGGCGGTCGGGAAGCTTCTCCAGGCTGGGCAGGTGCACGCCGCGGCGCTGGTTGCGCACCAGGGCGGCCAGGATCTGCTGCTCGGTGCGAGAGAAGCCGGCGATGTCGGAGTGTTCGACCACGTAGGCGCCGTGCTGGTGGTACTGGCTGTGGGCGATGGCCAGGCCCAGTTCGTGGATGCGCGCCGCCCAGGACAGCAACCGGCGGTCGTCGGGCTCCAGGCCCAGGCTGGCCTGCACCTGGTCGAACAGCACCAGCGCGGTAGCCTCCACGCGTTCGGCCTGCTCCATGTCCACCGCGTAGCGGTCGCAGAGCGCGCGGACCGAGCCTTCGCGCGGATCGGACTCGCTGGCGCGGCCGATCAGGTCGTACAGCACGCCCTCGCGCAGCGCGTGGTCGCTGACGTACATGCGTTCGATGCCCAGCTCGGCGAAGGCCGCGTCCAGCACCAGCAGGCCGCCGGCGATGATCGGCCGGCGTTCGGCGGACAGGCCCGGCAGGCGGATGTCCTCGAGCCGGTCGAACTCCAGCAGCCGTTCGCGGATCGCGTCCAGGCTGGCCGCGGTGATCGACACCTTGGTCAGCTTCATCGCCACCGAGATGTCGCAGATGGCCTTGATGGTGCCCGAGGCGCCCATCGACTCGTGCCAGCCGTGGCTGCGGTAGGCGAGCGCGAACTGCTGCAGCTCGGCGGTGATCTCGGTTCGCGCTTCCTTCCAGCGCTTGCGCGACAGCTTGCCGTCGGCGAAAAAACGCCGGGTGGTGGCGATGCTGCCCATCTGCAGGCTTTCGCGCTCGATCGGCTCCAGCCCCTGGCCGATGATGAACTCGGTGGAGCCGCCGCCGATGTCCATCACCAGGCGTCGTTTCCCCTCCGGCGGCGGATTGCCGTGGGCGACGCCCAGGTAGATCAGGCGGGCTTCCTCGCGGCCGGCCACGACCTCGATGCCGTGCCCGAGCGCGGTTTCCGCCGGCATCAGGAACTGCTGCGGGTTGCGCAGGGCGCGCACGGTGTTGGTGGCGATGGCGCGCACGCGCTGCGGCGGGATGGTGCGGATGCGCTGGCCGAATCGCGCCAGGCAGTCCAGCGCGCGCGGCATCACCGAGGGGTCCAGGCCGCCCTGGCCGCCCAGGCCCTCGGCCAGGCGCACGGTTTCCTTGATGCGGTCGACGATGCGCAGCTGGCCCAGCAGGTAGCGGGCCACGACCATGTGGAAGCTGTTGGAACCCAGGTCGACCGCGGCCAGCAGGTCACCGTCCTTCAGTGGCTGCTCGGCTTCGGTCGGCATCGGGTCATCCGCAGAGTTTGGCGAGTAGCGCGCCCTGCGCAGAATAAGGCATCTCGCCTTCCCGCGGCGAGACCCGACCGTAACTTCCATCGTGGTGGAGCTGCCAGGCGTTGAGGTTGTCGGCCAGGTAGTTGGCGAGTTCCTCGTCGAACACGCGCTCGGCCAGCTTCGGGTCGAGGATGGGGAAGCAGGTCTCCACCCGCCGCATCAGGTTGCGCTCCATCCAGTCGGCGCTGGAGCAGTAGATCTCCGGCTCGCCGCCGTTGCGGAACCAGTAGACGCGGCTGTGCTCGAGGAAGCGTCCGATCACCGAGCGCACCGTGATGTTGTCCGAAACGCCGGGCACGCCCGGTCGCAGGCAGCAGGCGCCGCGCACGATCAGCTCGATCTTGACGCCCGCGCGCGAGGCCTCGTAGAGCGCGCGGATCACGGTAGGCTCGTTCAGGGCGTTCATCTTGGCGATGATGTGCCCGCCGAGCCCGTTGCGCGCGTTCTTCGCCTCGCGCTCGATCTTCTTCAGCAGGCCCTTGTGCAGGGTGAAGGGCGATTGCAGCAGCCGGCGCAGCTTGATGGTCGGCGCCAGACCCGAGAGCTGCTGGAAGATGTCGTGCACGTCGGCGGCGATGTCCGGGTCGGCGGTCATCAGGCCGATGTCGGTGTAGGCGCGGGCGGTGCCGGCGTGGTAGTTGCCGGTGCCCAGGTGCACGTAGCGCTGGAGCTTCTTCCCCTCGCGGCGCACGATCAGCATCATCTTGGCGTGGGTCTTGTAGCCGACCACGCCGTACATCACCTGCACGCCGGCTTCCTGCAGCTGGTCGGCCAGGCGGATGTTGGCCTCCTCGTCGAAGCGCGCGCGCAGCTCGACCACCACGGTCACGTCCTTGCCGTTGCGCGCGGCCGTGATCAGGTGGTCGATGATCTTGCTGTCCTTGCCGGTGCGGTAGAGCGTCTGCTTGATGGCCAGCACGTCGGGATCGTTGGCGGCGTGCTGCAGCAGGTCCAGCACGGACTGGAAACTCTGGTAGGGGTGGTGCAGCAGCAGGTCGCCCTGGCGCAGCGTCTGGAACGGCGCTTCGTCGTCCAGCCCGGCGGCGCGCGGCTTGAAGCTGGGGAACTTCAGTTCGGGGCGGTCGGCGAGGTCGTAGACCTGGGTCACGCGGTTCAGGTTGACCGGGCCGTTGATTCGATACACCGCGTTTTCGGTCAGGCCGAAGTTCTGCAGCAGGATCTTCACGATCGGGGTCGGGCAGTGTTCGGCGATCTCCAGCCGCACCGCCGGCCGGAAGCCGCGGCTGGCCAGCTCGTCCTTCAGCGCGCTGGCGAGGTTCTCCACTTCCTCCTCGTCCACGAACAGCTCGGAGTTGCGGGTGACGCGGAACTGGTAGGCGCCCTTGACCTTCATGCCGGTGAACAGGTCGTCCACGAAGGCGGTGAGCACGGCCGAGAGCAGCACGAAGTCGTGCTGGCCGCCCGAGACCTCCGGCGGCAGCTGGATGATGCGGGGCAGCGAACGCGGCGCGCGCACGATCGCCATGCCGCCGTTGCGGCCGAACGCGTCCTTGCCTTCCAGCACCACGACCACGTTGAGCGATTTGTTGAGGATGCGCGGGAACGGGTGCACCGGATCCAGCCCCAGGGGCGAGAGCACCGGCAGCAGTTCGTCCTGGAAATACTTGTGCAGCCAGCGCTTCTGCTTCGCGTTCCAGCTCTGGTGCGCCAGGATCCGGATGCCGGCGGCGTTGAGCTCCGGGCGCAGGGTCTCGTTCCAGTAGCGGTACTGCTCTTCCACCAGGGCCGCGGCCTTGTCGTGGATCAGCTCCAGGGCACGGGTCGGCGGGATGCCGTCGGGCGGCAGCGGCCCGCCGAACTGCTGGGCGGTGCGCACGGTGGCGGCGCGGATCTCGAAGAATTCGTCGAGGTTGGTGCAGCTGATGCACAGGTACTTCAGCCGTTCCAGCAGCGGCACCGTCGGGTCCTGGGCCTGGGCCAGCACCCGGAAGTTGAACTCCAGCTGCGACAGCTCGCGGTTGAGGTAGAGCTCGGGGGCGTGCAGGTCGGGCGTTTCGGGGCTGTCGGGGCTCATGGTCCGTGCAGTTCGCAGGGGCGGCGGCCGGGGCCGCGCCGGGAGGGTAGTGTATGCCGGACCTCAGGCTTCGGTGGCGCTGCGCGCGCGGACCCGTGCCGGGCCGAACACGCAGGCGAAGGTGCTGCCGCGGCCGACTTCGCTTTCGATCTCCAGCCGGCCCTGGTGCAGGCTGAGCACGTGCTTGACGATGGACAGGCCCAGGCCGGTGCCGCCGGATTCACGCGAGCGGCTGGTCGAAACGCGGTAGAAACGTTCGGTGATACGCGGCAGGTGCTGGGCCGGGATGCCGTAGCCGCTGTCGATCACGGCCAGGCGCGCGCCGCCGTCGGCGGTGCGGCTGAAGCGGATCACGATGCGGCCGTCGGTCGGCGTGTAGCGCACCGCATTGCTGACCAGGTTCGAGAACGCGCTGTGCAGCTCCTTGACCGAGCCGGTGAGGTCGCAGCCGGCCTGGTCCTCGACCACGATCTGGTGCCGGCCCTGGCTCAGGGCCTCGGCCTCGCGGCGCAGCGTGACCAGCATCGAGGCCATGCCCAGCGGTTCTTCCGGCAGGTGTTCCTGGGCCTCGAGCCGGGACAGGGTCAGCAGGTCCTCGACCAGCTGGGTCATGCGCTGCGACTGGCGGCGCATTTCCTCCACCATCACCGCCAGGTCCGGGTGTTCCTCCGGCTCGATCATGTCCAGGTAGCCATGCACCACTGTCAGCGGCGTGCGCAGCTCGTGCGAGACGTTGGCGACGAAGTCGCGGCGCACCTGCTCCAGCCGCATCAGCTTGGTGACGTCGCGCACCACCACCAGCCACTGGGTGGCGGAGTAGGGGATCAGGCGCAGGCTCAGGCGCACCAGCGGCTCGGCCGGGCTGGCGACGTCGGTCAGCGGTTCGTCGGTCTGGCCGGCGGTAAGCCACTCGCGCACCCGCGGCTGTTCCGGGAAAAAGTCCAGCAGCGGCTCGCCCAGGCTTTGCGGGTAGCGCAGGCCGACCAGGTGCCGGGCGGTCTTGTTGAACCACACCAGCCGGCCGTCGCGGCGGTTGATGACCAGGGCGCCGTCGGGCATCGCGGTGGCGGCCTGGCGGTAGGCCCGCAGCAGGCGCACCAGGCGCCGGCTTCGGATGCGGTTTTCGGTCTGGCGCCGGTGGATCAGGGTTTCCAGCGCGGCCCACAGGCCCTGGCCATCGACCGTGCGCAGCTGCTTGCGCCAGTCCAGGAAACGCAGCACGCGGTAGAGGCGCCAGTAGGCGCGCGCCGCCAGCACGCCGGTGGCGATGCCCAGGGCCCACCAGGGTTCGCCCAACGCCAGGCCGATGCCCAGGGCCAGCGCGTAGAAGAGCAGCAGCCGGATCAGGGACTGGCGCCAGGCCAGCCGCAACAGCATCGAGACACTCATGTCCGGCCGGTTCCCATCCTCAGCTCATCGCCGCGGAGAAGCGGTAGCCGGAGCCGCGCACGGTCTGAACCATGTCGTCCAGGCGGAAGGGCTCCAGGGCCTTGCGCAGCCGGCGGATGTGCACGTCCACCGTGCGTTCCTCGACGTAGACGTTGCCGCCCCAGACGTGGTCGAGCAGCTGGGTGCGGGTGTAGACGCGGTCGGCGTGCGTCATGAAGAAGTGCAGCAGGCGGTATTCGGTCGGGCCCACGTGTACCGACTGGTCGCCGGCGAACACCCGGTGGGCGGCGCCGTCGATGCGCAGGCCCCCGACGGTCACGGAACCGTCATCTTCGTCCTCCCGCGAGCGGCGCATCACGGCGCGGATGCGGGCCAGCAGCTCGCGGGCCGAGAAGGGCTTGACCACGTAGTCGTCCACGCCCGACTCCAGGCCCGAGACCCGGTCGTTCTCCTCGCCGCGGGCGGTCAGCATGATGATCGGGATGTCGCGGGTCAGCTCGTCCTTGCGCCAGCGCCTGGCCAGCTCCAGGCCGCTGGCGCCGGGCAGCATCCAGTCGAGCAGGATCAGGTCGGGCACGCGCTCGGCGATGGCGGTCTGGGCCTCGCGGGCGTCCCCGGCGTGCACCGGCTCGTATTCGCCCTTGCGCAGGGCGTAGGCCACCATCTCGCGGATGGCGGGTTCGTCGTCGACGATCAGGATGCGCTTCTGCACAGGTTTACCGTGTCACCGGAGGGGCCTGTGCGCAAGTAGATAAAACTTTTGTGACCGGGTGGTGACAGGCCCGCCGGGCCCGGGTCAGCGGGTGTCGGGTCGCTGCTCGTGGGCCTCGATGCCCTGGCGGCGCATTTCCAGCACGATCGGGGTGATGGCCGCCATGCGGGCCTCGATCCGGGCGCGCTGGTAGTAGTCCAGGTCGTCGCGCTGCTTCAGGGCGTCCAGCTGGTTCAGGGCGTCCACCGCCCGGCCGTTGAGGAAGGCGGCCTCGGCATAGGCCTCGCCGGCCCGCACCAGGTCGCCGGCCAGCTCGCTGGCACGGGCGAAGCTGCGCTGGAACAGCGGGTCCTCAGCGCTGTCGGACATCAGCGGGCGCAATACTTCCTGGGCCCGCCGGCCGGAGGCCGGCGTGGCGACCTCGATCAGGGTCCCGGCATAGGTCAGGCGCACCGCCCGGTTCTCCGGATGTTTCTGCAGCAGGGCGTCGAAGCGCTGGCGCGCCAGCTCGCGTTTGCCGGCCGTGGCCGCGGCTTCGGCCCGGGCCAGTTCGAGCCACAGGTCGCCGGGATGGCGGGTTAACAGGTCCTCGAGGGTCTGTTCCGATTCGGCGGGGTAGCCGGCCAGCCGCTGCGCCAGGGCCAGGCCATAACGCTGCGGGTCGCCCACGGCCGCGCCGGGAGCCCGGGCCAAGGCCCGGTACTCGCGCAGGGACGCCGCCGGATCCGGGGCGCTGAGCACCCGCAGGCGTTCCCGCGCCCAGCCGAACTGGTCGCTGGCGCCGGCCGAGCGGCTGTCGCCCAGGCTCAGGTCTCCGGGAAGCAGGGGATTGGCGAGGCCGCGCGGGGTCGGCGCCCCGCGGCCGGCGGACGCGGCCAGCTGCTGGGCCCGCTGGCGGGTTTCGCTGATGCGGGTGGTGGTGACCGGGTGGCTGCGCAGGTATTCGGGCAACTGGTAGCCGCCGCTGTTGGCGCGGGTCGCCCGCTGCATGCGCTCGAAGAAGTCGGCCATGCCGGCGGGTTCGTACCCGGCCCGCGCCAGGGTCTGGATGCCGACCCGGTCGGCTTCGGACTCGTTGGAGCGGGTGTAGTCGATCTGCCGTTGCTGCATCAGCGCCATCGCGCCGGCGATGGCCGCGGCGGTGCCGTTGGAGCCGGAGTCGTCGCCGCTGCTGCTGGCGTTGCTGGCGGCCTGGGAGGCTGCGATGGCGCCGATCATCGCCAGCAGGATCGGTATCTGGTCCTTCTGCGCGCGCTCGACCGCGCGCAGCACGTGGCGCTGGCTGACGTGGGCGATCTCATGCGCCATCACGCCGGCGACCTCGGCTTCGGTCTCGGCGGTCAGCACCAGGCCGGCGTTCATGCCGATGTAGCCGCCCAGGGTCGCGAAGGCGTTGATCTGGCGGTCCCGCATCATGAAGAAGGTGAAGGACTGGCGCGGCGTGTCGCTGGACGCCGCCAGCCGGTAGCCCATGGCCTGCAGCCAGGAGTCGACCAGCGGATCGTCGAGCACCAGGCCCATGCGCCGCAGCTCGTAAAGCGTGTAGGCGCCGTAGTCGGCTTCCATGCTCGGACTGATCACCTCGCCGGCCGACGAACCGATGTCGGGCAGTCCGCTCTGGGCGCGGGCGCTGCAGGCCAGGCCCAGGGCCAGGCTGAGGGTGGCGACGGGAAGCAGGATGCGCACGGCGGCTCCGGTCCGGGGATGGCGCAGGATAGCGGCTCGGTGGCGCGGCGCGGGTGAATCCGCCGTAAACATCGCTGGCCCGGCGTCCCGCTGCGTTGCAGGACCGCGCTGGAAAAGCCGGGGCGGGGCCGCCAAACTTGCCGCCTCACCCGGAGAAGCCCCGTGTCCGATGTCCTGATGTACACCACCGCGATCTGCCCCTACTGCGTCGCGGCCAAGAATTTCCTCAAGTCGCGCGGCGCGACCTGGACCGAAGTGCGCGTGGACACCGACCCCGAGCGCCGCGCGGAGATGATGGCGCGCGCGCAGCGCACCTCGGTGCCGCAGATCTTCATCGGCGATCGGCACGTCGGCGGCTACGACGACCTGGTGGCGCTGGACCGCGCCGGTGACCTCAAACCCCTGCTGGAGTCACGTCCGTGAGCGACACCGAAAAAGACCGCGTCAAGGCGTTCACCGAGTTCCGGCAGCGCATGAACGAACGCATCCTGGGCCAGGACAACCAGGTGGTGCGGCGCTTCTTCGCGCTCGACACCCAGACCTACAAGGCCGGCGCGCTCGACCTCAAGACCAAGGAGCTGCTGGGCCTGGTGGCCTCGATGGTGCTGCGCTGCGACGACTGCATCAGCTACCACATCGCCCAGTGCAAGGAAGCGGGCGTGAGCCGCGACGAGTTCTTCGAGGCCTTCAGCGTGGCCCTGGTGGTCGGCGGCTCGATCGTGATCCCGCACCTGCGCCGCGGCGTCGACTTCCTGGACCAGCTCGAGGGCCAGGGCATCCACGCCCCCGCCCAGCCCGCCCACGAGCACTGATCCCCGAAAACCGGAACCATGAATCCGGGGTCAGAGTCCATTTATCTGGCGCCGACGCGCCAGATAAATGGACTCTGACCCCGGATTCCGTGAACGGTGTCCGGACCCAGACCAAGGTCCAGTGGGCAGGGGGTAGGGCGCATCTGGCATAATGCCGCGCCTTCGGAGGCCGCCCGGCCGCCCGTAACCTCTCGGAAGAACAAGCACTTATGACCCAGACCATCGCGGTGATCCGTGGCGACGGCATCGGCCCGGAAATCATGGACGCCACCCTGCAGGTGCTCGATGCGCTCAAGCTCGGCCTGCAGTACGACTTCGTCGAGGCCGGCCTGGCCGCTTACGAGAAGCAGGGCGAACTGCTGCCCGCCGCCACGCTCGACGCCATCCATCGCCACCGCGTGGCCCTGAAGTCGCCGCTCACCACCCCGGTCGGCGAGGGCTTCAGCTCGATCAATGTCGAGCTGCGCAAGCGCTTCGACCTGTACGCGAACGTGCGCCCGGCGATCAGCTTCCCGAACACCAAGTCGCGCTACGAGAACATCGACCTGATCACGGTGCGCGAGAACACCGAGGGCGCCTACATCGGCGAAGGCCAGAACCTGACCGCCGACGGCGAGACCGCCACCCTGACCCAGAAGGTCACGCGCCGCGGCTCCGAGCGCATCGTGCGCTATGCCTTCGACCTGGCCCGCCGGGTCGGCCGCAAGAAGGTCACCGTGGTGCACAAGGCCAACATCCTCAAGTCGACCTCGGGCCTGTTCCTGAAGGTCGCGCGCCAGGTGGCCAGCGAATACCCGGACATCCAGTGCAACGAGATGATCGTGGACAACACCTGCATGCAGCTGGTGATGCGCCCCGAGCAGTTCGACGTCATCGTCACCACCAACCTGTTCGGCGACATCATCTCCGACCTCTGCGCCGGCCTGGTCGGTGGCCTGGGCCTGGCCCCTGGGGCGAACATCGGCACCGAGGCGGCGATCTTCGAGGCGGTGCACGGTTCGGCCCCGGACATCGCCGGCAAGGGCATCGCCAATCCGGTGGCCCTGCTGCTGGGTGCGGTGCAGATGCTCGAGCACCTTGGCAAGGTCGAAGAGGCCGGCCGCCTGCGCAAGGCCATCGTCGACACCATGGCCGCGAAGGACAACCTGACGCCGGACCTCGGCGGCACCGGCACCACCCAGAGTTTCGCCAAGGCGATCGCGGCGCGCGCCGCCGGCTGAGTCCGGCGGTCCGGTTCCAGTCCCGACGGGCGCCGCAGGGCGCCCGTTCTTTTCCAGGGCCTCAGGCGAACCAGGCCAGCACGGCGCCGGCGTAACAGGCGCTCGCCAACGCGATGCCGCGGAAGGGAATGCTGAACCAGTATTTCTTGCCCAGCACCACGAACCCGGCCAGGAACACCGCGCCCAGTCCCAGCAGGAAGGCCGAACCGAAGAGCATCGGCGCCTGCACGATGGCGAGGTGGCCGTAGACCAGTCCGAACAGCATCGCGCTGGCGCTGTGGCTGGCGTTGAAGCCGATCCAGGCCTTCCACATCGTCGTCTGCCGGGTGATGCCCGGCGAAACGGCCTCCATGCGCTCACGCAGCGCCGGGTCGCGCGGGTGCAGCTTGGTGCCGCGGAACGTGTAGATCAGGTGCACCGAGCCAAGGAAAAGCATGACCGCCGCGCTGGCGAGCATCAGGGACGAGGCGATCAGGGGCATCGGGATTCCGGACGGGTCGATAGGCGCGATTATGCGCCGCCGGCTTGCCGGGTAAACGCCGCGTACACAACTTTTCACAGGGGCCTGGTTTACGCTCAGCCAGGTCTGGGGCCCGTGGCCGGGAGCGCACCATGGTGGACAGGCAGGGGATGATCGGCGGCATCGGCCGCATGTTCGGGAGGGTCGTGCTGGGGCTGGCGCTGCTGGCCGGCGCGACCTGGGTCGCCTTCCAGGTCAGTCCCTGGCCTTCGGTGCTGTTGATACGGCACGCCTTCGACCAGGGCGCCCAAGAGGCGTCCGCGGGGCTGCAGAAGCATGTGCCGGCGGATCTTCGGGAGTGGCGCGACCTGCGCTACGACCCGGACGACCCCGATGCGCTGCTGGACCTGTACGCGCCGGCGGGCGCCAGCGGCCCCCTGACCACGGTGGTCTGGATCCACGGCGGGGGCTTCATCTCCGGCGACAAGCGGGACATCGCCAACTATGCGCGCGTGCTCGCCGGCCAGGGCTTCGCGGTGGCCAGCGTGCAGTACACCATCGCGCCCGAAGCGCGCTATCCGATGCCCGTGCGCCAGGCGAACCGCGCCCTGGCCTGGCTGGCGGCGCAGGCGGGCCCGCTGCCGGTGGACCCCGGGCGGCTCGTGTTGGCCGGCGATTCCGCCGGTGCGCAGATCGCCGCCCAACTGACGACGGCCCTGAGTTCGCCCGGCTACGCCGCCGCCATCGGCATCGAGCCGGCGCTCCCGGTCGGCCAGCTCGCGGGCGCGGTGCTCTATTGCGGCCCCTTTGACGCGTCCCTGGTCAGCACCGAGGGCGCCTTCGACGGTTTCCTGCGCACGGTGTTCTGGTCGTATTTCGGCGACAAGGATTTCGCCGGCAGTGCGGACGTCGCCCAGTTCTCCGTGGCGCGCCACGTCGTGGCCGGCATGCCGCCGGTGTTCGTTTCGGTGGGCAATGCCGATCCGCTCAAGGCGCATTCGATCGCCTTGGTGGAGGCCCTGCGCAGCGAGGGCGTGCCGGTGCAGACGCTGTTCTTCCCCGACGACCACCAGCCGCCGCTTGCCCACGAGTACCAGTTCAACCTCGATACCGAGGCGGGCCAGCAGGCGCTGGACGAGAGCGTGAGTTTCCTGCGCGGTCTGGGCCCCGGGCGGGCCGGAGCGATGACTGCCCCGATCGAGTGAAGTCCGCGCGGTGTCAGGCCATCGTCGATCCGAATGGGCCGGCGACATCGAAACGCTCGCTGGTGTCCATGCGGATGCTGCGCAGGCCGGCCGTCTTCAGGTGCGTGGCGTGCAGCGGCTCGGCGAAATAGCCGATCAGCAGGGAGCGGCGGCGCGCGCCAGTGGGGTTCAGGCTGCCGGCGTGGACCAGGTCGGCGTCGAAGACCAGGATGTCGCCGGCTGCGCCGGCGAGCTGCCGCGCGGCGGTTTCGTCCTCGACCTGCAGCGCCGGCGTATCGCGCGCGAGGCGGTGGCTGCCGGGCACCAGCCGGGTCGCGCCGTTGTGCGGGCCGTAGTCGTCCAGGAAGGCCAGGGCGTTGACGGTGTCGCCCGGCCGCTGTGCCGACAGGTCGCGGTGCAGCCCCTGGTAGCCACCGCCGCCCAGCGGTTCGCGGCCTTCGACCTGGGCGAGGAAAAATCGCTCGCCGATCAGCGAACCCGCCGCGGCCAGCAGCGCCGGCAGCCGGCACAGGGCCTGAACGGTCGGATCCAGGTCCAGCAGCGAATGGCGCCAGCCCGGTCCCCGCGGCACCGGCCACTGGTCTGATGGCTTCACGCCCTCGTCGAAGGTGGCGCGCAGCGCATCCAGCCATCCGGCGGGAATCGCGCCCCGAAGCAGGACATATCCGTCGCGGTGCAGCTGCTCGTGGTCGATCATGGCGGACTCAGGCTTCCCGTCTATCGCCGAGGATATCGTCCATCACCCGGTTGGTCTTGGCGGCCTCGCGGCCCGGCGACGGATGGGGCGGGCCGCCCAGCAGCTGGACGACCATGTTCTCGACGTGGTGGAGCTGGATGTTCGGAGGGTTCGGGATCACCAGCGACCGCTCGCCGCGGTTTGCCCGGAGCGTCAGCGGCACGTCGTCGAAGACGGAGAAGTCGATGTGTCCCTCGCTGCCCTCGATCCGGACCTGGTCGCCGCGGCGGTCGCTGACGAAGTCCCAATGGCCGTCGCCCCGGGCGCCGTTCGCGAAGGCCCAGGCGGCAGTCACGCTGTCCTCGGCGGCGTACAGCCCCCTGCGGTTCGTGGCCGTGCCCGAGGCCGCGGTGATGTCGCCGAGCAGGAACTGGAACAGGTCCAGGCCGTGGCTGGCGAGGTCGGAGAAATAACCGCCCGGCGCGGTGCGCGGGTCGGTCCGCCAGTTCGGCGCGCCGGAGAGGTCGCGCGGCGAGGGCGGCCGCGTGAGCCGCCAGCTCACCTGCCGCACGGGGCCGATCAGGCCCTGCGACAGCCAGCGCCTCACTTCGAGGAACCGCGGCAGCGAACGGCGGTAATAGGAAACGAACAGCGGCAGCCCGCGCGCCTCGAAGGCCGCCACCATCTCCAGGCACTGGCGGTGGTCCAGCGCCATCGGCTTTTCGACGCAGCAGGGTTTGCCGGCCATCGCCACCTTCAGCGCCAGGTCGCGGTGGCTGTCGGGTGGCGTCGCGACGTAGACGGCGTCCACGTCCGGCGCCGCGATCAGGTCGTCGACGCGCTCGTAAACCGAAGCAACCGCGTGACGCCTGGCGTAGTCCCGGGCGGACGAAACCGTGCGGGACGCGACCGCGACGAGCTCGGAGCCCTGCGCCTTGCGGAAGGCCGGCCCGCTCTTGACCTCGGTGACCGCGCCGCATCCGATCATGCCCCAGCGGACCGTCTTCATGTGCCTTGCGCGGTCCCGGGCAGGATCAGGCTTCGCATCGTCATGTGCCGGTGGGTCGCATGGGTCCAGGGCTCAGGCGTTCCGGGCCGATCTGGTCGCCCACCCGGCGAGCTTTCGCACGACCAGCAGGAGTGCGGCGGGGACCAGCAGCGAAAACGCCACGATCCAGAGGTAATTGAACACCAGGTTGGTCCCCAGGTTGCCGTCGTGGTGCATGGGATCGAACGCCCAGCTGGCGACGGCGAACAGGGGCGCCACCGCCACGGCGGTGGCCATCGCCCGCGCGGCGTTGGCGAAGGTGTCGCTCAGGAAGGCAACGGGCATCAGGCAGAGGAACGCCAGGTAGGCCCCGGTGTTCACCGGCGAGGGCAGGGCTTGGGCCCAGGCCGGAAGCATCATGACCTTGCCGAAGAGGAACAGGCCGGGCCAGGCCAGCATGACGGCCGCCAGGGCGGCAAGGCCCGATGCCAGGGCGAGCAGGTTCCGGGGTTTGGCCAAGTCCGTCTCCGTTGCGACGTCAGGAAACGGAAAGGCCGGCGTACGGCCGGCCCTTCCTGAGGCGTGGTGCGAGGAACAGGGCCTCAGTCGCGCGACTGCAGCTTCGCGAGCAGGCGCAGGATCTCCAGGTACAGCCACACCAGGGTGACCACCAGGCCGAAGGCGCCGTACCACTCCATGTACTTCGGGGCGCCGGCCTCGGCGCCGGACTCGATGAAGTCGAAGTCCAGCACCAGGTTCAGCGCGGCGATGATCACCACGAACACGCTGAAGGCGATGCCCATGGCGCCGGATTCGTGGATGAAGCCGAACCCTTCGAAGCCGAACAGGCGCATGCCCATGTTCACCAGGTACAGCAGGAAGATGCCGC
>CBFGOZ010000027.1:0-15956 GCA_965650505.1 uncultured Arenimonas sp.
TCGTAGCTGAAGTCGACGTGGCCGGGGGTGTCGATGAAGTTGAGCTGGTAGGTCTTGCCGTCCTTGGCCGTGTACGGCAGCGACACCGACTGCGCCTTGATGGTGATGCCGCGCTCGCGCTCGATCGGATTGGAGTCGAGCACCTGGGCCTCCATCTCGCGCGCCTGCAGGCCGCCGCAGATCTGGATGATGCGATCGGCCAGCGTCGACTTGCCGTGGTCGACGTGGGCGATGATTGAAAAATTGCGGATGTGCTGCATGCGGGGGCGGGCTTGGGGCCGGATCCTGGGCGAAAACGCGGCATTATCGCACAGCGTTCCCGGCCCGGCCCGCCAGGGGCGGACCGGACCGGGAACAGGATCGCCGGGACGGGCCGACGCGGGGATCAGCGCACCTGGAAGGTGATGAAGCCGGTGCTGCGCGCATTGCGCACCAGCAGGCGGACCTCGTCGCCCGAGGCCAGGTCCTTCACGGCGGCCTCGAAGGCGGCGACCGTGCCGACCTCGGCCTTGTTGACCTGCAGGATCACGTCGCCGGGCGCCAGGCCGGCGCGCCGTGCCGCCAGGCCCGCGACCCGGGCGACCAGCACGCCCTCGCCCGCCTTCAGGCCCAGGGCCGAGCGCGCGGCCGCGTCCAGCGCCTCGACCGCGATGCCCAGGGCATTGCCCGCCGCCGGTTCGGCCGCGGCCGGCGCGGCGGGCGCCGCACCCGGGGAGCCGCCGGCGTCGAGCGCCGACAGCGTCACCACCACGTCCAGCGGCTTGCCGTCGCGCAGCAGGCCCAGGCTGGCCCGGCTGCCCGGCGGCATGGCGCCGACCATCGGCGGCAGTTCGGCCGAACGGGAGATCTCGCGGCCGTTGAATCGGGTGATGACGTCGCCCGGGCGCACGCCGGCGCGGGCGGCCGCGCTGCCGTTCTCGACCGAATCGACGAAGGCGCCGACCGGGCGGTCCAGGCCCAGCTCGGCCGCGTTCTCGCGGGTCACGTCCTGGATGCGTACGCCCAGCTGGCCGCGCACCACCTTGCCGGTGTCGCGCAGCTGGCGCACGGCGTTCATCGCCACCTCGATCGGGATCGCGAAGCTGACGCCCATGTAGCCGCCGGAGTTGGAGAAGATCTGCGAGTTGATGCCGACCACCTCGCCGCGAACGTTCAGCAGCGGGCCGCCGGAGTTGCCGCGGTTGATCGCGACGTCGGTCTGGATGAAGGGCACGTACTGCTGGCTCGGATCGAGCGAGCGGCGGCCCACGCCGCTGACGATGCCGGCGGTGACCGAGTGGTCGAAACCGAAGGGCGAGCCGATCGCCAGCACCCACTGCCCGGCCTTGAGGCTGCGCGAGTCGCCGATCTTCAGCACCGGCAGGCCGACGCCCTTGACCTTCAGCAGGGCGACGTCGGATAGCGGATCGCTCCCGACCAGCTCGGCCTCGAGCTCGTTGCGGTCGCTCAGGCGGACCACGATCTCGTCGGCGCCGTCCACCACGTGGTGGTTGGTCAGCACATAGCCGTCGGCGGAGATGATGAAGCCGGTGCCCTGCGACACGCCGCCGCGCGGGCGCGGCTGGGGCATGCCCGGCTGCTGCTCGAAGAATCGCTTGAAAAATTCCGGCATGTCTTCGGGCAGATCCTCCTGGCCACGCGGCTGCGGGCCGGCCGCGACTTCGCGCTCGCCGCCGCCCAGGGTGGCCTCGATGTTGACCACCGCCGGCCCGGCGCGCTCCACCAGCCGGGTGAAGTCCGGCAGGTCGACGATGGGCTCGGGTTCCGGCGCGGCGGCGGGAACCTGGGCCTGCGCCACCGGCACCAGCAGGGCCAGCAGCAGGGCGAGGAAGGAACGGGGCATCCGGCTCATGGGCGATCACTCATGCTCAAGGGGAAAGGGGGGCCGGACCGTCCGCCGCGAGGCGGGGTTCGGGCAAGTGGCGTTTGGAAAGGCGTACGGCCGCGAAAGTTCCCAGCAGCAAACCGCCCACCGTCAGCAGGTCGGCGTGCCGCCCCCAGGCCATGCCGACGGCCGCGCCCACGCCGGCGCCGGCCATCAGGCCCAGCCAGGCCAGGCCGTAACCGCGCCAGGCGGCGCGCCGCAGGGCCACGTCGTCCAGCTGCAGCCGCAGCGACTGGCCGGCGGCGTAGTCCTTGGCCGATGCAGTGGCCAGATGGAACTCCCTGTCCTTGTCGCCGGCGAACAGGCTGCAGCGTCCGCCGCAGCCACCGACGCAGCCCTCGCAGGCATCACCAAGCAGGCGCAGCCGCAGTGCGCCGTCGGCCACCGCCAGCACTTCGACCCGGCGCTCAGCCATCGCCTTCGGCGGCGCGCAGGGTCCGGGCGAAGCGGTCCACCGTGGCGGCCGGCGCCTTGCCGATCGCCAGCACGTGCCAGCCGTCGAGCCAGTAGGAGCGCGAATTCACCGCGCCGCGCCGGCTGGCGCGGCTGCCGCGCAGCCCCGGGTCGGCCTTCTCGACGTAGACCGACACGCTGGCCAGTCCGTCGCTGTAGAGCAGCTGCACGCCGTCGGCGCGATAGCGCGCGGCCCGCAGCACGAAACCTTCGGGAGGCGCCGGCACCTGCCAGGCGGGCGAGGCGGCGGTGGACGGCGCCAGGGTCTCGATCCGGCTCATGGCGGCTTCGCCGGACGCACGCAGTTCGGCGTCGCTGGGGCGGACGCCGAGTTCCAGTTCGGTGAAGGCCACCTGTTCCACCGCCTGGCCGCGCTCGTCGACCAGGTCCACGCGCAGCGGCAGGCCGCTGTCGCGATCGATCCAGAGGCGGTAGCCATAACGCCAGCCATCGGTGGCGGCGACATCGACGATCTGGGCCGCACGTCCGGCCACCCGTCCCTGCCCGCCCAGCGCGGCGCGGTAGCCGCGCAGGCCCGGCGCCTCGGCCAGGGCCAGCGCCGGACTCCAGCGGCCGGCCTGGCGCAGATCGTAGGCCACCGGCGCCTGGCCGGTGCCGATGCACATCACCTTGCCGCCGTCGCGCACCACTTCCCGCGGCGGGCCGCTGATCGCGACCAGGCGTTCGCGCTCCCGGCCCTCGTCGTTGCGGTGGAACACGCGCATGGTCGCGAACTTTCCCTCGGCGACGTAGACCAGGGTGCCGCGGTAGTCGAGCCCCGCCAGCGCCGGGGCGACCCGCGCCAGCCAGGCCTCCACGTCGGCGGCGTGCAGCGGCCCGGCGATGGCCAGCAGCAGGCCGAACAGCAGTCGCCTCACCGGTCGGCCCCGTCCGCCGCCGGCTGCTCGTGCGCGACCACGTCGACATAGGGCATGAAGCCGCCCAGGCCGTCCTCGGCCATCAGTGCGTTGTGCCGCACCAGGTAGTCGGACATCGCGTCCTCGTCCGGCAGCAGGGGCGAACGCGGCCAGGGCTTGCGGGCGCCGGATTCGACCAGCGGGAAATCGCGCACCGAGGCCGGGGCGGGCACCGGAGACGAGGGCGCGGGCAAGGCCTGCGGCGCCGTGGGCACGGCCGGTGCCTCGGCCAGCGGCGCGCCCGGCGCGAGCTCGTAGGGGCCGGGGTCGCGCAGGCTCAGGCGCGGCAGCAGCACGGCGACCAGCATCGCGGCGGCCGCAGCCGCGAGCCAGGGCCAGCGCACCCGGCGCGCGGGTTCCGCGGCGACCGCCGCGGCGACACGGTCGCAGAGATCGGCGGGCATCGCCCGCACCGGCTGGCCACGCAGGCAGGCCGAGGCCAGCTGCCAGCGCTCCCACTGTGCGCGCAGGACCGGGTCGTTCTGCAGGCGGCGCTGCAGGAAACGGGCCTCGTCGGCCGGCAGTTCGCCGTCCATCCAGGCGCAGAGCTGTTCCTGCAGGAGCTGTTCGTTCGGATTCATGGGCGTGCCCGTTCGTTGTCCAGCAGCGGCCGCAGCCGCTGGTCGATGGCCTCGCGGGCCCGGAAGATGCGCGATCGCACGGTGCCGATCGGGCAGGACATCAGCTGCGCGATCTCTTCGTAGCTCAGGCCGTCCACCTCGCGCAGGGTGATGGCCTGGCGCAGTTCCTCAGGCAGGCCGGCGACGGTGTCGGTGACGGCCTGCTCGATCTCCTGGCGCAGCAGCTGGTGCTCGGGCGTGTCGTGGTCGTGCAGGCGCCCCGCGCCGGCGTAGTGTTCGGCGTCTTCGGCGGCGACGTCCGCGGTGGGCGGACGGCGCTTCATGGCCACGAGGTGGTTCTTGGCGGTGTTCACGGCGATCCGGTAAAGCCAGGTGTAGAACTGGGCGTCGCCACGGAAGTTCGCCAGCGCCCGGTAGGCGCGGATGAAGGCTTCCTGGACGATGTCCTGGGCCTCGGCGTGGTCGGGCACGAAGCGATACACCACCGCGCCGATCCGGTGCTGGTACTTGCGCACCAGCAGGTCGAAGGCCGAGTTGTCGCCACCCTGCACACGTTTGACGAGGGCCAGGTCCAGTTCGTTCTCGCCCATCCGGGCCGCTGCTCCTGCGGCCGTCCGGGCCGCTGCATGGACATCCTTGGCCCGGGAAAGTTCCGCGGCCCGGTGGATCGGGCGTCGCCGGCGTTGACCCCCCGGGGTCTGGCCGGGATGATACGTCCTCCCTTCCCTACCCCAACGTATGGAGCCCGCCATGTTCGACGGACTTCGCCTGGCCCATTGGCAGGCAACCCGCCGCCCCGACGGCATCCTGGTGCTTACCCTGGACCGCTCCGACCAGGGCGTTAACGCGCTCTCGCGCGGCGTGCTGGACGAACTCGAGTCCATGCTCGAGCGCATACAGCTCGAGCTGCCCAAGGGCATCGTGATCATTTCGGGCAAGGACGCCGGCTTCATCCCCGGCGCCGACATCAAGGGCTTCGAAGCGATCGCCGCCAAGGGCCTGGTCGAGGACTGGATCCGGCGCGGCCAGCTGATCTTCCAGAAGCTGGCCGAACTGCGCTGCCCCACCGTGGCGGCCATCCACGGCCACTGCATGGGCGGCGGCACCGAGATCGCCCTGGCCTGCCGCTACCGCATCGCCAGCAACGACGAAAAAACCCGGATCGGCCTGCCCGAGATCAAGCTGGGCATCTATCCGGGCTGGGGCGGCAGCGTGCGCGCACCGCGCCTGGTCGGCGCACCGGCGGCGATGGACCTGATGCTGACCGGACGCAGCCTGTCGGCATCGGCTGCCCGCGCCATGGGCCTGGTGGACAAGGTGGTGGCGCGCGAGCAGCTGCTGGACGAGGCGGTGAAGCTGGCCCAGCGCGGCACGCAGCGCCCGTTCAAGCAGCGTTTCCTTGCCTGGGCCACCAATACCGGCCTGGCCCGCGCCCTGCTGGCACCGCAGATGGCCAAGCAGGTCGCCCGCAAGGCGCGCCGGGAACACTACCCGGCCCCGTTCGCCCTGATCGAGACCTGGCGCCGCAGCGGCGGCCTGCCGGTGCACGCCGCGCTGAAGGCCGAGGCGAAGTCGGTGGTGAAACTCGCCGGCACGCCGACCGCGCACAACCTGGTGCGCGTCTTCTTCCTGATGGACCGCCTCAAGGGCCTGGGCGGCAAGGACCATGGAATCCAGAAGGTGCACGTGGTCGGCGCCGGCGTAATGGGCGGCGACATCGCCGCCTGGTGCGCGCTGCGCGGCTTCGAGGTGACGCTGCAGGACCGCGAGATGCAATACGTGCAGCCGGCGCTGGACCGTGCCGCCAAGCTGTTCGAGAAGAAGGTGAAGGACCCGGCCAAGCGCGAGGCCACCGCCGCGCGCCTGAAGGCCGACGTCGAAGGCGCCGGCGTGGCCGGCGCGGACCTGGTGATCGAGGCCATCTTCGAGAACCTCGAGGCCAAGCAGGCCCTGTTCGCGAAGGTCGAGGAAACGCTCAAGCCCGGCGCGATCCTGGTCTCGAACACCTCGTCCATCCCGCTCACCGACCTGCGCGCGGGCCGCAGGGACCCGGCGCGTTTCGCCGGCCTGCACTACTTCAACCCGGTGGCGCTGATGCCGCTGGTGGAGATCGTGCGCCACGACCAGCTCGATCCGGAGACCGAGCGCCGCCTCGCCGCCTTCTGCAAGGCGATCGACAAGCTGCCGGTGCCGGTGGCCGGCACGCCGGGTTTCCTGGTCAACCGCATCCTGGCCCCCTACATGCAGGAAGCGATCATCGCGTTCTCGGAAGGCATCCCGGGCCCGGTGATCGACAAGGCGGCGCTGAAGTTCGGCATGCCGATGGGCCCGATCGAGCTGGTGGACACGGTTGGCCTCGACGTCGCGGCCAGCGTCGGCAAGATCATGGCCGACTTCCATGGCCAGGCCCTCCCGGACGCCTTCAAGGTCGAAGCCGGCAAGCGCGGCAAGAAGGACGGCCAGGGGCTGTACAAGTGGGAGAACGGCAAGCCGGTGAAGCCTGAGGTGCCCAAGGACTACCGGGCGCCGGAGGACCTCGAGGACCGGCTCATCCTGCCGCTGCTCAACGAGGCCGTGAGCTGCCTGCACGACGGCGTGGTGGCTGACGCCGACCTGCTCGACGCCGGTGTCATCTTCGGCACGGGCTTCGCGCCCTTCCGCGGCGGCCCGATCCAGCACGTCCGGGCGGTCGGTGCGGCGTCGCTGAAGGCGCGACTGGAAACCCTGAGCACGCGCTACGGCGGCCGCTTCAAGCCGCGCGCCGGCTGGGACGCCCTTTGATGCGCCGGACCGCCGCACTGCCGCTGTGGCTGGCGGCGGCCCTGGCCCAGGCCGGCGAACCGGGTCCGGCGACCGGGCCGGAGCCCGCACCCCGCCTCTTCGCCTTCCTGCAGGTCACCGACCCCGGCTGCAGCGCGACCGCCGACGCGGGAGCCGGCACCGAATGGCCCCACGAAGGCCGCGCGGTGCACCGGCTCACGACCTGGCTGAACTCGCGCGAACACGTGGTCCCCGGCCCGGTCGACGTCGAACGCGTGGACCGGCGCATCACCGCCTGGATCCCGGTGACGGTCGAACCCGTGCGCGAGGGCGAACCGGTCGCGACCTGCATCCGTCCGGTCCGGCTCGAGCTCACGGTGGAGCCGCTGCCGCGTGGCGACTACGACTGGAACCTGCGGCGCGGCGCCCGGCCTGCGGCGGAACCGGCGGCGGACGCCGACCCGGAGCCGGCGGAAGGCTAGCCGGTGCAGCCCTTGAGCTGCAGCCGCTGCCCGGCGCGGATCACGTAGGGGGCGCGCAGGCCGTTGGCGCGCGCAAGCTGGTCGGGGCCGGCGCAGTCGTGCCGACGAGCGATGCTGCTGAGCGTGTCGCCCGAGCGCACCCGATACGACCGCGTGGCCGGCGTCGGCCGCGGCGCGGACGCCACCGTCGGCTTGCTGGCCGCCATCAGCGACACCGCCAGATCGGCGCGCGGCCCGCTGACGCAGCTCTTTTCATACAGCGGCGGCACCGCCACCGGCACCCGCAGCTCGGTGCCGGCCGGGATCAGGTGGTGCGGCTCGTAGCGCGGATTGAGGTTGCGCAGCGCGCGGAAGTATCCCTCGCGCGGACCGCCCAGGCAGATCGCCATCTGGTAGATCGAGGCCGCGTTCCGCAGCTTGAGCACGGTCGCCGCGCCGTCCACCTTCGGGAACTCCAGCCCGTAGTCCTCCGGGTGCAGGAACAGCCAGGCCGCGGCCAGCACATAGGGCACGTAGTCGCGCGTTTCCGGCGGCAGCTGCGCGTACACCGACGGATGCCAGAAGTCCTTGTCGCCGGCCGCGCGCTTGAGCCGCAGCGCCCGGCCCTCGCCGCCATTGTAGGCCGCGACGGCGAACTCGAGGTCATTGTTGAGTTCGGCGAAACGTTCGTTGAAATACAGCACGCTGGCGCGCGCGGCCAACTGCGGGTCATAGCGGGTGTCGAAGCCGTCGCGCCAGCCCAGGCCGAAACGCGCGCCCGTGGCGGGCATGAACTGCATCGGGCCGGCGGCGCCGGCGCGCGAGACCGCGTGCACGCGGCCGTTGGATTCCTTGGCCAGGATGCCGAACAGCAGCGCCTCCGGCAGGCCCGCCTGCTCGTATTCGGGCCACATCAGGAAACGCATCTGCTGGTAGTTCTCCCAGCTGGTGATCAGGCTCGGGCGCATCCATGTCAGCCACTCGGCCAGCGCCGCCTTCACCGGCTCGTTCATCTCAATCAGCTCGCGCAGGTCCCGACCCTTGAGCAGGGCGACGGTGCGGCCCGATTCCGGCACCGAGACCAGCACGCCGGAACCCTCGCCGGCCATCGCCGCCTGCGCCGCTTCCGCGCCGAAGCCCTCGCCGCCTCCGGCCGCGAGTTCGGCGCCGTGCTGCAGCAACGCGTCGTAGGCGGCGACAAAACGCGCGACCTCGCAGCCCCGGGTGTCCTCGCAGCGGCGGGCCGCGGCCAGCAGCGCGGCCGAGGCGCTGCGCACCGCCTCGCGCCCGGCTCCGGTCTCGCCGCGGCGGACCTGCAGCAGGCCGTTGCGGTAGTCGGCCGTGGCCTGGTCCAGTTCGTCGTAGAGTTTCTGGGCGTTGGCGGAAACGCGGCGGGCGTCGGCCGCGCCCGGGACCAGCGCCGCGGCGAGCAGGAGGGGGAACAGCAGGAACGAAGCGCGCATGCGGTGTTTCCGTACGGGAGGCCGGCAGACTAGCGGCCGCCGCGGCAAGGCCGCAAGCCAGGGCTTCCGCGATCGTGACAAGCCGCTAGAATCCGGCCATTCCCCTGGCCGGAGCGAGCCCCTGATGAGCGACATCCTGATCGGCAAGGGCGACCTGCCCGTGCGTCTGCTGGGCAAGTACGGCAACCGCCACGGCCTGGTCGCCGGCGCCACCGGCACCGGCAAGTCGGTGACCCTGATGGTGATGGCCGAAGGATTCTCCCGCCTGGGCGTGCCGGTGATCATGGCCGACGTGAAGGGCGACATCGCCGGCCTCGCCGTCGCCGGCACGTCCAACGAAAAGATCGCGGCGCGCCTGCAGCAGATCGGCGTCGAGGGCTACACCAACGAAGCCAGCCCGGTGGTGTTCTGGGACCTGTACGGCAAGCTCGGCCACCCGCTGCGCACCACGGTGTCGGAAGTGGGCCCGGCGCTGATGTCGCGCATGCTCGAGCTCAACGACATCCAGTCGGGCGTGATGGACATCGCCTTCAAGCTGGCCGACGACAAGGGCCTGCTGCTGCTCGACCTGGACGACCTGCGCGCCCTGCTCGGCTTCGTCGCCGAACACAAGGCCGACATCTCGAAGGAATACGGCCTGGTCAGCCCGCAGTCGGTGGCGGCGATCCAGCGCGCCCTGCTCCGGCTGGAACAGGACGGCGGCGAGATGTTCTTCGGCGAACCGGCGATGCAGCTGGCCGACCTGATGCGCCAGGACATGTCCGGCCGCGGCATCATCAACCTGCTCGCCGCCGACCAGCTGATCCTGCGGCCGCGCCTGTACTCGAGCTTCCTGCTGTGGCTGCTGAGCGAACTGTTCGAGACCCTGCCGGAGGTCGGCGACCTCGACGTACCCAAGCTGGTGTTCTTCTTCGACGAGGCGCACCTTCTGTTCGACGACTGCCCGCCGGCGCTGCAGCAGCGGGTCGAGCAGGTGGTGCGCCTGATCCGCTCCAAGGGCGTGGGCGTCTACTTCTGCTCGCAGAACCCCGACGACGTTCCGGACGAAGTGCTGGGCCAGCTCGGCAACCGCGTGCAGCACGCGCTGCGCGCCTTCACCCCGCGCGACCAGAAGGCGGTGCGAACCGCGGCCGAGACCTTCGTGCAGAACCCGAAGCTCGACGTCGCCAAGGCCATCGGCGAACTCGGCGTCGGCGAGGCGCTGGTGTCGATGCTGCTGGACAAGGGCATCCCGATGCCGGTCGAACGCGCGCTGATCGCGCCGCCGCGCTGCCGCATGGGCGCGATAACGCCGGAGGAGCGCGCCGCGGTGCGCGCCCGCAGCCCCGTCGGCGGCAAGTACGACACCGCGGTGAACCGCGAGTCCGCCTTCGAGATGCTGGCCAGGCGTGCCGAACAGGCGACCGCACCCGAACCCACGGGCAAAGCGCCCGCGCCTGGCGCTCCGGCGCCGACAGCCGAAGCCAAGCCGCCGTCGAAGCTGGATGAATTCCTGTGGGGCACCAAGCGCCGCCAGGGCGCGGTGGAGGCCGCGGCGAAATCGGCCACGCGCACCGTGGCCAATGGCATCGGCCGCCAGATCCTGCGCGGCATCCTGGGCAGCCTGCTCGGCGGCAAAAAACGCTGACCGGGGGGCCGCCGCCGCGGGGAAAGCGGGCTAACGCCCGCCGCCGCCGCCTCCGCCGCCGCCACCGCCCGAGGACCCACCGCCGCCGCTGCCCGAAGAACTCCCGGGCGGCGTGGCCGAAGACGAGATCTGCGAGCTGAGCGCATCGCCCAGCGAGGCGCCCATGCTGGCCAGCCCCATCGGCGTCGAACCGCGCGGGCCGTGGTACCAGCCCGGTCGCGAGGACTCGGCCTGCTGCACGCCGACCGCACGGGTGAAGCGCCCGCTCCACTCGGCCTCGACGTCCAGGGCCATCGCATAGGGCAGCAGCTGCTCGTAGCGGCCGGCGTCGAGGGCCGGCTCGGCGCCGGCGTCCGCCATGCCCGGCGCGCGCGTCGCGTGGATCTCGTCGCGCTCGGCCACCGACAGGTAGAGCCGCAGCCCCTCGATCTCATCCATCAGCCGACGCCCCGCCAGCGTCGGCGCCTTCAGCAGCCAGCCGAAGACGACGTGCGCCGCCAGCATCGCCAGCGCCAGCACCACCAGGGCGAGCACGCCGCTGCCGGCCGCCACCACGAAGGCCAGCACCATGCAGGCGACCGAAAACACCACGCCCAGCCCGAGGCTGCCGCCATTGGTGACGAAATATTCCGGGTTGAGCTGTTTGCCGAGCTGCAGCGCGTGCGCCATGCGGGCGCCGCCGACCCGCGCGGCTTCGGTGTTCTTCAGCAGCACCTCGCCGGAACCGGCGAACAGTTTCTCGGCGATCACCCGCTGTCCCGCCGACAGCGCCTGCGGGTCGCCACCGGACCGGCGGACCAGGCGCCAGTCCTTGTCCTCGGCATGGATGTCCAGGTGGCCGCGCACCGCCATCTGCACCACGTCGGCGGCGAAGCAGCGGTTGTCGTAGCCCATGCGCCGCAGCATCCGCACCTCGCCCGCCGCGAAGCCCTCCGGCGCTGCGTAATGCGGGAACACCGGCCCCGTCGCCGGGTCGCGCCCGAACCGGTGCCAGCGCCGGTAGTAGAAGGCGAGCAGCAGCCCGAGCCCGGCCAGGCCGATCAGCACGCCCAGGTTGTCCCGTAGGAACCAGGCCCAGCGCTGCGCCCGCGTCGGCTCCGGCACCAGGCCCTTGGGGAAGCCGAGCGCGATGGTCAGGCCCTCGTAGGAACCGAACGGACGCGTGCTGCGGAACAGCACCTCGTCGGGCCCGACCACCTCGGACACGAAGTCCTTGCCCTGCGCGCCGCTGGGACCGGTGTAGGCGTCGCGCCGCAGCTGGTCCTCGGGCACCGCCGCCGGCAGCCTTACCCGCGCCGACACCGATTCGATGGCGAAATCCCAGCCCAGGCCGTTGACGTTCCAGTACAGCTCGTCGAAGCCATCGAAGTAGCCGAGCTGGCGCGTGGTGCGGTAACGCAGGGTGTAGGTGTACTCGGCCGGCACCGGCAGGAAGTCGTCGTTGCCGGTATTGATTCGCACGCCGTTGGAGAGGCGCTCGGTGAAATGCGGCTCGGGGCGGCCGTCGCGTTCGACGCCCAGCAGTTCGAAATCCACCACCACGCGGTTGCCGAAGCGGTCCGCGTAGCGGGTCGGGAAATCGCGGTAGATGCCGCGCCGGATTCGGTCGCCCTCGGCGCGCACGCGGGTGGTTTCGGTGACCTCGAGGCTGCCGTCGGGCTGGATGCGCAGCTCGCTGGCGTAGTCGAGGATGCGCTCCTGGGCGATGGCCGGCATGGCGGCCAGCAGCAGGGCGAGCGGGAGCAGCCAGGCGCCGGCGCGGCTCATCGGTGCAGCTCCAGCACCGGCGCGGCGGCCGCGGCGGCATCGGCCTCGAAGAACTCGGCGTCGCGGAAACCGAACAGATGCGCCACGACCAGGTCGGGGAAACGCTGCACGCCGTCGTTGTTCTCGCGCACGGCGCCGTTGTAGAAGCGGCGCGCGTACTGCAGGTGGTCCTCGACGTCCACCAGGTCGCGCTGCAGCTTCAGGAAGTTTTCGCTGGCCTTGAGTTCCGGGTAGGCCTCCTGGACCACCATCAGCCGGCCGATGCCCTGCTCCAGCGCCTGCTCCACCTGCGCCAGCCGGGCCGGCGACGAGGTGGCCAGGGCCTGGGCGCGCAGCGCGGTGACGTTCTCCAGCAGCGCCTTCTCGTGTCCGGCATAGGCGCGCACGGCCTCGACCAGCATCGGCACCAGGTCGTGCCGGCGCATCAGCTGAACGTCTATGTCGCTCCAGCCGGCGCGGACCTGGTTGCGCAGGCGCACCAGCCGGTTGAAGGCGAAGATGCCCCAGGCCAACGCCGCGCCCAGAACAAAAGCCAAGATCCAGCTCATTGCCCCACTCCCCTGTTGCCCGGCCCGACGGCCGACCCGGGATTATCGGCACAGCGCGGCGGCCGCGGCCAGCGCGACCTGGCTGCGGTGCCGGGCCGGAGGCGGCCGTCACGGCCTGCCGGTTCCATCCACACCACCCGGCGCATGGCCGCTAGAATCGGCGCCCCATCCCCGCAACGGCCGCGCATGTCCCGCTGGCGCCCCCCTCCGGAACGCTCCACCGCGATCATCACCCGCGCCGGGTTCGAACGCCTGCGGGCCGAACTCGACGAGCTCTGGCGCCTGCGCCGGCCCGAGGTGGTCCGGGCCCTGGCGGCCGCGGCCGCCGAAGGCGACCGCAGCGAAAACGCCGAATACACCTACCGCAAGAAGCAGCTGGGCGAGATCGACCGCCGCGTGCGCTACCTCAGCAAGCGCCTGGAGGTGCTGAAGGTGGCCGAAGGCCGGCCGGCCGACCCGGGCGCGGTGTTCTTCGGCGCGCGCTTCGAAATCGAGGACACCGACAGCGGCGAGACCGCCCGCTACCGCATCGTCGGCCCGGACGAGACCGATGCCAGGGCCGGCGACATCAGCGTGGATTCGCCGCTGGCGCGCGCCGTGCTGAAGAAACGCGTGGACGACGAGTTCGAGGCGGTCCTTCCGGGCGGGCCAAGGCGGTTCATCGTGGTCTCGGTGGACTACGGCTGAACGACGGGGCGGCGCCGCTGCGGTTCCTGGTCAGCGGGCGGAACCCGCGGCCTATTCTTCGCCGCCGAGCCCCAGGGTGACGGCAGGGTCCGGGGCCTCGGCCATGTAGATCGGCGTGGTGCCGACCTTCTCGCGGATTTCGGGCTCCGGGGCGTAGTCGCCCGCATCGGTGAGCCGGTCGCGGCTGCGGATGCGCAGGCCGGTCAGGCGGTTGGTGCTGATCTTGAGGCTGTCGTGCCGGTTCGTGCGGCTGTAGTGCTGCACGTCGTCGCCGATCAGGCGCATGCGATGTTCTTCCGGGTCGTAGCGGAAACGGTAGGTGCTGGCGATGGCGCTGGTGCCGCCCGCCAGGTCCTCGACCACGAGCACGTTCTTCTTCACCGACAGCGTGGCCTCGCCCAGCGGGTAGGGGTCCATCGCCATCTCGTCGATCGGCTGGTGGCCGAAGTCGACCTCGTTGCGGTAGGCCAGGGCCACCACCAGGCGCCGGGTCTCGGCGTCGTCGTCGCGCATCACCGCCGCGGTGTCGAGGTCGCCGTCGCCGTTGAAGTCGGCGTTGATGCGGGTCTCGATCCGGCCGGTGTACTGGTTGACCAGCATCTCGTCTGTCATCGGCTCGAGCACGGGGCGCGGTTCCGGCCCGGGTTCCCGGGCCAGGGCGACCGAAAGCGGCGTCATCAGCAGGAGGATCGGCAGGCGGCGCATGGATGGCTCCCCGGTGTGCTGGGGGCACTGTAACGCCGGGGCGGGGGACGGGTGAACAGGATCCCCGCCTGACCGACCGCCGCTAGTCTTCCTCGTCCCCGACCAGCCCGAACAGGTCGTGCTCGTCGCTGCCCATGATCCGCACCTCGCAGAAGTCGCCGGGTTTCAGGCCCGCCGCGGCGCCGTCCTGGATCTGCACCAGGCCGTCGATCTCGGGCGCGTCGGCCTTGGAGCGGCCGATCGCCAGCTCGCCGTCGACCTCGTCGATGATCACCGTCTGCACGGTGCCGACCTTGCGCTCGAGCTTGTCGGCGCTGATCTCGGCCTGCAGCGCCATGAAGCGCGCCAGGCGCTCCTGCTTGACTTCTTCCGGCACCGCGCCCGGCAGGTCGTTGGCGCTGGCGCCCTCGACCGGCGAATAGGCGAAGGCGCCGACGCGGTCGAGCTCGGCCTGGTCGAGGAAGGACAGCAGGTGTTCGAAGTCCTCCTCGGTCTCGCCCGGGAAGCCGACGATGAAGGTGCTGCGGATGGTGATTTCCGGGCAGATCGACCGCCAGCGCTGGATCCGCTCGAGGGTCTTGTCCACCGCGCCCGGCCGCTTCATCAGCTTCAGGATGCGCGGGCTGGCGTGCTGGAACGGGATGTCGAGGTAAGGCAGCAGCTTGCCCTCCGCCATCAGCGGGATGATGTCGTCCACGTGCGGGTACGGGTAGACGTAGTGCAGGCGCGTCCACAGGCCCAGCTCGGACAGGCCCTCGCACAGCCCCTTCATCCGGGTCTGGTATTGCTTGCCGCGCCATTCGTGCGCGGCGTACTTCATGTCCACGCCATAGGCGCTGGTGTCCTGCGACACCACCAGCAGTTCCTTGACGCCGCCGCGGGCCAGCTTCTCGGCCTCGCGCAGCACCTCGTCCACCGGGCGCGACACCAGGTCGCCGCGCATGGACGGGATGATGCAGAAGCTGCAGCGGTGGTTGCAGCCCTCGGAAATCTTCAGGTACGCGTAGTGGCGCGGGGTCAGCTTGATGCCGTAATCCGGCACCAGGTCGACGAACGGATCGTGCTTCGGCGGCAGCGCTTCATGCAGCGCTTCCATCACGCTCTGGTAGTCCTGCGGGCCGCTGATCGCCAGCACGTCGGGGTACTGCTCGCGGATCTGCTCCGGGCGCTTGCCCAGGCAGCCGGTGACGATGACCTTGCCGTTCTCGGCGATGGCCTCGCCGATCGCGTCCAGGCTCTCGGCCACGGCCGAGTCGATGAAGCCGCAGGTGTTGACCACCACCACGTCGGCCGCGTCGTAGCTGGGGACGATCTCGTAGCCCTCGACCCGTAGCTGGGTCAAAATGCGTTCGGAGTCTACGAGGGCCTTCGGGCAGCCGAGGCTGACGAAGCCCACCTTGGGGTGGCTGGCGGACATGGTCTGGGGTTCGGGGACGGGGCGCGGATTATAGCCCTCCCGGGGCGCCCGACCCGTGTAGGCTGGCCCCCGGCACTGTTTGGGGGACAGCATGGGCCAGACCATCTCGATCAACACCCGCCATGGGCGCATCTCGGCCTGGCAGGCCAGGCCGCACGTCACGCCCCGCGGGGCGCTGATCGTGGTGCAGGAGATCTTCGGCCTGAACTCCCACATCCGGCAGGTGGCCGACCGCTTCGCCAACTACGGCTATGTGGCCGTCGCCCCGGCCCTGTTCGACCTGGTGCACCCCGGCACCGAGCTGGCCTACGACGAGGCGGGGGTCGCCCGCGGCCGCGAGATCACCGCCGAACTCGGCTTCAACGGTGCCCTGGACGGCGTGCGCGGTGCCTTCGACCTGCTGGAGAGCGAGTACAAGGTTGGCGTGGTGGGCTACTGCTGGGGCGGCAGCGTGGCCTTCCTGGCCAACACCCGGCTGGGCCTGCCGGCAGTCAGCTACTACGGGGGCCGCACCGTGCCCCTGCTGGGGGAAAGGCCCAAGGCGCCGCTGCTGCTGCATTTCGGCGCCGACGACCCGATCATCCCGCCCGAAGACGTGCAGAAGCACCGCGATGCCCTGCCCAATGCCGAGATCCACGTCTGGCCCGGCGCCGGCCACGGCTTCAACTGCGACCAGCGGGCCGAC
>CBFGOZ010000028.1:0-15939 GCA_965650505.1 uncultured Arenimonas sp.
TGAACGTCGCCGGCGGCGCCACCTGGGTGTCGCTGCACCACGGCGGCGGCGTCGGCATGGGCTACAGCCAGCACAGCGGCGTGGTGATCGTCGCCGACGGCACCGACGCCGCGGCCAAACGCCTGGCCCGCGTGCTTTGGAACGACCCGGGCACCGGCGTGATGCGCCATGCCGACGCGGGTTACGAGATCGCGCGCGACTGTGCGAAGCAGCAGGGCCTGAAGCTGCCGATGCTCTGAGGAAGGCCGGATCCGCCAGCCGGTCGGATCCGCCGCTGGCGCCACCGCGCGCGTGGGTTACCGTTCCAGCATCGGATCGAACCAGGGGGAAGCAGATGATCGGATACGTGACGGTAGGCGTGCGCGACATGGCGCGCGCCGCGGGCTTCTACGATGCCCTGTTCGCTCCGCTGGGCGCCAGGCGCATCATGGAGATCGGCGACCGGCTGATCCTCTGGGGCGTCGCCCGCGGCCAGCCGGCCTTCGGCATCGTCACGCCCTACGACCAGCAGGCGCCGCACCGCGGCAACGGCAACATGACCGCGCTGCTGGCCGGCAACCGCGCGAACGTCGACACGCTGCACGCGCTGGCGCTGCAGCTCGGCGGCACCGACGAAGGTGCTCCGGGCGACCGGGGCTTTGGCTTCTACGGCGGCTATTTCCGCGACCTCGACGGCAACAAGCTCAATTTCTTCCACATCGGGCCCTGAGGCTTCGCCAGCGGAGTCTCCGGCCGGTGCTAAGCTCCCCACGGGCATCCGCCACTCCGGGAGCACGCACGCATGCTGAGCCTTCTCTGGACCATCCTGATCGGATTCGTCGTCGGCCTGGTCGCACGGGCGATCAAACCCGGCGACGACAAGCTGAGCCTGCTGTGGACGATGGTGCTGGGCGTCGGCGGCGCACTGCTGGCCAAATTCGTCGGCCAGTCCATGGGCTGGTATGCCGAGGGCGAGCCGGCGGGCTTCATCGCCTCGGTGCTGTTCGCGATCGTGCTGCTCTTCCTCTACGCCGCGGCGAAGAAGAACAAGGCGTCCTGAGCCTTCAGCGCTGCCGCGGCGCCGGCCGGCGCACGGGGGATGCCCGTGGTGCCGGAGTCCGCTGCGGCCCGGCCGTTGGCACCGACTGCGTGCGCGGCCGCCAGACGTTCTTGCCCTGCTCGATCTTCAGCACGCGGCCATCGGCCGAGTCGGTAAGCAGGTAGAGCGCTCCGTCGGGCCCGTTGCGCACGTCGCGGATGCGGTGGCCGAAGCCGGTCAGCAGGCGCTCTTCGCCGACGACGCGGTCGCCATCGAGATCCAGCCGCACCAGCTGCCGGCTGGCCAGCGCGCCCACGAACAGGTCGCCATGCCAGCGCTGCATTTGCAGGCCGGTGTAGAAGGCCATGCCGCTGGGCCCGATCGACGGCACCCAGTAGTGCAGCGGCTGCTCCATGCCCGGCGCGCTGCTGCCGATGGATTCGGGGATGGGCCGGCCGTTGTAGTCGAGGCCGTGGGTGATGATCGGCCAGCCGTAATTTTTCCCGGCCTGAGGGATGTTCACCTCGTCGCCGCCCATCGCACCGTGTTCGGTGATCCACAGCGCGCCGGTCCAGGGATTGAGCGCGGCGCCCTGCGGATTGCGGTGGCCGTAGGACCACAGGTCCACCAGCGCCTCGGGATTGCCGACGAAAGGATTGTCCGCCGGGATGCTGCCGTCGGGCCACAGCCGCACCACCTTGCCCTGGTGGTGGTCCAGGTACTGCGCGGCGATGCGCACGTTGTTCTCTCCCAGGGTGACGAACAGGTGGCCGGCGCGGTCGAACACCAGGCGCGAGCCGAAGTGGTTGCCGCTGCTGAGCTTGGGCTCCTGTCGGAAGATCACCTGCACGTCCTGCAGCCCCAGGTCCAGCAGTCGCGCGCGCGCCACCGCCGTGCCGGCGAGGCCATTGCCGCCGGCTTCGGCATAGCTGAAATAGATGCGCTGGTTCTGCGCGAAGTCCGGATCCGGCACCACGTCGAGCAGGCCACCCTGGCCCGAGGCCCACACCGCCGGCAGGCCGCTGACCGGCGCCGACAGCGTGCGCGTGCCCAGGTCGAGGATGCGCAGCCGGCCCGGGCGTTCGGTCACCAGGGCGCGGCCGTCGGGCAGGAAGGCCAGGCTCCAGGGGTTCTGCAGGCCCTGCACCACGGTGGTGACCCGCAGCGGACCGAGGCTGCTGGGCGCGATGGCGACGTTGTCCTGCGCCGCGGTGGCGGAGGCGAGGCTGCCGAGCAGCAGGACGGCGGGCAGCAGGCGGGCGGCGATCCGGGACATGGCGGGGGCTCCAGCGTCCGGCCGGGTGGGCCTGCGCCGATCTTAGCGCCGCGGCGTCCGTCCGGCGTGAGCGCTTCCGGCCCCCTTTCCCCTCGGGGAACGGGCGGGGGAGGGCGCTTCTAAACGGCCTGCACCCGGATCTCGACCTCGTCCAGCCGGACCACCTGGCCCGCGCGGATCTTGCAGGTCTTGCGCAGCTCCGGTTGGCCGTCCACGGTCACCGCGCCGCTGGCGACGAGGGCCTTGCCCATGCCGCCGCTGTCGCAGAGCCCGGCCAGCTTGAGCAGCTGGTTGAGCTCGACGAACTCGCGGTCAAGTTCGAAATCGATGACGGTCGGGCGCATGGGAATCCGGCGAAGACGGCGGCGAACCGCGAAGAGGCGCTCAGGTTAGCGGATCAGGCCCCGTGTTCGGCGACATCGGCCAGCAGCCAGTCGACGAACGCCTGGGCGCCCGGCCGCAGCCGCCGGTGCGCCGGGTAGACGATGTGGTAGCTCCAGCGCGCCTTCAGCGCCGGGCCCGGCAGACGTCGCAGCCGGCCGTCGGCCAGGAAGGGCCCGAGCAGCCGGTCGCGCGCCAGCACGGCGCCCAGCCCGTTCACCGCGGCCTGCAGGCTGCCGGTGCTGTCCACGAAGCGGTAGCGTTCCTCGAAGCGCAGGCCGTGCACGCCCGCGGCGCGGAACCAGTCCGGCCAGCCCTGGCGCGCGAGGTCCGCGACCAGCGGCAGCCGGGCGATGTCGGCCGGTTCGCGCAGGCTGTCCACGCCCGCCAGCGTTGGCGCCGCGACCGGGTAGAGGGTTTCGTCCATCAGCGGATGCGCGCTGAGCCCGGGCCAGTGGCCGGGGCCATGGCGGATGCCGAGGTCGGGGCCGCCGTCGTCGAAGCGCGAGAGCGCGGCGTCGGTCTCGAAGCCCAGGGCGACGTCGGGATGCGCCGCGGCGAAACGGGGCAGGCGCGGCAGCAGCCAGCTGAAGCTCAGCGAGTGCAGGGTGGTGATGCGTACGCGCGGCGTCTCCTGGCGCCGGCCGCGCAGCCCGCGCAGGGTGCCGTCCAGGTCGGCCAGGGCGTTGCCGGCCGCGTCGGCCAGCTCGCGGCCCTCGGCGGTCAGGGAGACGCCGCGGGCGTGGCGCAGGAACAGGCTCACGCCCAGCCGCGCCTCGAGCTTGCGCACGTGGTGGCTGACCGCGCTGGCGGTGAGATGGAGCTCCTCGGCGGCGTGGGCGAAGTTCTGGTGCCGGGCCGCCGATTCGAAGGCCGCCAGGGCCGGCAGCCAGTCCGATCTGAGTGTCATTACCTAGCCTCAAGTTTGATTTGTGGCTGACTCGGAAAGTATGCGCTTGTGGGTTTCCTGGTCTCAAGCAAAATGGCCGTCAGCCACGAATCGAGCTCGCCCCGCCATGAAGAACCCGAACCCTGCGGTACTGCCGGTCGAGCCGGCGCTGGTCCCGGCCTGGCGCACGCCGGTCGAGCTGGGCGTGCTGGCGGCGATCTGGGGCGCGTCCTTCCTGTTCCAGCGCGTTGCCGCCCCGGAGTTCGGCGCCAGTGCCCTGGCCGAACTGCGGTTGGCGCTGGGCGCGGCGGTGCTGCTGCCCTTCCTCTGGCTGGCCCGGGCCGACTTCCCGGCCCGGCTGTGGCCGCGGCTGATCCTGCTGGGCGGCATCAACTCGGCGATTCCCTTCGCGCTGTTCGCCTGGGGCGCGCAGCGGGCGCCGGCCGGCGTGGGCGCCATCACCAATGCGATGGCGGTGCTGTTCACGGCCCTGGTGGCCTTCCTGTTCTTCGGCCAGCGCATCGGGGCGCGCAAGGTGCTGGCCCTGGTGGTCGGCTTCATCGGCGTGATCGTGCTGGCCAGCGACAAGACCGAAGGCGCCAGCGTCGGCTGGGCCACGGCCGCCGGCGTGCTGGCGGCGCTGATGTACGGCGTCGGCGCCAACCTGGTGCCGCGGCTGCTGGCCGGCCTGCCGCCGTCCGCGGTGGCGGCGGCCACGCTGGGCGGCGCCGCGTTGCTGTCGCTGCCCTTCGCGATCTTCCATTGGCCGGAGCAGTCGGTTTCCGGGCCGGCCTGGGGTTCGGCGATCGCGCTCGGGGTGATCTGCACCGGCCTGGCCTATGCCATCTATTACCGCCTGATCCAGCGCATCGGCGCCGCCCGCGCGGTCACCGTCACCTATCTGGTGCCACTGGCGGCCGTGGCCTGGGCCTGGAGCCTGCTGGGCGAACCGCTGACCTGGCCGATGGCCATCGCCTGCGCCCTGATCCTGGGCAGCGTCGCCATCAGCCAGCGTCCGGCGAAGTAGGGCGCGGCCATGCAGTGGCGGGTAGTGTTCGACTTCGAGATCGAGTTCAGCAACGGTGGCGGCCTGCAGGGCCAGGATTTCCGGCTGGACATTCCCGGCGAGCAGATCGGCGACGCCGAACTGGCCGCCCATCTGGTCCGCGACCTGCGGCTGCTGATGGTCGAGACCGTGCGGATCCTGCGCAAGCGGGTGGTGCCCGAGGCGCACAGGCGCGCGCCGGAGCTGTCCTGGGGCTGAGCGCGGGCAAAAAAATGGCAGGGCCGCCTGTCCCGAAAACAGTCGATTGCCCTGCCAAAGGTCGTCAACGCCAGGGGGCGATTGACCTGAAGTGGCGCCGCCCTCCCGACGAGGTGGAAGCGCGGCGTGGAGCGACTGGACCACCCCGGGCGCTCCGGACGCAAGCGCACGGCGCGGGGTCTGGCCTGTCGGGCGCTGCTGAACTGCTCAGTATCACTACCGAAGGCGGGTATCGCCCTTTGGAAGCAAGCACTTGCCCATCATCTGCAGCGAAGCAGGACAAGCTTTGCCTAGTTATCCTTGCCTTGTACATAATTGATGACAACGCCGGTTCGGCCGGGTGCTTGGAGCAAGCGCTTGAATTTGCCGAATCGGCGTCCGCGCCGGACAATGCGGCGTCCCTACGGAGTCCTGTCTTGAGCGAAGCCGCCGAAACGCCATCCACCCCCGCCAACCTGCGCCAGCTGTGCGCGCGTTTTGCCAAGCCCCACCTGGGCAAGGCGGTCTGGCAGCTGCTCAACACCCTGCCGCCGTTCGCGGCCATCTGGGCCCTGATGGCCTGGAGCATCCACGCCGACTGGAACTACTTCTTCACCCTGATGCTGGCGATCCCGGCAGCGGGCCTGTACGTGCGCACCTTCATCTTCCAGCACGACTGCGGCCACGGCTCCTTCTTCGCCAGCGGCAAGGCCAACGACACCGTCGGCCGCTGCCTCGGCCTGGTCACGCTGTTTCCCTACGGCTACTGGAAGAAGACCCACGCCGTGCACCACGGCACCTCGGGTAACCTCGACCGCCGCGAGATGGGCGACATCGAAACCCTGACCGTCGCCGAGTACCAGGCGCTTTCGCCGTTCAAGCGCTTCTGCTACCGCTTCTACCGCAGCACGCCGGTCCTGCTGGGCATCGGCCCGGCCTACCAGTTCGTGATCAAGCACCGTTTCCCCTTCGACCTGCCGTTCTCGTGGAAGAAGGAATGGGCCAGCGTCTGGATCAACAACCTGATGCTGTTGGTCGTCGGCGGCCTGATGGCCTGGGCCATCGGCTGGCAGACGGTGCTGATGGTGCATATCCCGATCGTGCTGATCGCCGGCGCGCTGGGCGTGTGGCTGTTCTACGTGCAGCACACCTTCGAGGACGCCTACTGGACCAAGGGCCAGGAGTGGGACTCGAGCCAGGCCGCTATCGCCGGCAGCTCCTTCTACGACCTGCCGCGGGTGATCCACTGGTTCACCGGCAACATCGGCTACCACCACATCCACCACCTGGCCAGCCGCATCCCGAACTACAACCTGCGCGCGGCCTTCGAATCGCACCCGATGCTGCAGGCGGCGCCGCGGCTGACCTTCTGGACCAGCCTCAAGTCGGCGCGCCTGAAGCTCTGGGACGAAGAGCTCAAGCGCATGGTCGGTTTCCCCAAGCGCCAGCGCGCCAGCGCCTGATCTGCGGCAACTGCGCAGCGAATCCATTACCCCCGGGAGGCTGCGTCGCGCAGGCCCCGGGTGGTACCGTTCCGTCCCGCATGTGGTTGCCCGGCTGGATCCGCGGGCGTCGGGCGAACCGGAAAGGATCTTGTATGAGTCATGAAGGAAGCTGTCACTGCGGGCGTATCGCCTTCACGGTCGAAGGCGAGCCGGACTCGGGCATGGAGTGCAACTGTTCGATCTGCCAGCGACGGGGCCACGTGCTGTGGTTCGTGCCGCGATCGGCGCTGACCCTGCAGACGCCGGAAACGGATCTGGCGACCTATACCTTCAACAAGCACGCGATCAAGCACCACTTCTGCGCGACCTGCGGCTGCGGCGTGTTCGGGATCGGTGCGATGCCGGACGGCACGGCGATGGCGGCGATCAACCTGCGCTGCCTCACCGACATCGACCTGGCGTCGGTGCCGCGCCAGTTCGTGGACGGCAGGAGTTTCTAGCTGGGGTTTGACGGCGCTTCGGCCGCCGTTGCCAAGGCCTTCTGCTGCCGCGCCAGCGACCAGCCGGTGAAGGCCCAGACCAGCGCGAGCAGCGCGCCGGCGACGGCCACCACCGCCGGGTTCGCGGCGATGGCATCGATGCCGGTCTTCACCCAGCCGCTGACCGCGTCGGCGCCTCGGTAGACCGCGGTGTCGATGACGTTCTTGGCCTTGTACTTGGCCTCGGGCGCAACCACGGTGAACAGCATCTCGCGGCCGGGCCGCGCCAGCGCATATTCGCCGGCGCGGCGCATCACCATCACGATCGCGAACACCGCGAAGGTCGGCGCCAGCGCCAGCCAAAGGAAGCCCAGCGCCATCACCAGCGGCACCGCGGTCAGCAGCACGACGATGCCCAGCCGCTGCACGATGCGCCCGGTCAGGAACACCTGGGTCAGCAGCGCGAGGCTTTGCACGATGAAGTCGAGCGTGCCGAACACCCGGGTCTGGTCGGCGCGGTCCGGGAAATGCAGCTCGACCAGCCGCGCCTGCTCGAAATAGAGGAAGGTGGTGACGCTGGCCAGCAGCACCACGAAGGCGGCGATGCCCAGCAGATAGCGCGAGCCCAGCACCGTGCCGATGCCCTTGAACGGATTGCCGCCCAGCGGCTGCCGGCGCGCCGCGGTTTCGTCCGCGGCCAGCGGGCGCCGGTCGCGCCAGCGCTGCAGGCCCATCGCCGCCAGTGCGGAACCGAGCAGGAAGATCGTCGCCAGCACCATCAGTCCGGCGATGCCCAGCGGCCCGACCAGCAGCACGCCCAGCAGCGGCCCGGCCAGGCCGCCCGCGCTCAGGCCCGCCGCGATCAGGGCGAACAGCCGTTTCGCCTGCGCGATCGACAGCAGGTCGGCCAGCACGCTCCAGGCCACCGACACGCTGAGCAGGCTGAACACCGACAGCCAGATGTAGAAGCCGCGCGCCACCCAGGCGTCGTCGGGACGCGCCGCGATCGCCGCCGCGAAGCCGAGCAGGTTCAGCGCGAAGAAGCCGTAGGTCCAGGGCAGGATGCGCCGCCGCGCCGCGCGGGCCGCGATCCATCCGAACAGCGGGATCGCCGCGAGCGTGGCGACGAAGGTGCCGGTGAACAGCCACTGCAGGTTGTCCACGCCGCCCGCGATGCCCATGGTCTCGCGCACCGGCCGCAGCATGAAATAACCCGCGAACAGCAGGAAGAACATCAGCAGGCCGGCGAGCACCGCCGGCGCTTCGTCGGGTTCGACCCCGAACAGCCGGGACAGGAAACGGACGAACGGCCCCGGCGCCGGCATCAGGCGAACATCGCCTGCAGCTCGGCGCGTTCGGCCGCCGTCAGGTCACGGCCGAGGCCCGCCTTGAGGTTGTCGCTCTGGCGGTCGGGTTTGCCGGTGGCCGGGATCACCACCGTCACGGCCGGATGGCTGGTGACGAAGCGCAGGAACATCTGCGCCCACGAGCCGACGCCCGCCTCCGCGGCCCAGCCCGGCAACGGCTTGCCGGCGACACGCGCGAACAGCCGGCCATCGTCGAAGGCGCGGTTGATCATCACCGCCACGCCCGTGTCCTTCGCCAGCGGCAGCAGGCGCTTGTCGGCGTTGGTCGTGCTGACCGAGTAGTTGATCTGGATGAAGTCGGGTTTCTCGGCGGCCATGATGTCGGCGAGCTCGTCGTGCTTGGTGTCGACGTAGTGGGTGAGTCCGATGTATTTCGTCTTGCCCTGGGCCTTGAGCTCGCGCGCGTAGGCCAGCTGGGTCTTCCAGTCGCGCAGGTTGTGCACGGCCAGCAGCTCCACCTTGTCGGTGCGCAGGCGCCGCAGCGAGTCGGCAAACTGCGCCTCGCCGGCGGCGCGGTTGTCGGCGGCGAGCTTGGTGGCCAGGAAGATCCTGTCGCGCAGCCCCAGTTCGGCCATCAGGTCGCCCAGCACGTCCTCGGCATTACTGTAATTGGGCGAGGTGTCGATGACGCTGGCGCCGCCGGCGACGAAGCGCCGCAGCACCTCCCTCAGCGGCTCGCGGCCGGCTGCGTCCACTTCGAAGCTGCCCGAGGTTCCCATGCCGATCACCGGAATCGTCTCGCCGGTGGACGGAATGGCGCGGCGGAGCATGCCGGCGGCGGCGGGTTTCGAGGCGAAGGCGGGCAGGGGATGCAGGGCCGCGGCCGCGGCGGCCAGGGCGGCGGCGGACAGGAAGGAGCGGCGGCTGGTCATGGCGGCACCTCGGGTTCGGACGTGAACGGCGATGGTGCGTCAGCCTAGGTGAAATTTCCGTTGGACGGCCCCTGCCGTTGGTTGGGGAGGAAACCGGCGGAAGGCCAGGCGCGCTAACCGTCGAGCGGCGGAAGCGCCAGGTCGGAAACCTCGCCGACCAGATAGCGCTTGACCGTCCCCCGGGCTCCTCCCAGCCGGCGCAACCCGAGCCGGAATTCCCGCAGGTGCGGCGTATGCAGGTGCGCCTCCAGGGCGGCTTCGTCCCGCCACCATTCGCTGAGCAGGAGGCGGTTCGGTTTGTTGATGTCCACGCCGTAAGCGTAATGAAGGCAGCCGTCTTCCGATTGGGTCCTGGCGGCAACGACGCGGGCCAGCTCCACCGCTTCCGCCATCGTGGCCATTGACGCGTAGTCGAGCTGCGCGAGCACCACTACCGGAGGTGGCGCCGGGGCGGCAGTCGTGTTCGCCAGCACCGGGCCTGCCCCGAGCAGGGCCAAGGCCTTCAGCGCCGTGCGGCGCGCGGGTGGAATGCGGTGTCCGTTCATCGTCATGATCCTTCTGTAGGTCGTGTACGTCTGGGACGCCGCGTGGAATCCAGGCCGGCCGCGCGACGGGTCAGGGGGAGGGGGATACGCCGACGGCCTCGAAAAGCCTGGATGTGTCATGGAGTACGCCATCCTTCACCACGGTGCGCACCCTCCGCAGGTCGGAGATGTCGCGCAGGGGATCGCCGTCCACGAGGATGAAGTCCGCCAGCTGGCCGGGCGCCACCACGCCAAGGTCGGCGGCGCGACGATTGACCTGGGCCGAGGTGAGCGTTGCGGCCCGAAGGATCTCGGCGTTGCTGATGCCCGCTTCGGACCAGACTTCGAGCTCGCGGAGAAGGCCGAAGCCCGGAACGGAATCGCTGCCGGGGACCAGCACCACGCCGGCGTCGTGCAGCGCCTTCAGCATGCGCCGCAGCGCCGGCATGGCGACGGCGTAACGCGCCTGGTCTTCCGGCGACCCGGCGACCCGGCCGCCGACCATTTCGCGGGCGACCACGGGCGGCAGGCGCGGAACGACCTTGGAATAACCCGGGTTCACCTCGTCCTCCGCGCCCTCGTACAGCACCTCGAAGACATTGATGGTCGGGTCCAGGACGACCCTGCGGTCGGCCATGAGCCGGATGAACGCGGCCACGCGCGGATCGGCGGGGTCGATCTCCGTGGCGTGGCGGCCGACAGCGGTGAAGCGGGTGGTGTCCCGGGTGTCGGGCGCCTGCTCGAACAGGAAGTTGAGGAAGACGAAGTTGAGGTGCTGGATCTCGTCCGCCCCGGCCTCGATGAACTGCTGCGCGGTCATGTGGGCCGGTACATGGCCGGAAAACCTCAGGCCCCGTGCATGCGCCAGCCTGGCCAGGGGCGCCACCATCTTCGGGTCCAGCGAGGAATAGACCTTTATCTGCACGTAGTCGTTGTCGGCGTACCAGTTGATCCAGCGCTCGGCATCCGCGAGGTCCTTGACGCGTGCACGGGTCGGCCCCGCGAAGGGCCCCTCGGCATCGATGAAGCCGGCCTTGAGGATGCGTGGACCGAGCTGTTCCCCGGTGGCGATGTGACGCTCCATGCCCGGCAGCGTGCGTTCGTCGTTGGCCAGGTCGCGGACGGTGGTGATGCCCGACGCGAGATCGAGGATGGGGTGGGCGCCGTAGAGGTGCACATGGTTGTCCCAGAGGCCCGGCATCAGGAAGCGCCCCCCGGCGTCGATGCGCCTGGAGTTATCGGCCGCTCCGAGCGTGCCGTCGGGGCCGACGGCGGCGATGCGTTTGCCGACCACCAGCACGCTCGTGGCCGGCGTCACGCGCAAGGTCCGCGGGTCGAACAGGCGGGCGTTGCTGATCAGTACCGGCGTGGCGGGGACGTCGCGCAGCTCCCGCGCAAGGCGCTGGAGCCGCTGGTCCCGAAGCGCACGCTGGACCTCCAGCAACCGGGGCGCGTGGGCAGCCGCCTGCGTCTGCATGGCCGTGAACCAACCGCCCACGTCGAGGAAGTAGAGGTGGTCGGCCTCGTCGAGCCAGATTATCTGGGGCTCGTAGTCCAGCCCGGAAATCTCGATGGCGCGGACCGTGGCGCCGCGGCCTGGGGCCTGGTCCAGTGTCTCCCGGGCGAGTTCGCGCGCGGAGGCTCGTCCGTTCGGCAGCAGCGCAAGGGTATTGCCCGGCGCGCGCAGCAGCGCCGCCGCGAGCACTGCCTGGTAGGACGGTGGAGCGTTCAGCGGCAGGTAAAAGCCTTCGGGAGACTCCGCCGATTCCCTCTTTCCGCCGATCGCCCAGGTGGCGCGGTGGCCCTGGCGTTGGAATGTCTCGTCCACCGGGGTCTTCATGTAGCTCTTCCCGGATGTCCGGAAATCCTCGACCTGTCCCGACCGGTCCAGTCGCCATCCGCTGTCCAGCTCCGGTCCGCGTCCGCGGTCGTTGAAGAAGTATTCGCTGGTCCAGCGGTCCTGGCTCTGGGTCAAGACTTCGCGACCGGAGCGTTCCCCCATGGTCAGGACGGTGTACTCGAGGGTCGTCGCGCCCACGGTCTGCGGAAGGGTTCCGGCCAGCAGCCAGAGCACGGGTGCCAGCAGCAGGTGCAACGGCTTGCGCGGGCGCATGGGGCTTGCCTGTTGGGGATGAGGTGATTAGACTCTAAATCCATGATGGACAAAAAGTCAAAACCAAGGAAACCGCGCATCCCGCCGCAGGTCGCGGCGATGGCGGAGGGCATTTCCCACCTGTTGCATCCTTTTGCGGAGGTGGTTCTTCACGACGTGCGGCGCGACCGGATCCTGGCGATATGGAACGCGTTCTCGAAACGGAAGGTCGGGGATCCCTCGCTGCTTCGTTCGCTACCGGCCAAGCACCGTGATTCATCGCACTACGGGCCGTACGAGAAGACGAACTGGAATGGAAAACGCCTGAAGTGCGTCAGCGTTTCGCTGCTCGACGACCAGGATGCGCCCATGCTGATGTGCATCAACTTCGACATCTCGGCGTTCGACCCGATGATGCTGCTGGCCAAGATTCCCCAGCAGCAGCCGGCCGAGCTGTTCGCGAAGAACTGGCGCGAGCGCATCAACGGACTGGCGCACGACTGGGCCCGAAGCCACGACCTGCACGTCGACACACTGAATGCGGAGCAACGCCTTGCCCTGGTGCGCCATCTCGACCGGGAAGGTGCGTTCGAGGCGCGGAAGTCCATCGAGCAGATGGCCGCCGTGCTGGGCGTCTCGCGCGCCACCGCCTACAGCCTGCGCAAGGCCGCCAAGGCGGGCAGCGAATCGTAACGCGCCGGCGTCGGAGGGGCCCGGGAACGGGGGCAGGTCTTCTCTGCCGCGGCGACGGAATGTGACAGGACCACCAGACAAGAAGGAGATGCCATGAGGTTGCCGAGTCGTGAATTTTTCGCCTGGATCGGGGCGATCGCCCTGCTGCTCGCCGCGCCGGCGTGGGCCAAGGATCGCATTGCCGAAGAGGCGGCGATCCGCGCGGCGGATGCCGCCTGGTCCGAAGCCTTGTTCTCGAAGGACCTTGATGCCGTCATGCGGAACTATGCCGACGATGCCGTGTTCCTGGCGGCGAACGAGCCGACGATCTTCGGCAAGGACGCCATCCGCGAATGGTTCGCGCAGCGCATGGCGACGCCCGGTTACCAGGCCAGCTTCGCCCCGACCCGGATCGTCGTCGCCTCCTCCCTGGACACGGCCTGGGAAATCGGCAACTACAAGGCTTCCTGGACCGCCAGCGACGGCCAGACCATGTCGGGCGTCGGAAAACATCTTGTGGTGTGGGAAAAGCGCGATGGCGCCTGGCGGGTGGCCGCGGAAAGCATCAGCCCCGATGGGCCGGCGCAAGCTGCCGCCAGGTGAGCCCCTGCGTTAGGGCAATCCGCCTGGTGGCTCGGTCCCGAAGTCCCGTGCCGCCAGGCTGCGCGTGAAGCGAAGCACGCCTTCGCGCACCACGCGCGTGAGCCGCAGGTCGATGATCGTCGTCTGGTTCGGCGCAATCACGTCCATCAGGTCGGCGATGTCGGCACCCAGCTCGGCGGTCCAGTGCTCGACGAACTTCTCAGCCTCGCGCGGCTGCAGGCGCAGGCCGTAGGGCGGGCGCGGGATCAGTTCGGGTCGGCGGACCTTGCCATCTTCGTCCCGAAGTTCCGGACAGCCGGTGAGCACGGCGTGGTTTAGGTAGAAGGCCAGGTTGCCCGGCGCGCGCCGGTTGCCCTGGCGGTCGGTGAGGAAGTTCTCCGGCAGCTGATTCGGATCGGCGGCGGGCCCGGCGGTGAGCAGAAGGTTCATGTCGGGCACGCGGGCCCCGGTGTCGTCCATCAGGCGGAAGACCACCATCGCGTGCGGGTCGTGGAAGTAGCGGCGGTCGGGCAGCACGGGGATCTTCTCGACCTCGATGCGGTTGGCCAGGCGCTGGTGCGAGGCGTTCTCGGCGGCGAAGGCCAGCCGCAGCGTCGTGTAGCCGGCGTGGTCGCGGACGCCGAGGCAGCGCAGCACGGCATCGACGGTGGCGTGCGGGCGGCCGTCGTTGCGCACGCTGGCCATGATTCCCATGTCGGCCCCGCTGTGTGAGGCGCCGGGCACGATCTTGAAGGCGCAGGGCGCCGACTTCGCCTGCGACACCTTCGCGAGCCCGCGCAGCCGCTTGCGCGCGGCCGGCAGCGTTTCGCCGGGCTGCAGACCCTCCTGCGCCAGCACGAGGTGGCTGCAGTCAAGGTTGGCCGCCGCCAGCCGCACGACGCCATCGCCGCCGGTTTCGCCGGTGTAGCTGTTGACGTGGTCGTAGAGCTTGCGGTCGATGGCGTCGCCGCTGAGCACGAAGGGAAAGACCGGGTTCGCACCTTCGGTGAGCCTGAGTTTCGGATAGTCGTGGATCCAGCGCAGCGCCAGGGCCAGCGACTCCGGACTGCCCAGCTCCAGCCAGTCCAGCACGCCCTGGCCCGGCTCGACGCCGTTGAACCAGGCCTTGATCGCGCCGAGCCGGCTCTTGCCCAGCTGCGCCAGCGCCGAGCCGAAGTTGGCCGGCGCCAGCATGATCAGGTGGCTCATCGGGCAGGCGTCCAGCGTCCGCCGCTGCACGTGGTAACGGTCGAGCCATTCGCGCACCACCGGGCCGCCGGTGCTGTGGGTGATGCAGGCGAAGCGGCGTTTGCCGCCGGCTTCGGCCAGCACCTTCGCGATCGCCTGGTCGAAGGCGCGGGCGAGGTCGGCCACGGTGACTTCGTCGCGGAAGCTGACGTACTGGCCCAGGTGCACGTGAGCGACGTCGACGCCCGGGCCGCCGGCCTTGGCGGCCTCGGCCTTCAGACGGGCAGGCAGTTCGCCATAAGTGGAGGTGCTGGTGACGGACCAGCCATGCACGAAGACGAGCAGGAGCTTGGACATGCGGGCCTCGGTTCGGGGGGATGCCGGGGCCGGCGCAGGCGCCGGCGGCCCAGTATCCCGAACGCGGGTGCGTCAGCCAACGGGCCGCGCGGCGCCGCGCTCAGGCCGGGCTGGCGGGCGCGCTGTCGGTCTCGGCGGCCTGCGGCAGGGCCGGCAGGCGTTTGGGCACCTGGTTGGCGTCGAGCAGGCGCTCGATGCGGGCGAAGACCTCGGCGCGCGAGAAGGGCTTCTTCATGAAGTCGTCGGCGCCGATGCGGTGCACGTAGAACTGCTCGGTGGCCTGTTCGTTGCCGCTGATCATGATCACCGGGATGTCGCGCGTGTACGGGTCGCGGCGCAGCTGGCGCAGGGCGGCGAAACCGTCCATGCCCGGCAGCACGATGTCCAGGAAGATCAGCTCCGGGCTCTGGGTGCGGGCGATCTCCAGGCCGGTCTCGGCATCCTCGGCCTCCAGCACGTGGTACTCGTTCTGGCGCAGCATGCGCGAGAGCAGGGCGACGATGGTGGCCGAGTCGTCGATCACCAGCATGCGGGTGCCGGGGCGGGCGTTGGTGCGTGGCTTGAGGCGGCGTTCGGGCGTCGGGTTGCCGCCCTCGGCGGTCGCCGAAGGCGCCGCGGCGGTTGCCGGCACCGCGGCCGGACGCGCCGGTTCCGGCTTCGGTCCCCAGCCGAACATGCGTTTGATCTTGTCGTAGATATCCACGTTTCCAGCGCTCCCCGCGCGACAGCCGCGGCACAGTGTCCACGGCCGGCGCCCGGCTGGCAATCGCCCCGGGCTGGACTTCGGGGCCGGTGGCGCGCAGTCTGCCGGCCCCGAACTTTCCCGGAGCGCCCGTGGCCCCGAAATCCACCGTCTTCAAGGCCGAGCTGCAGGTCAGCGACATGGACCGGCACCACTACGGCAGCCACGCGCTGACCCTGGCCCAGCACCCGTCCGAAACCGAGGAGCGGCTGATGCTGCGCCTGCTGGCCTTCGCGCTGTATGCCGACGAGCGGTTGGAGTTCGGCCGGGGCCTGAGCACGGACGACGAGCCGGACCTGTGGCGCAAGGACCTGACCGGTCTGGTCGAGCTGTGGATCGAGCTGGGCCAGCCGGACGAGTCGCGGGTGCGCAAGGCCTGCGGCCGGGCCAACGCCGTGGTGGTGATCACCTACGGCGGCCGCGGTGCCGATTTGTGGTGGGAAAAGAACGAGGCCGCGCTGGCGCGCTGCCGCAATCTGACGGTGCTCGATATCGCGCCCGACACCAGCAAGGCGCTCGCGGCGCTGGCCCAGCGCAACATGGCGCTGCAGGCCCTGGTGCAGGACGGCGTGCTGCAGCTGATCGCCGGCGACACCACGCTGGAGATCACGCCCCGCATCCGCCGCGCGCCTTCGCCCTGATCTCGCTTCGGACTTGCTGTCGCAAGCAGGTCAAGGACTCGTTAGCGATTGATCCGGCGTGCGCCGCCGCAGACAAGGGGGTATGGCTGCCCGGTCGGTCGTAAGCGGCGTCCTGCCCAACTCACGACCGGCCGTTGCGGGCATCCTGCCCTCCACTTCAGCCATACCCCC
>CBFGOZ010000029.1:0-15935 GCA_965650505.1 uncultured Arenimonas sp.
GCAGGTGGGCGTCGTCCAGCATCGCCTGCTTGCCCTTGTTCGCCAGCTGCAGCGCATAGGGCAGGGTGGCATTGGTCAGCGCGAAGGTGGAGGTGCGCGCCACGCCGCCCGGCATGTTCGCCACGCAGTAGTGGATGATGCCGTCGACCTCGTAGGTCGGCACCTGGTGGGTGGTGGCCTTCGAGGTTTCGAAGCAGCCGCCCTGGTCGATGGCCACGTCCACCAGCACCGAACCCGGCTTCATCAGGCCCAGCTGCTTGCGCGAGACCAGCTTGGGCGCGGCGGCGCCCGGGATCAGCACCGCGCCGATCACCAGGTCGGACTGCGGCAGCAGCTCTTCGATCGCATCGATGGTCGAATACAGCGTGGTGATCTTGTCGCCGTAGAGCTCGTCCAGGTACTTCAGGCGGTCGAGCGAGCGGTCGAGGATGGTGACCCGGGCGTTCATGCCCATGGCCATGCGCGCGGCATTGATGCCGACCACGCCGCCGCCGATCACCAGCACTTCCGCAGGCTTCACGCCCGGCACGCCGCCCAGCAGCACGCCGGAGCCGCCCTGGGCCTTTTCCAGCGCATGCGCGCCGGCCTGGATCGACATGCGGCCGGCCACTTCGCTCATCGGCGCCAGCAGCGGCAGGCCACCCTTGCGGTCGGTGACGGTTTCGTAGGCGATGCAGGTGGCGCCGGACTTCACCAGGGCCTTGGTCTGCTCCGGATCCGGCGCAAGGTGCAGGTAGGTGTAGAGCAGCTGGCCCGGGCGCAGCATCGCGCACTCGACGGGCTGGGGCTCCTTCACCTTGATGATCATGTCGGCCTTGGCGAAGATTTCCGCCGCCGTGTCCACGATCTTGGCCCCGGCCTTCTCGTACATCTCGTTGGTCAGGCCGATCGCCTTGCCGCCGTCGCGCTGCACCCAGACCTGGTGGCCGTGCGAAGTCAGCTCGCGGGCCCCGGCCGGGGTCAGGCCGATGCGGTATTCGTGGTTCTTGATCTCTTTGGGGACGCCGATAAGCATGGAGCTGCCCTCCCGGGGCGGATTTCTGTTCGGATTTCTGTTCTGGGGGTCGGCCGCCCGGTCAGGCGGTGGCGCGTATGGTAGCGGCCAAGCGGTCGAAAATCCGGTCGATGTGCTCCCTGTTCAGGATCAGGGGGGGAGAGAGGGCGATGACGTCGCCGGTGCAGCGCACCATCAGGTTCTGCTCGTGGAAGGCCCGGCTGAAGACCTCGTAGCCGCGGCTGCCCGGAGCGTCCGGCCGGGCCGCCAGTTCGACCGCGCCGATCAGGCCGAAGTTGCGGATGTCGATGACGTTGGGCAGGCCCTTGAGGGCATGGATCGCGTCCTCCCAGTAGCCACCCAGCTCGATCGCCTTCTCGAACAGGTTCTCCTCGGCATAGGTGTCGAGCGTGGCCAGGGCCGCGGCGCAGGCCAGCGGGTGGCCGGAATAGGTGTAGCCGTGGAAGAGCTCGATCGCGCCCTCCGGGCCGTGCATGAAGGCGTCGTGGATCTTGCCCGAGGCGAACACCGCGCCCATCGGCACCGAGCCGTTGGTCAGGCCCTTGGCGGTGGTGATCAGGTCCGGGGTGACGCCGAAGCGCTGGGCCGCGAAGGCCTGGCCGACGCGGCCGAAGCCGGTGATGACCTCGTCGAAGATCAGCAGGATGCCGTGTTTGTCGCAGATCTCGCGCAGCCGCTTGAGGTAACCCTCGGGCGGCAGCACCACGCCGGCGCTGCCGGAGATGGGCTCGACGATGACCGCGGCGATGGTGCTGGCGTCGTGCAGCTGCACCAGGCGTTCCAGATCTTCGGCCAGCTCCACGCCGTGTTTGGGCAGGCCGCGGTTGAAGGCGTTGCGCTGCAGGTCCAGGGTGTGGCGCAGGTGGTCCACGCCCGGCAGCATCGGCCCGAAGAACTTGCGGTTGTTGACCATGCCGCCGACCGCGATGCCGCCGAAACCGACGCCGTGGTAGCCCTTCTCGCGGCCGATCAGCCGGGTGCGCTGGCCTTCGCCGCGGATGCGATGCCAGGCCAGGGCGATCTTGAGCGCGGTGTCGACCGATTCCGAGCCCGAGTTGGTGAAGAACACATGGTCCAGTCCGGCCGGCGCGATCGCCTTGAGCCGCTCGGCCAGCACGAAGGGCAGGGGGTGGCCCATCTGGAAGGTGGGCGCGAAGTCGAGCGTCGCCGCCTGCTGCTGGATCGCCTGGACGATGCGCGGACGGGCGTGGCCGGCGTTCACGCACCACAGGCCGCCGGTGCCGTCGAGGATCTCGCGGCCGTCGGTGCTGCGGTAATACATGCCCTCGGCGCTGGCCAGCAGGCGCGGGGTCTTCTTGAACTGCCGGTTCGCGGTGAACGGCATCCAGAACGCGTCGGTCTGCTCCGGCGTCGCGGTCGCCTGGGCCGCATAGGTTTCGAGGCTGGCGTGCGGGTCGGAAACGGGCATGGCGGCGGCTCGCAGGGGGACGGCCGGAACGCTATCAGCGTTGAATAAAATTTACAATCCGAAAGGAATGGCCGGTTTAATTGACCGGTCCGGGGTGCGGTGTTAAATATCCCGCAACACTTGGGAGTGCGAGAGCCTTGGATATCGGAGTCAGGCTGCAGGCGGTGCGCAAGAGCAAGGGCCTGAGCCAGCGCGAGCTGGCCAAGCGCGTGGGCGTCACCAACTCCACCATCTCGCTGATCGAGCAGAACAAGGTCAGCCCTTCGATCTCGTCGCTGAAGAAGGTGCTGGACGGCATCCCGATCTCGCTGGCCGACTTCTTCACCATGGACCTCGCCGATTCCGGCGACAGCCCCTTCTATCCCGCCAGCGAGCAGCCGGACGTCGGCAACAACGACATCCACTACTTCCTGGTCGGCCAGCACCGCCGCCAGCGGCAGATGTGCATCCTGCGCGAGGTGATGCCGCCGGGCAGCGACACCGGCGAGACCATGCTCAGCCACGACGGCGAAGAGGGCGGGGTGGTCGTGCAGGGCCGGGTCGAGGTCACGGTCGGCGACCAGGTGAAGGTGCTGGGACCCGGCGAGGCCTATTATTTCGAAAGCCGCCAGCCGCACCGGTTCCGCAATGTTGGCAGTGATGAAGCGGTTCTTGTCAGTGCCAATACGCCGCCTTCCTTTTAGAGTGTCCTCCTCTTTCCTTGTGGGAGAGGGCCGGGGAGAGGGGAAAGACTCTCGCCACGCACTTCGAGACCCGCCATGACCAGACCCAAATCCCGAGAAGACTGGCTGCAGCGCGCCGCCTTGCTGTCGATCCGCCACCAGGCCTTCATCGACGGCCGCTACGTCGACGCCGCCAGCGGCAAGACCTTCGACTGCCTCAGCCCGATCGACGGCCGCGTCCTGGCGAGGGTGGCCGAATGCGGGGCCGAGGACGTGGACCGCGCGGTGAAGGCCGCGCGCCGCGCTTTCGACCAGGGCAAGTGGTGCAACGCCCGGCCGACGCAGCGCAAGAAGGTGCTGGTCAAATTCGCCCAGCTCATCCACGAGCACGGCGAGGAGCTCGCCCTGCTCGAATCGCTGGACATGGGAAAACCCGTGTCCGACGCACTGAACGTCGACGTCGCCGCCTCGGTGCGCTGCATGAGCTGGACCGGCGAAGCCATCGACAAGGTCTACGGCGAGGTCGCGTCCACCGGCCAGGACGAACTGGGCCTGGTCACGCGCGAACCGCTGGGCGTGGTCGGCGCCATCGTGCCCTGGAACTTCCCGCTGCTGATGGCGGTGTGGAAGCTGGCGCCGGCGCTGGCGATGGGCAATTCGGTAGTGCTCAAGCCGTCCGAGAAGTCACCGCTGACGGCGCTGCGCCTGGCCGAACTGGCGATCGAAGCGGGCATACCGCCGGGCGTGCTGAACGTTCTGCCGGGCTACGGTCGCGGTGCCGGCGAACCGCTGGCCATGCACATGGACGTGGACGGCCTGGTGTTCACCGGCTCCACGGCGGTCGGCAAGCACCTGATGGTCTGCGCCGGCATGTCGAACATGAAACGCGCCTACATGGAGTGCGGCGGCAAGAGCCCGAACCTGGTGTTCGCCGACGCGCCCAGCCTGGACCGAGCCGCCCAGGCCGCGGCCAGCGGCATCTTCTACAACCAGGGCGAGGTCTGCACGGCGGCGTCGCGGCTGTTCGTGCAGCGCGATATCAAGGACGAATTCGTGGCCAGGGTGGCCGAGTTCGGCAGGAAGATGCAGCCGAAACATCCGCTGGAACCGGGCGCCCCGATGGGCGCGATGGTGGACGAGGCGCAGACGGCGCGCGTGCTCGACTACATCGCCAAGGGCCGCGCCGAAGGCGGCCGCGTCGTGATCGGCGGCGAGCGCCTGCAGACGGTGGAGGGCGGCTGCTACATCGCGCCGACCATCTTCGACGGGGTAGAGCACGGCCACACCATCGCCCGCGAGGAGATCTTCGGGCCGGTGCTGAGCGTGATCGCCTTCGACAGCGAAGAAGAGGCGCTGCGCATGGCCAACGACTCCGACTACGGCCTCGCGGCCGGGGTATTCACCTCGGACATCAGCCGCGCCCATCGCGTCGCCCGGAAGCTGCGCGCCGGCAGCATCTGGGTCAACTACTGGGACGGCGGCGACATGACCGCGCCCTTCGGCGGCTACAAGCAGAGCGGCAACGGCCGCGACAAGTCCCTGCACGCCTTCGAGAAATACACCGAGGTCAAGGCGACCTGGATCAACCTCGACCCCTGACCGGACGTCGTCCGCCTACAGGAAAGACGTAAGGGCCGGCGCGCGGTCCTGGGCGTCGCAGCGGCCGTCCTCGTATTGGATCGGGGTGGCGGCGAGCTCTTCATCGCTGGCGTCGTCCAGGGTGCACAGGTTGATGCAATGGAAGTCGCCGCCGAACTCGGTCAGGTAACCGTCGGTGAAGCAGCGCACGCCGCAGCGGCGGCAGAACCAATGGTGCACGTGGCCTTCCGGCCAGTCGCTGTCGGGGCCGCGGTAGTCGCTGCGTTTGTCGGCGCCCTGCAGCAGCTCCAGGTCGGCCGGCATCACGAAGGCCTTCCAGAAGTGCGTCTTCAGGCAGAAGCGGCAGTTGCAGCGGCGGCTGCCGGCCGCCAGGTCCAGTTGCACGCGGTAGCGCACGTCGCCGCAGTGGCAGCTGCCGTGGTAGGTCTTCTTCATGCGGCCGGCTCCGGTTGCAGGGTGGCGGCGAGGCGTTTTTCAAGGCCCAGGATCAGCAGGGTGGCGAACAGGCTCATGCCGGCGCAGATCCACGCGGCCTTCTCCAGCGTGGCCACGTAGACACCACGGGCGGCCTCCAGCAGTGCGTCGCCCGAAGCCCCCAGTTCGCGCGCCGCGTCCACCGCGCCGCCCAGGGTGTCGCGGGCGGCGGTGATCGCCTCGGGCGGCAGGCCCGGCGGCACGGCCTCGACGATGCCGCTGCGGTACATGGCCATCACGATGCTGCCCAGTACCGCGATGCCCAGCGCGCCGCCGAACTCGAAGCTCGTTTCGGAGATGCCCGAGGCCGCGCCGGCGCGCTCGGGTGGTGCCGAGTTCATCACCAGGTCGGTGGTCAGGGCGCCGATCGGCGCCAGGCCGGCGCAGAACAGCGTGTAGCCCAGCATCAGCAGCGGGAAGGGCAGCGAACCCAGCTGGGTGAGCAGCCCGAAGCCAAGCACCGACACCGCCATGCCGCCGGCGATGATGCGGGCGATCGGCCAGCGCTGCGCCAGCTTCGGCGCCAGCATCGACCCCGCGACGAAAACCGCGCCCGATGGCGCGGTCCACAGGCCGGCCTCCAGCGGCGTCATGCCCAGCACCAGCTGGAAGTACTGCGCGATGAACAGGAAGAAGCCGAAGGCGATGAAGATGGTCAGCACGTTGCAGCCCAGCGCGGTGCCGAACGCCGGAGCGCGGAACAGCGACAGGTCGATCATCGGGTCGGCCAGGCGGCGCTGGCGGCGCACGAACAGCGCGCCGATGGCCAGTCCCACGGCGATGATCACGAACGGCGCGAGCGCGAAGCCGTGTTCGGCCAGGCGTTTCATGCCGTAGATGACGGAAAGCACCGCGGCCACCGACAGCAGGGCGCTGGCCAGGTCGATGCGGCCCGCCTGTTCGTCGCGGAACTCCGGCAGCAGCTTCGGGCCGACCACCAGCAGCAGCACCATCACCGGCACCGCCAGCAGGAACACCGATCCCCACCAGAACCACTGCAGCAGCACGCCGCCGATGACCGGCCCCAGGATGCCGCCGGCCGAAAACGCCGCGATCCAGATGCCGATCGCCTGCATGCGCTCGCGGTCGTCCAGGAACATGTTGCGGATCAGGGACAGCGTGGACGGCGACAGGGTGGCGGCCGTTATCCCGAGCAATGCGCGGCTGGCGATCAGCATCTCGGCGCTGGTCGAAAACGCCGCCATCACCGAGGCGGCGCCGAAGCAGCTGGCGCCGATCAGCAGCAGCTTGCGCCGGCCGATGCGGTCGCCCAGCGTGCCCATCGTGATCAGGAAGCCGGCCAGCAGGAAGCCGTAGATGTCGACGATCCACAGCATCTGGCCGGCGCTGGGGCGCAGGTCGGCGGCGATCGAGGGAATGGCGAGGTACAGGACCGTCAGGTCCATGGAATAGATCAGGCAGGGCAGGGCCAGCACGGCCAGGCCGATCCATTCGCGGCGGGTGGCCGTGGGGCCGACGACGTGGGGTTCAGACATGGGCAAGCAGTCCTTCAAGACGGTTGAAGCAGCTGTTCCAGCCGCCGCGGTGGTCGTCGCGTTCGAACACCGAGACGAAGCGCACCTGGTGGAAATGCATGCGGGTGCGGCCGCCGAGGTCCTCGAAGCTGACGGTGATCACCGAGTCCTGTTCCGGCCGGCGGGCGACGTCGTCCCAGACGTGGGTCAGCACGATGCGGTCGGGCGGCGATATCTCCAGGAATTCGCCCTGCATCCACCATTCCGTGCCGCTTTCCTTGCCGCGCAGGCAGACGCGGTAGCTGCCGCCCACGCGCGGATCGAAGCGCTGGAACGGCGCGTCGCAGCCCTCAGGGCAGAACCAGACGGCCAGCGCCGCCGGATCGGTCCAGGCCTTGAACACCACCTGGCGCGGCGCGTCGAACTCGCGTTCGATGATGAGCTCGTCGTCGTGCGCGAGCGAGGGGGGCTTGAGGCTGGCGGACATGCCGGGGTCTCCGTGGGGAGCTCAGTGGCCAGCCAGCAGCTGGTCGAGCTTCTCGAAGCATTCGCCCCAGCCTTCGACCATGCCGATCTCGACCAGGCTCTCGCGCATCGCCGCGGTCGGACAGGAGAAGTCGAGCTGGAGCCGGGTGCGGCCGCCGAGGTCCTGGAACTCCACCGTCCAGAGGCATTCGACCCGGCCACCCGCCGCGACGATCTCCGGCGCGACCCGGCGCGTCCATTCCTCGCCCATGCTGGCGCAGTCCTCGATCATCACCAGGCGGTGCGGCGGCGAGACTTCGACGAAGGTTCCGATCACCGGGTACTGCTGGCCCTCGGCGTCGATCATCACGAAGTGGAACGCACCGCCGGGACGGACCTCGCAGGCGCGCACTTCCGTGCGGAAACCATGCGGGCCCCACCAGGCGGCCAGCGCCGCCGGCTCGGTCCAGGCGGAGAAGACGGCGGCGGGCGGCGCATCGAAGTCGCGGCTAAGCCGCAGCCGCTTGTCGGCCAGGTCGACCTGCAGGGAAGTGTGCTTGTTCATCGTGGGCGTCTCAGGGGGGGGGCGTCGGTCAGCGGTCGATTTCCGCCAGGTAGGCCTGCATCCGGTCGAGGGTGGAGCCGAATCCGCTGCGCATCGATTCGAAGTGGCGGCGGAAGGTCGCGATGCCGGACGCGCCGGCCTCGATCGGCGTGCCGTGCAGGCGCAGCGTGGTCACGCCCGCCTCCTCGTCCAGGGTCCAGGTGTTGAGGATCTCCAGCGGCCAGTCCGGATCGAACGGCGCCGGCAGCGGCTTCATCGCGGCGTCGCAGAACCCGTTGCTGAACTGCAGCCGGTGCGGAGGCTCGATCTCCCGGTAACGGAACACGCCGTATTGTGCGGCGTCGCCTTCGCCCATGCGGTAATGGAAATGACCACCCGGGCGGAAGTCCAGCGACTCGATGCCGAGCGCCAGGCCCACCGGACCCCACCAGTGCGCCAGGTGTTCGGCTTCCGACAGCAGCCGCCAGACCAGGGCGCGCGGCGCGGTGAAACGCCGCGTGATGACCAGTTCCTGGGCCAGGAAGGTTTCCAGCCGGTCCATGGTCTGCTGCCCGCCCTCGACCGCGCCGAATTCGAGCGTGCGGTCGCGCGCCGCGCGATCCGGGAACACCATCGCCATCTCGATCCGCGTCTGCCGCGGGCCGTCGGCGATAAAGTCGATCTGGACATCGAAGGCATGCGTGAGCCCTCCGGCGGCGTCCTCGTCGCCGTGCCGGTAGCGCAGGCGTGCCGGTGGCGTCACCTCGGTGTAGTCGATGCGGTTCGGCCAGTCCTTTCCGTCGGGGCCGTGCATCGTGAAGCGCCACACGCCGCCGGCCCGCGCGTCCATCCCATGCACCGTGTTGGTGAAGCCGGCGGGGCCCCACCACAGCGCCACCTGCGCGGGGTCGGTGAAGGCGGCGAACACGCGCTCGCGCGGCGCGTCCACGCGGCGGATGAGCCGGATCTCGCGGTCAGCCTGCGGTCCGTGCATGGTCAGTGCTCGCGGCTGCAGTTGACCATCCACGGCGTGCCGAAACGGTCCACGCCCATGCCGAAGCGCGTGGCCCAGAAGGTTTCGCCCATGGGCATCTGCACCTGGCCGCCGCCTTCCATCAGGCCGGCGAACAGGCGCTCGGCCTCGGCCGGGTCACTGACCTGGATCGACACGGTGGAGTTCTGGCCGCCGTCCTTCCACATCGACGGCGGGCAATCGCTGCCCATCAGCACCATTTCGCCCAGTCGCAGTTCGGTGTTCATCACCTTGTCCTCGAAGCCCGGCGGCAGCGGGCCGCAGCCCTCGGGTTCGGAATGCGACTGCTCGTTCGGCTCCGGCGGCGCCTCGCCGTAGCGGAAGATGCCGGTGTTCCGGGCGCCCAGCACCTTGGCGTAGTGGGCGAAGGCTTCCTCGCAGTTGCCGTTGAAATTCAGGTAGGGGTGGATCGCGGTGATCGCCATGGGTGGCTCCTTCAGGCGGGTTGGGAAGTGAAAAGGGATTCCAGGCGCTCCAGGCTCTGGCGCCAGCCGATGCCTTCGCCCTGGTCGGAGTGCAGCCCGGTGTGGCGGATGCGCAGTTCGGTGCCGGCGGGGTGGTCACCCAGGCCGACCTCGATCAGGCCGTGCTCCGCGAACTCCTCGCGCGGTCGCGGACGGCCCTGCGCATCGGCGAAACCGACGAGGAAGGCCAGCCGCTCCATCGGCCACACCTCGGTGAACTCGCCCAGCACCCAGACCTCGGGGTGGTCGGCATGGACGTGGCGGAAGAACAGCCGGCCACCCACCCGCGCATCGAGTTCGCAGGGGTCCAGCACGGTGCCGTGCGGGCCGAACCACTGCGCGAACTGGGCGGCATCGGTCCACGCGGCCCAGACCCGGGCGCGCGGGGCGCGCAGCAGGCGCCGGAAGCTCAGGACGACGGCGCCGGTCACGGCGGCATCAGGGGCGATCGCCATCGGGCTTCTCCGGGGCGGCGGGGTCGGGGGTGTCGGCTTGGGCCTCTTCGGCCTGCATCCGGGCCAGATAGGCCTCGAGCCGGTCGAAGCGGGCTTCCCACAGCTTCCGGTAGGGCTCGAGCCAGTCGGTGATGTCCTTCAACGGGCCGGCGTCGAGCCGGCAGGGCCGCCACTGTGCCTCGCGGCCGCGGCTGACCAGGCCGGCCTTTTCCAGCACCTTCAGGTGCTTGGAAACGGCCGGCAGGCTCATCGCGAAGGGCTGGGCGAGCTCGGTCACCGAGGTCTCGCCCTGGATCAGCCGCGCCAGGATGGCCCGGCGGGTCGGGTCGGCCAGGGCGGCGAAGGTGTGGCTGAGACGGTCGTTGGGCACGGCGCTTAACCCATCAGCTAATTAACTGATTGGTTTTGTACGCCCGCAGGCCGAGGCCGTCAAGCGCCCCGGGGTCATCAATCCGATTCAGGACCCGGGTGGATTGCCGGACTACCAGAGGGCGTCGCGCAGCTTGAACCAGGCCATGGCCGCGACCAGCAGCGGGGTGCGCAGGGCCCGGCCGCCGGGGAAGGGGCGATGGGGGATCTTCGCGTAGGCGTCGAGGCGGGCGGCCTGGCCGCGGATCGCCTCGGCGATCACCCGGCCGGCCAGTCCGGTGGCGGCCACGCCGTGGCCGGAGAAACCTTGCGCGAAGTAGACGTTGTCGCCGAGCCGGCCCCAATGCGGTGCGCGGTTGAGACTGATGTCCACGTAGCCGCCCCAGACCTCGTCGAACTTCACGCCCTTGAGCTGGGGGAACACACGGGTCATGCGCGCCGTCATCGTGCCGCGCAGGTTTGGCGGGGGCAGGGTGGAGTAACTCGCACGGCCGCCGAACAGCAGGCGGTGGTCGCGGCTGAGGCGGAAATAGTCCAGGGCCCAGTTGACGTCGGCCACGGCCATGCCGTTGCGGATCAGTTCGTTCGCGCGCGATTCGCCAAGAGCCTCGGTGGCGCCGACATAGGTGCCGACCGGCATGATGCGACTGTCGAGTTCGGGCGCGATGCCGTGCACCAGGGCGTTGCCGGCCAGCACCACGAAACCGGCCTGCACCTCGCCGTGGGCGCTGCGCAGCACCGGCTTCGGGCCGCGCTGCAGAGCGGTGACTTCGGTGTTTTCGAAGATGCGGACACCTGCGGAGACCGCGGCGCGGGCGAGGCCCAGCGTGTAGTTGAGCGGATGCAGATGGCCCGACTGCGGGTCGTAAAGCCCGCCCAGGTAGCGCGGGCTGGGCAGCACGGACTGCAGCCGCTCGCGGTCCCACCACGGCAGTTCATAGCCGTAATGCCGCGCCAGGTCGTCCTGCCAGGCCTTGAGTTCGTCGACGTGCCGGGGCTTGATCGCCACGTGGGCATGGCCGTCGCGCCAGTGCGCGTCGATGCCGTGCGCGGCGATGCGTTCGCGCACCAGCCGCACGCCCTCCAGCGACCAGGCGAACAGCCGGCGCGATTCCTCGATGCCGACCAGGGCGGCGATCTTCGACTGGTCGCAGCCGTAGCCGAAGATCACCTGGCCGCCGTTGCGGCCCGAAGCGCCCCAGCCGACGCGGCGCGCTTCGAGCACGACCACGTGCAGCCCGGCCTGCGCCAGCTCCAGCGCGGCCGACAGGCCCGTCAATCCGGCGCCCAGCACCACCACGTCGGCGGTCTCGCGGCCCTGCAGGCGCGGGTGCTCCGGCGCCGGCGACGCGGTGCGCGAATACCAGGAGTCGACGTGCGCGGACGGTGTGCGCACGCTCACCTCAGACCTGCCGCAGGTACCAGGCGTACTCCAGCGTGGTCACTTCGCGGCTGAAGCTGCGCAGTTCCTTGAGCTTCTGCTGGCCGTAGATGTGGCGGAAGTCGGCGCCGAAGTGTTTCGCCACGAAATCGCTGGCCTGGAAGTCGCGGAGGGTGTCGCGCCAGTACAGTTCGCGGTGCTCGGTCTGTTCGTAGGCGTTGCCGGTGATCGGCGCGCCCGGGTCGCCCTTGTCCTCCAGGCCCTGCAGGATGCCGGCCAGCACCGCGGCGGTGACCAGGTAGGGATTGGCGTCGGCGCCGGCGATGCGGTGTTCGATGCGGATGTCGGCCGGGCCCGAATGCGGGATGCGCATGGCCACCGTGCGGTTGTTGAAGCCCCAGGCATCGTTCAGCGGCACGAAGGCGTTCAGCACGAAGCGCCGGTAGCTGTTGGCGTGCGGCGCGAACATCAGCATGCAGTCGGCGCTGGCCTTCTGCAGGCCGGCCACGGCATGGCGCAGCGTGTCGGAGGGCTGGTCCGGCGTGCAGGCGAAGATGTTCCTGCCTTCCCGGTCGAGCACGCTCACGTGGATGTGGGTGCCGCTGCCGGCCTGGTCCATGAAGGGCTTGGCCATGAAGCTGGCGATCATGCCCTGGTCTTCGGCCGTGGCCTTGATCACCCGGCGCAGCAGCAGCGCATCGTCGCAGGCGGCGACGGCGTCGGCGCGGTGCTTGAGGTTGATCTCGAACTGGCCCGGCGCGTATTCGGCCACGGCTGTGTCGGCCGGGATGCCCTGGGCCAGGCAGGCGTCGGCGACCGCGTCGGTGAAGGTCTGGTAGTCGTTCAGGTCCTGCATGTAGTAGACCTGCGTGTTGGTGTTGCGCTCGCCGGTGCTCGGGTTCACCGACGTCTGCGGACGGCCGTCGTGGGTGAGTTCGGCGTCGAGGAGGTAGAACTCCAGCTCCACCGCCACCACCGGCACCAGGCCGCGCTCGGCGAAACGCGCGACGACGCGCTTGAGCACCTCGCGCGGGTGGGCGGCGAACAGGCCGCCCTTGCCGTCCTCCATCTGCAGCAGCAGCTGGGCCATCGGCCGGTGCTGCCACGGGATCGGGCGCAGGCTGCCCGGCACCGGGCGGCAGATGCGGTCCTCGTCGCCGATGTCGTAGCCCAGGCCGGTCTCCTCGACCGTGTTGCCGGTGATGTCGGTGGCGATCAGCGACATCGGCAGGCAGACGCCGTCGCGGTAGACCTTTTCCAGCGCGTCGCGGGTGATGCGCTTGCCGCGCAGCAGGCCGTTCATGTCCGGCAGCAGCAGGTCGATCTGCTCGCAGCCGTGGAGCTGTTCGAGCACGGCGGCGTCGGCAGCCGGGAGATGGGGCGAGGTCATGATGGACGGGCATCCGCTGGGGTCGCCGGATACTAGCATCGGCCGCAAGAGGCTGTAAAAAATCCTCATCATCGAAAGTCGCCACGGCGAGGCGGCGGGGTGGAGTGGTCGGGCCAAACGCCGCCAAAGCGCCCCGGGACGGGGTTTCTGGCCCGAAGGGGCTGTGCGAGAAACCGCAACTTGCGTTGATAAAATCGAACGCCCGGAGTAAGGTCGGGCATCCCTACGCGAGGCGCCCATGCGTCGAACCCCGCTGGTCGGTCTGCCTTCGGACCGCAAACAGATCGGGCACCACCCCTTCCAGGCGGTGGGCGAGAAGTACATCCGCGCGGTGGTGGACGGCGCCGGCTGCCTGCCCCTGCTGATTCCCTCGCTGGCGCCGCCGCTGGACCTGCGCGCGCTGCTGGAAAACCTCGACGGACTGCTGCTCACCGGCGCCTACAGCAACATCGAGCCGCACCATTACGGCAGCGAACCCAGCTGGGCCGGCAACCTGCACGACCCCGCGCGCGACGCGACCACCCTGGGCATCGTGCCGCTGGCGATCGAGCTGCGCGTGCCGGTGCTGGCGATCTGCCGCGGGCTGCAGGAAGTGAACGTGGCCCTGGGCGGCAGCCTGCACCAGAAGGTGCACGACATCCCCGGCTTCGACGACCACCGCGAGAACAGCGAGGATCCGCTGGGCGTGCAGTACGCGCCCTCGCATCCGGTCGATCTGTCGGAAGGCGGCGTGCTGGCACGCATCGTTGGCGCGCGGCAGGCGATGGTCAATTCATTGCACGGACAGGGGCTGAAGGCGCTGGGCCGGAACCTGGTGGTGGAGGCCACTGCGCCCGACGGCCTGGTCGAGGCGGTGCGGCTGGACCTGGCGCGCGACGAGGACCCCGGGCCCTGGCTGGTGGCGGTGCAGTGGCACCCGGAGTGGAGGGTCACCGAAAATCCCTTCTACCTGGGCCTCTTCCAGGCCTTCGCGGCCGCCTGCCGCGAACGCGCCCACCAGCGAGCCTGACATGTCCAAGAAAAAAGAGCCGAAACAGACGCCGGAAGAACAGCAGGAGAGCACGCTCAAACGCTGGCTCAAGGACCGCCGCATCACCGAGGTGGAATGCCTGGTGCCCGACATCACCGGCAATGCCCGCGGCAAGATCATCCCCGCGGCCAAGTTCTCGCACGACTACGGCACCCGCCTGCCCGAGGGAATCTTCGCCACCACGGTCACCGGCGACTACCCCGACAATTACGACGACCTGGTGTCGCCCTCGGATTCCGACATGCTGCTGCGGCCCGACCCGGACACCGTGCGCATGGTGCCCTGGGCCACCGACCCGACCGCGCAGATCATCCATGACTGCTACACCAAGTCCGGCGAACGCCACGAACTGGCGCCGCGCAACGTATTGCACCGCGTGCTGGCGCTGTACGCCGACATGGGCCTGAGCCCGGTGATCGCGCCCGAGCTGGAGTTCTTCCTGGTCCAGCGCAACACCGACCCGGACTTCCCGCTGCAGCCGCCGGCCGGCCGCAACGGCCGGCCGGAAACCGCGCGCCAGTCGTATTCGATCGACGCGGTGAACGAGTTCGACCCCATCCTCGACCTGATGTACGACTACTGCGAGGCGATGGAGCTGGACGTGGACACCCTGATCCACGAGTCCGGCGCGGCCCAGCTGGAGGTGAACTTCGAGCACAGCGACCCGATGTCGCGCGCCGACCAGGTGTTCCTGTTCAAGCGCACCATGCGCGAGGCCGCGATGCGGCACGGCATCTACGCCACTTTCCTGGCCAAGCCGATGGAGAACGAACCCGGCAGCTCGATGCACATCCACCAGAGCCTGGTGGACACCGCGACGGGAAGGAACGTATTCGCCGGCGCCCGCAAGGGCCAGCACAGCCAGACCTTCATGCACTACCTGGGCGGCCTGCAGAAATACGTGCCCGCGGCGATGGCGATCTTCGGGCCGAACGTGAACTCGTACCGGCGCCTGGCCTTCGGCGAAGTCTCGCCCAAGAACGTGCAGTGGGGCTACGACAACCGCACCTGCGGCCTGCGCGTGCCGCTGGACACGCCGGAGAACACCCGCGTGGAAAGCCGCTTCGCCGGCTCCGACGTCAATCCCTACCTGGCCCTGGCCGCGACCCTGGCCTGCGGCTACCTCGGCATCCAGGAGAATCTGGAGCCGACCGCGCCGCTGGCCGGCAGCGCCCACGCCAAGGGTTACGACCTGCCGCGGTCGCTGGAGGAGGCGATCGTGCTGCTGCGCAAGTCCAAGCCGCTGCGCGGCCTGCTGGGCGAGCGTTTCGTCAAGGCCTACACCTCGGTGAAGGAGAAGGAACACCAGACCTATCTGCGGGTGATCAGCAGCTGGGAGCGGGAGTTCCTGCTGCTGAACGTCTGACGCCGCGGTCCTTCCTCGCCAATGTCTACTACGGAAATCTCCATGGACAGCACCCACACCACGCTCCAGCAGCTCGACGCCGCCCATCACCTGCATCCCTTCAACGACAACGCGGCGCTGGCCAAGAAGGGCACGCGCATCCTGACCAAGGGCGAGGGCTGTTACGTCTGGGATTCGGAGGGCAACAAGCTGCTCGACGCCTTCGCCGGCCTGTGGTGCGTGAACATCGGCTATGGCCGCAAGGAGCTGGGCGAGGCGGCATCGAAGCAGATGACCCAGCTCGCCTATTACAACTCCTTCTTCGGCTGCACCACCGAGCCGACCGTGCACCTGGCCGCCAAGCTGGCCGAGCTCTGCCCGGGCGACCTCGACCATGCCTTCTTCTCGAACTCCGGCTCCGAGGCCAACGACACCATCCTGCGCATGGTCCGGCACTTCTGGGCGGTGCAGGACCAGCCGCGCAAGAACATCTTCATCGGCCGCCACAACGGCTACCACGGCTCCACCGTGGCCGGCGCCAGCCTGGGCGGCATGAAGGGCATGCACCGGCAGGGCGGTCTGCCGATCCCCGACATCCACCACATCGACCCGCCGTTCTGGTTCGGGGACGGCGGCGAGATGGGCGAGGAGGAGTACGGCCTGCACTGCGCCAGGCGGCTCGAGGACAAGATCCTGGAGCTCGGCCCGGAGCGCGTCGCGGCCTTCATCGGCGAACCGATCATGGGCGCCATCGGCGTCTACATCCCGCCGAAGAACTACTGGAAGGAGATCGAGCGCATCTGCC
>CBFGOZ010000030.1:0-15896 GCA_965650505.1 uncultured Arenimonas sp.
ATGTAGAAGGCCTTGATCTGCTCGGGGTAGTTCATCACCACCACCGGGCGGCCGATGTGCACCTCGGTCAGCCAGCGCTCGTGTTCGGTCTGCAGGTCCAGGCCCCACTCGACCGGGTAATCGAACTTCTGCCCCGACTTCTGCAGCAGCGACACCGCCTCGGTGTAGTCGATGCGCTCGAAGGGCGAGTCCACCATCGCCTCCAGGCGGGTGATGGCGGTTTTCTCGACCCGTTCGGCGATGAAGGCCAGGTCGTCGGCGCGTTCGGCCAGCACGGCCTGGAACAGGTACTTCAGGAAGGCTTCGGCCAGGTTGGCGTCGTCGTTGAGGTCAGCGAAGGCGATCTCCGGTTCGATCATCCAGAACTCGGCCAGGTGGCGCGTGGTGTGGCTGTTCTCGGCGCGGAAGGTCGGGCCGAAGGTGTAGACCTTGCTCAGCGCCAGGCAGTAGGCCTCGACGTTTAGCTGGCCCGACACGGTGAGGAAGGTTTCCTTGCCGAAGAAGTCCTTGCTGAAGTCGACGCCGCCCTTGGCGTCGCGCGGCAGGTTGGCCAGGTCCAGCGTGGAGACGCGGAACATCTGGCCGGCACCCTCGGCGTCGGACGTGGTCACGATCGGGGTGCTGATCCAGTAGAAGCCCTGGTCGTGGAAGAAGCGGTGCACGGCCTGTGCCAGGCAGTGGCGGATGCGGGTGACCGCGCCGAACAGATTGGTGCGCGGGCGCAGGTGGGCGACCTCGCGCAGGAATTCCAGCGAATGCGGTTTGGGCTGGATGGGGTAGGTTTCCGGGTCCTCGACCCAGCCGCAGACCTCGACGGCCGTGGCCTGGATCTCGAACTTCTGCCCCTTGCCCTGGGACGGCGCCAGGGTGCCGGTGACGATGACCGAGCAGCCGGCGGATAGCTTCTTCACCTCGGACTCGAAGTTGGCCAGGGCCTCGGTGGCCACGGCCTGGATCGGATCGAAGCAGGAGCCGTCGCTGATGTTGACGAAGTTCAGTGCGCTCGAGGCCCGGTTGGTGCGGACCCAGCCGCGGACGGTGACTTCGCTGCCCGGGGCGATCGACCCCGAAAGCGCCTGCTGGACGCTGACCACTGCCATGCCTTGAATCCCTGCCCGGACGGGCCTATCTGGTGAAGTGGGCAAGGATACCGCAGGCATGGGTTCACGCAGCGCCGGTATACTGCCGCCAGCTTCACGCCGACCCGGAGCCCGAGACCCGAACGCCATGGCCGTTACCCTGACCCCCGCCGCCGTCGCCCGCATCCGCAGCTACCTGGCCGAGACGCCGGGCGGCATCGGCCTGCGTTTCGGGGTCCGCAAGTCGGGCTGTTCGGGCTTCGCCTACGTGGTGGACATCACCACCCAGGCCGGTCCCGACGACACGGTGTTCGAAACCGACGGCGTCGCCGTCCGGGTCGACGCCGGCAGCCTGCCCCAGGTGGACGGCACCGAGATCGACTTCGTCAGCCAGGGCCTGAACCAGCAGTTCGTGTTCCGCAACCCCCGGGTGGCGGCCGAGTGCGGCTGCGGCGAGTCGTTCACGACCGACGCCGACCAGGCCGCCTGACGGCCGAATCCGGGGTCAGAGTGCATTTATCTTCAGGCCTGGCCTGAAGATAAATGCACTCTGACCCCGGATATCTAGGGGGCTTCCCGAGCCGGGAGGCCTGGGCGAGGGCGGTAAGTGCTTGACTTGCGCGGGAAAGGGGGGCTCGGGCATAATGCGCGGCTCCCGATCCCCGGGAGACCTTGCTCCACGGCAGATGGCCATCCATCTCGGCCGGGGGCTGCCAGGCCGAATCACCGGCCGCATCCACAAGGAAACAACCCATGCGTCACTATGAAATCGTGTTCATGGTCCATCCGGACCAGAGCGAGCAGGTGCCGGCCATGATCGAGCGCTACAAGGCGCTGATCGAAGGCGACAACGGCAAGATCCACCGTCTGGAAGACTGGGGCCGCCGCCAGCTGGCCTATTCCATCGACAACCTGGTCAAGGCCCACTACGTGCTGATGAACGTCGAAGTCGGCCAGAAGATCCTGGGCGAGCTCGTCGACGGCTTCCGCTTCAACGACGCCGTCCTGCGCCACATGGTCATCGCCCGCGAAGAGGCCGTCACCGAGCAGTCCCTGATCATGAAGAGCAAGGACGAGAAGGGCGAGCGCCGCCCGCGCCGCGACGATGACGAAAACAGCGTCGGCATCGCCGCCGACGACGCCGCCTGAGACCGGAGACCGATATGAGCAAGTTTTTCCGCCGCCGCAAGTTCTGCAAGTTCACGGCCGAGGGCGTCAAGGAGATCGACTACAAGGATCTCAACACCCTGCGCCAGTACCTGACCGAGAACGGCAAGATCGTCCCGAGCCGCATCACCGGCACCAAGTCCAAGTACCAGCGCCAGCTGCAGACCGCGATCAAGCGCGCCCGCGAACTGGCCCTGATCCCGTACACCGACAACCACCAGAACTGATCCTTACGGACAGCAACCGTTGCGGCGCCCCGCGCGCCGCTAACGTCAAGGAGCAACACACATGCAACTGATCCTCCTGCAGAAGGTCGTCAACCTCGGCGGCCTGGGCGACAAGGTCAACGTGAAGCCGGGCTACGGCCGCAACTACCTGATCCCCTACGGCAAGGCCGTGCCGGCCACCCAGGCCAACATCGCGGCCTTCGAGGCCAAGCGCGCCGAGTACGAAGCCAAGGCCAACCAGGTCCTGGCCGAGGCCGAAGCCCGCAAGGCCAAGCTGGAAGGCGCCACGGTCACGATCCCGGCCAACGCGTCCACCGAAGGCAAGCTGTTCGGTTCGGTCGGCCCGCGCGACATCGCCGAGGCCTTCACCGCCGCCGGCTTCCCGCTCGAGAAGGACGAAGTGGTGCTGGGCGAAGGCCCGCTGCGCCGCACCGGCGAGTTCGACATCGAAGTGCGCCTGCACGCCGACGTCCACACCACCGTCAAGGTGCTGGTCGAAGCCGAAGCCTGATCCAGGCCTCCGGCAAGACCCAAACAGGCGCCTTCGGGCGCCTGTTTCGTTTCCGGAGCTCGCGCGTGCTGCGTTCCGGCGCGGAGGCGACGTGCATTCACCCCGGCCGACACGCCGTGAATCCATCCATGGAGGCTCTTCAGCGACGTCCATGTCGCTGAAGGTCGGCCGGGGTGAACGCACGCCACCTCCCTGATAGTTCCCGGTGAGCCGATGGAAGGATCAAGGACGCCAGCGCCTCCGAACCGTGTCAGGGAAAGATTTCTTGAGCAACGCCAGAAGTTGCCCTGACACCACTGCTTCTGCTCTTGCTCCTCGATCGCGCGCCAAGAAACCTGCAAGCGGTGAAGGCCATGCCCTTTGACCGACCTTCAGCGACACGGACGTCGCTGAAGAGCCTGCATGGACGTGCTTGCGGCGTGTCGGGCAAAGGGCATGGCCTTCGCCGCCCCCCGCCAGGACCCGTCCCGCGCGATCCGCTCTCAAACATGACCCGATCTTAGAAAATGAGACGGGCAGGGCGTAAGAGTTTCCCACCGGTTATGCACAGAGTTATTGCCTGTTGCACCGTGAGAGGGATCGTTACGATGACCGACCCGGCTTACCGTCCGCCCACAACGCTGCGCCCCATCGACAAGGCGACCATGCCCGCTCGTTCCGAATCCTTCCGCACCGAAGCCAAGATCGATGCCCTGCGCGTCCCGCCCCAGTCGGTCGAAGCCGAACAGGCGGTGATCGGCGGCCTGATGCTGGCCCCGGAGTCGCTCGACCGAGTCGGCGACTTCCTGACCGAACACGACTTCTACCGCCGCGACCACCGGCTGATCTACCGCGCCATCCGCGAGCTGAGCGAGAAGAACCGCCCCTTCGACGCGGTGACCCTGGGTGAATGGTTCGAGGCCAACAGCCTGTCCGAACAGATCGGTGGCACCGGCTACCTGATCGAACTGGCGTCCAGTACGCCCTCGGCCGCCAACATCAAGGCGTACGCCGAGATCGTGCGCGAAAAGGCCGTGATGCGGCAGCTGATCGAGGCCGGCACCGAGATCGTCAACGACGGCTTCCAGCCCGAGGGTCGCGACAGCCAGGAAGTGCTGTCGGCGGCCGAGATGAAGGTGTTCAAGATCGCCGAGCAGGGCCGCCGCGGCCGCGCCGATTTCGTGCCCCTGCGCGAGGCGATGAAGGACGCGTTCCAGATCCTGCAGGAACGCTACGAGAACCAGGGCAGCGTCACCGGCCTGCCCACCGGCTTCCATGACCTGGACGAAATGACGGCCGGCCTGCAGCCTTCCGACCTGATCATCCTGGCGGCGCGCCCGGCCATGGGCAAGACCACGCTGGCGCTGAACATCGCCGAATACGGCGCGCTCAAGACCAAGAAGTCGGTCGCGGTGTTCTCGATGGAAATGTCCTCGTCCCAGCTGGCGTTCCGACTGCTGTCGTCCATCGGCCGCATCAACGCCACCCGCCTGCGCACCGGCCAGCTCGAGGACGAGGACTGGTCGCGGGTGAACATGGCGATCAAGATGTTGTCGGACGTGAAGATCTTCATCGACGACACGCCGGCGCTGTCGCCCGACGTGCTGCGCTCCAAGGCCCGCCGCATCAAGCGCGAACACGACCTGGGCCTGATCGTGGTCGACTACCTGCAGCTGATGCAGGTGCCGGGTTCGGCCGAAAACCGCACCAACGAGATCTCCGAGATCTCGCGCTCGCTCAAGGCCCTGGCCATGGAGCTGAAGGTGCCGGTGATCGCGCTGTCCCAGCTCAACCGCGGCCTGGAATCGCGCACCGACAAGCGCCCGGTCATGTCCGACCTGCGCGAATCCGGCGCCATCGAGCAGGACGCCGACATCATCATGTTCATCTACCGCGACGAGTACTACCACAAGGACTCGGCGGACAAGGGCCTGGCCGAGGTCATCATCAGCAAGCAGCGTAACGGCCCCACCGGCACGGTGAAGCTGAAGTTCTTCGGCGAATACACCCGCTTCGACAACCTGGCCCGCGACAGCGTCGGCAGCTTCGAATAGGCCGGCCGGGCCGGTTGCCCGGAAACCGCCACAATCCGCCCGCCTCCCGGCCCCGGCCAGGCGCGGGCCGCGGGCTACAATCCCGCCATGACCGACACCGCCCGCCCGACCCGCATCCGCGTCGACCTGGACGCGCTGACGCACAACCTGCGCGCCCTGCGCACGCACGCCGGCGTGCCGGTCATGGGCATCGTCAAGGCCAATGCCTACGGCCACGGGCTGGTGCCGGTGGCACTGCACCTGCAGGCCCAGGGTGTCGAACAGCTGGGCGTGGCCTTCCTGGAGGAGGGCGTGGCACTGCGCCGGGCGGGGATCACGCTGCCGATCCTGGTGATGGGCGGCATCTTCGGCCCCCAGGCCGCGGCCCTGATCGCCGAGGACCTGGAGATCACCGTGTCCTCGATCGACAAGCTGCGCCAGGTCGAGGCCGCGGCGCAGGCGCTCGGCCGAAAGGCCGCCATCCACCTGAAGATCGACACCGGCATGGAGCGCATCGGCGTGCACAGCTACCACGCCGGACCCTTCATCGAAGCGGCGGTCGCTTCGCGCTGGTGCACGGTCAAGGGCGTGTATTCGCACCTGGCCTGCGCCGACGATCCGGCCTCGCCGATGACGCGGCAGCAGCTCGAGCGGTTCCTGGCCGCCTGCGCGCATTTCGAGCGCCTCGGCGCGCCGATGCCGGTCCGGCACCTGGCCAACTCCGGCGGCCTGCTGCATTTCCCGGAAACCCACCTGGACCTGGTGCGGCCCGGCATCGCGCTCTACGGCGTGCTGCCCGATCCGGCCTCGCGGCCCACCGTGGACCTGCGGCCGGCCCTGTCCCTGGTCTCCCAGGTGGTCTATTTCAAGGTCGTGCCGGCCGGGCAGACGGTGAGCTATGGCGCGACCTGGGCGCCGGCCGCCGACACCCGCGTCGTGACCGTGCCGATCGGCTACGGCGACGGCTTCCCGCGCGCCCTGTCCTCGCGCGGCGAGGTGTTGGTCCGCGGCCGGCGCTGCCCCATCGTCGGGCGGATCTGCATGGACCAGTTCATGGTGGACATCGGCCCGCAGGGCACCGCCTACAACGAGGATCCGGTGGTGCTGATCGGCACTCAGGACGGCCTGGCCATCCGCTGCGAGGACGTGGCCCAGGCCGCCGGCACCATTCCCTACGAAATCCTGGTCGGCCTCAACGGCCGCATCCCGCGTGAGTACGTCGGCGGCCCGGCCGGGGCAGCGCCCGCGGGCTGAGGTCCGTTCCTGCCATTTCCTGCACGGGCGCGGCTGCAGACTGGCGCCATGCCCGATACCCTGCGAAACCTGATCCTGGTCCTCGGCGACCAGCTTGATGCCGGGTCGGCGGTCTTCGACGACTTCGATCCGGCCCGCGACGCGGTCTGGATGGCCGAGGTCGCGCACGAGGCCACCCAGGTCTGGAGCACCCAGCCGCGCATCGTGATCTTCTTGTCGGCCATGCGCCACTTCCGCGACGTCCTGCGCGCCCGCGGCTGGACCGTGCACTACCGCGCGCTGGACGAACACGGCCATCCCTCGCTGGAAGCCGCGCTGGCCGCCGACCTGCAGACCCTGAAGCCGGGCAAGGTGATCGCGGTGAAACCGGGCGAATGGCGCCTGGCCCGGTCCCTGCCTGCGACCTGCGCCAATGCGGGCGTGCCCTGGGTCGAATATCCGGACCGCCACTTCTACTGCGACGCCGACGACTTCGCCGACTGGGCCGGGAAACGCCGCGAGTTCCGCCTTGAGTTCTTCTACCGCTGGCTGCGCAAGCGCGAGGGCGTGCTGATGGAGGACGGCCAGCCAGTGGGTGGCCAATGGAACTTCGACGCCGAAAACCGCGGCAGCTTCGACCGGCGCGGCCCGGGCCTGCTGCCTGCGCCGCGTTCCTTCGCGCCGGATGCCGTCACCCGCGAGGTGATCACCCTGGTGCGCGCACGTTTCGCCGGGCACCCGGGCCGGCTCGAGGCCTTCGACTGGCCCCTGGATGCCGCCCAGGCCCAGGAGGCGCTGGACGATTTCATCGAACACCGGCTGCCGCTGTTCGGCCGCTACCAGGACGCGATGTGGGAAGGCGATCCCTGGCTCTACCACTCGCGCCTGTCGGCGGCGATGAACCTCAAGCTGCTGTCGCCGCGCACCGTAGTGGATGCGGCGGTGCGTGCCTGGCGCGAGGGCAGGGCACCGATCGAGGCGGTGGAGGGTTTCGTCCGGCAGATCCTGGGATGGCGCGAATACGTGCGCGGCGTCTACTGGCAGCGAATGCCCGGCTTCCTGGACGACAACGCGCTGGACGCCCGGGCGCCGCTGCCGGCCTTCTACTGGACCGCCGACACGGACATGGCCTGCCTGCGCGACGCCCTGCGCCAGACGCTGGACCTCGGTTACGCCCACCACATCCAGCGCCTGATGGTGACCGGCCTGTTCGCCCTGCTGCTGGGTGTGCGCCCGCGCGAGGTGCACGCCTGGTACCTGGCGGTCTACGTGGATGCGGTGGAGTGGGTGGAGCTGCCGAACGTGCTGGGCATGAGCCAGTACGCCGACGGCGGCCGCATGGTCAGCAAACCCTATGCCGCGTCCGGCAACTACATCCGGAAGATGTCCAACCACTGCGCCGGTTGCCGCTACAGGCCCGACGTGGCGGTCGGGCCGCAGGCCTGCCCGTACACCACGCTGTACTGGGATTTCCTGGCCCGGCACGAGGCGCGGTTCGCGCGCCACCCGCGCACCGCGCTGCAGTGGAAAAACCTGGGCCGGAAGCCGGCGGACGAACTGGCCGCCATCCGCGCCCAGGCCGCGAACCTGCGCGCCGCGCTGGCGCCGGATTCACGGTCGCAACACGCCGTGCACGACTAAACTGCCGGCTCTGACGAGGATCGATTCGCACATGAAGACCTGCCTGATCACCGGCGCCTCCGGCGGCGTCGCCGGCGCCCTGGCGCACACCCTTCGGCTTGCGGGCTGGCGCCTGGCCCTGGTGTCGCGGGACGCCGGGCGCGTGCATGCCGAAGAAGGCGATCTGGTGATCGAAGCCGACGTCGCCACCGAAGCCGGCGCCGAGGCGGCCCTGGTCCAGGCCGGCGAAGCCTTCGGCGCGCCGCCCGACGCGGTTGCGCACTGCGCCGGCGCGATCCTGATCGCGCCGATCGGCCGCACCAGCGAAACCCAATACCGCGACTGCCTGGCGGCCAACCTCGACAGCGCATTCTTCATCGCCAAGGCCTACGCGCCGCGGGTGCAGAAGGCGCAGCGGCCCGGTTCGCTGCTGTTCTTCAGTTCGGTCGCGGCCGGCATCGGCGTCGCCAACCACGCGGCGATCGCCATCGCCAAGGGCGGGATCGAAGGCCTGGTGCGTTCGCTGGCGGCGGACTTTTCCGCGGCCGGGCTGCGGGTGAACGCGATCGCGCCCGGGCTGTTGCGCACGCCGGCGACCGAGCGCATGTTGTCCAACCCCAGCGCCGCCAAGGCGATCGCCGCGCAGTATCCGCTGGGCCGGCACGGCGAGGCCGCCGACGCGGCCGCACTGGCCGCATTGCTGCTGTCGGACGCCGCGGGCTGGATGAGTGGCCAGGTGATCGGGCTCGACGGCGGCTTCGGCGCGGTGCGACCCTACGTCAAAACCGCCTGAGCGCCGCATGTCCCACGCCCTGATCTGGTTCCGCCGCGACCTGCGCCTGGACGACAATCCCGCGCTCGAAGCGGCGCTGCGCGCCGGCCATGCGCCGATCCCGGTCTACATCCACGCGCCCGACGAGGAAGCGCCCTGGGCTCCGGGGGCCGCCTCGAACGCCTGGCTGCACCGCTCGCTGCAGGCCCTGGACGCCGACCTGCGCGCCCGCGGTTCGCGTCTGGTCATCCGCTGCGGCGACAGCCTGGCCGAGCTGGAAAAGCTCATCGCCGAAACCAAGGCCGAGGCCCTGCACTGGAACCGCCTGTACGAACCGGCGGCGATCGCCCGCGACACCCGCATCAAGCACGGCCTGAAGTCGCGCGGCCTGACCGTGGAAAGCCACAACGCCGCCCTGCTGGTCGAACCGTGGACGGTTCAGACCGGCAGCGGCGAGCCCTACCGGGTGTTCACCCCGTTCTGGAAAAACGCCCGCACCCGCCTGGTCGCCGCGGCGCCGCCGAGCGCGCCGGCGCGCCTGCCGGAGCCGCCGGTGATGCTGGCTGGCCTGGGCGTGGAAGACCTGGAACTGCAACCGCTGCCGCCCGAACCGCGCTGGGACGCCGGCTTCTGGGAGCACTGGCAGCCGGGCGAGGCCGGCGCGCGCGAGATGCTCGACGCCTTCCTCGACGGCGCCGCCCACGGCTACAAGGAACAGCGCAACTATCCCGACCGCATCGCCACCTCGAAACTGTCGCCACACCTGCATTTCGGCGAGATCTCGCCGCGCCAGGTCGTGGCGCGGGCGCTGGCCCGGACCTGGCCGGCGGCGGTGCAGGCCGACATCGATCATTTCCTCAGCGAAATGGGCTGGCGCGAGTTCAGCCACCACCTGCTGTTCCATTTCCCGCACACCGCGCAGGAGAACCTCAACCCGAAGTTCAGCGAGTTCCGCTGGGCCAAACCCGACGCCGGCCACCTGGCGGCCTGGCAGCGCGGCCGCACCGGCGTGCCGATCGTGGACGCCGGCATGCGCGAGCTCTGGCACACCGGCTGGATGCACAACCGCGTGCGCATGGTCGTGGCCAGCTTCCTGACCAAGAACCTTCGCTACCACTGGAAACACGGCGCCGACTGGTTCTGGGACACCCTGGTGGACGCCGACCTGGCCAACAACACCCAGGGCTGGCAGTGGACCGCCGGCACCGGCGCCGACGCCGCCCCGTACTTCCGCATCTTCAGCCCCATCGCCCAGGCGGAGAAGTTCGACCCGGCCGGCAGGTACATCAAGCGCTGGCTGCCGGAGCTGGCGAAGCTGCCGGAGTCGGCGCTGGCGGCGCCCTGGGAGCAGGGCGAGCTCGTGCGGCGGCTCGCGCCCGACTACCCATCCCGTCCCATCGTCGACCTCAAGGCCAGCCGCGAGGCCGCGCTGGCCGCCTATTCGGGCCCCAAGAGCAAGCCGCCGCCCGAGCGTTGACGCCCCCGCGCCGCAGGCGGCATCCTGCCTGCAGACCGGGGAGGGCACATGGCCGAGGCGCGCACCAGGATCCGCAAGTCGCCGATGTCGCGGGTGGACACGGCGTGGCTGCGCATGGAGCGGCCCACCAACCTGATGATGATCACCGGCGTGATGATGTTCGAGACGCCGCTGGACATCAAAACCCTGCGCAAGGTCATCGAAACCAAGTTCCTGTCCTATCCGCGCTTCCGGCAGAAGGCGGTGGACACGCCCACCGGCGCCTTCTGGCAGGACGACGCCGACTTCGACCTCGACTGGCACGTGCGGCTGACGGCGCTGCCGGGCCGCGGCGGCAAGAAGGAGCTCGAGCGCCTGACCAGCCAGATGGCCTCGACCCCGCTCGACAAGACCAAGCCGCTCTGGCAGTTCCACCTGGTGGAAAGATACGGCGGCGGCTCCGCCCTGATCTCGCGCATCCACCATTGTTATGCCGACGGCATCGCCCTGGTGCAGGTGCTGCTCTCGCTCACCGAGATGGGCATCGACGACAAGCGCAAGGCCGCCCTGGCCAAGCGCTGGCTGAAGAAGGAAGAACACGCCCCGGTCGCCAAGCGCGTCGGCGCCATCGACCGCTACATGCAGCTCGGCGGCAAGCTCGTCGAAAAGGGCATGGACATCTACCGGGACCCGACCCTGGCCGCGGTGCTGGCCAGCGAGGGCGTGGACATCGCCAAGGAAGTAGGCCTGGCCCTGGCGCTGTCGGACGATCCCGAGACCGTGCTCAAGGGCCGGCTGGGTGTGAGCAAGCGCGTGGCCTGGGCCGAGCCGCTGGCCCTGGACGAGGTGAAGTCGGTCAGCCGCGCCCTGCGCTGCACCGTCAACGACATCCTGCTGGCCTCGGCCAGCGGCGCCCTGCGCAGCTACATGCTCGAGCGCGGCGAAACCCTGGACGGCATCACCATCCGCGCCACGGTGCCGGTCAACCTGCGGCCGCTGGAACACGCCAAGCAGCTGGGCAACCACTTCGGCCTGGTCTTCCTGGACCTGCCGGTGGGCGAGGCCAACCCGATGCGCCGGCTCGAACGCGTGGCCGAGTGCATGAAGGTACTGCGCAAGTCTCGCCAGGCCGTGGCCACCTTCGGCGCGCTGGCCGCGGTGGGCATGGCGCCGCCGGCGGTGCAGGCCTTCGCTCTGGAGATGTTCAGCCGCAAGGCCTCGGCGGTGGCCACCAATGTGCCCGGCCCGCAGATGCCGCTGTATTTCGGCGGCAGCAAGATCAAGGACCTGATGTTCTGGGTGCCGCAGACCGGATCGATCGGCCTGGGCATCTCGATCCTCAGCTACAACGGCGCCGTGCATTTCGGCCTGATCGCGGACGCCAAGCTGATGCCGGACCCGGATTCGGTGATCCGCCGCTTCCGGCCCGAGTTCGAGAAGCTGCTCTACCTGGCCCTGATGGCCAAGTGGGAGGGCGAGTTCTGCGCCGAGGCGGCCGAGGCACTGCTGGAAGAGCCCTGATCCGGCGCCGCGGCGGACCGGCCCATGGTCGGGACAGTGATTCCCTGTTCCGGGGGATCCTCGGCGGGCCCGACCTGATCTAGTCTGTGCAGCACCGCCGCACCGGCTGCCTAGGTCTACATGGACACGCTGCTCGCCCTGATCGCCACCTACGGCCTGCTGGTCGTGTTCGTGGCCGTGTTCCTGGACCAGGGCGGCCTGCCGGTGCCGGCCTACCCGCCGGTCATCGTCACCGCGGCATTGGCGGTCGACGCGGGCGGCTCGGTCTGGCCCATCCTCGCGATCGCCACGCTGGCGGCGGTGCTCGCCGACGTGATCTGGTTCTTCGGCGGGCGGCGGTTCGGCGTCGCCCTGCTGAGGTTGATGTGCCGGCTGTCGCTGTCGCCGGATTCCTGCGTCACCATGACCCGCGACATCTACACGCGCTGGGGCGCGCCGTCGCTGATCGGCGCCAAGTTCGTGCCGGGCTTCGCCGCGGTCGCGACCACCCTGGCCGGCGAGAACCGGACGAAATTCGCCAGTTTCCTGTTTTTCGACGCGCTGGGCGCGCTGCTCTGGGCCGGCGGCGCCGTGCTGCTGGGCGCGATCTTCCACGAGGCGGTCAACGAGGTGCTGCTGCGGCTGGAAGAGTTCGGGCGCTGGGGCCTGCCGATCCTGTTCGGCGTGATCGCGGCCTTTGTCGCCTGGAAATGGTGGCAGCGTCGGCGGTTCCTGAAGGAGATCGAGATGGCGCGCATCTCGGTGCCCGAGCTGCATGATCTGATCGCCCAGGGCCGCGGCCCGCTGATCCTGGACGTGCGCTCCGAGAAGCAGCGCGCCGAGGGCTGGATTCCCGGCGCGCGTTTCGTCGCCAACCTGGCCGAGGCCGAGCTGGAGCCGCATGACGAGGTGATCGTCTACTGCGACTGCCCGAACGAGGCTTCGGCCGCGATCCTGGCCAAGCAGCTGCGCGCCCGCGGCTTCGGCCGCGTACGCCCGCTGGCTGGCGGCTTCCACGCCTGGATGAGCGAGGGCCACGAGGTCGCGCGCGAGGCCTGAGGCCGACCGGGCGCTGAACACCGGCTTGGCTTTCCGCACCTTCGCGCCCACTTAGCGTCTCTGTGGGGATAGTTGATCCCCCGACCCGGAGAGCGTGCATGTCCAATCCCGTCTGCGAACTGCCCGGCCTGGGCCTGCGCGTCGCCCCGGACCAGGTGCCCGACCCCACGCTTGACCTTGTTCCCGCCGAAGAGCGCGGCGAGGCGGTGCTGGCCGGCGGCTGCTTCTGGTGCACCGAAGCCGTGTTCCGGCGCCTGGACGGCGTCGATGAGGTGCAGCCCGGGTATGCCGGCGGCAGCGCCGACACCGCGGACTACAGGGAGGTCTGCAGCGGCGACACCGGCCACGCCGAGGTGATCCGCATCACCTACGACCCGGCCCGCATCAGCTATGGCCAGTTGCTCAAGGTCTTCTTCGCGGTCGCGCACGACCCGACCCAGAAGGACCGGCAGGGCAACGACGTCGGCACCCAGTACCGTTCCGCCATATTCCCGGTGGACGAGGCCCAGCGCCGGGTCGCGCGCGCCTACATGGACCAGCTTGCGGACGCGGCCGTATTCGCTTCGCCGCTCGCGACCACGATCGAGCCGCTCGAGGCGTTTTTCGTCGCCGAGGCCTACCACCACGACTACGCGGCGAAAAACCCGGGCCAGCCCTACATCCGCTTCGTCTCGCTGCCGAAGGTCGAAAAACTCGAACACGCCTTCCCGGACAAGCTGCGGTAACACATCGTTGCAGCCGCGGGGCTTGGGCGTCCGCGCCTCGGCGTCCACTGTTGCCCGACCCATCGACCTGGAGACATCCGTGAAGCTCTATTCCATGACCGGCACCTGCTCGCTGTCCCCGCACATCGCCCTGCGCGAGGCCGGGCTGGACTTCGAGCTGGTCAAGGTCGGCCGCGACAAGAAGACCGAACACGGGCAGGACTACCTGGCCATCAATCCCTACGGCTACGTGCCGGCGCTGCAGCTCGACGACGGCACCGTGCTGCTCGAAGGCCCGGCCATCGTCCAGTACATCGCCGACCTGAAGCCGGAGTCAGGCCTGGCGCCGGCCAACGGCACCCTGGACCGCTACCGCCTGCAGTCGGCGCTGACCTTCATCAACGGCGAGATCCACAAGCTGATCAGCAACCTGTTCAACCCGTCCCTGGCCGACGACGCCCGCGAGGCGGTGCTGGCCAAGCTGGACCTGCGCCTGACCCAGTTCAGCGCCCAGCTCGGCGACCGCGAATGGATCGTCGGCGACCGCTTCACCGTCGCCGACGGCTACCTCTACGTCGTGCTGAGCTGGCTGGCCGGCTTCAAGATCGACCTGGCCAAATGGCCGGCGATGGCGGCGCACGACGCCCGCGTCGCCGCGCGCCCCGCGGTGCAGGCGGCGCGCCAGGCCGAGAAGGGCGCCGGCAAGAACGCCTGAGTTTCCGGCCGCAGGGAAGCGGGAGAGGCCGCCTTCGGGCGGCCTCGTTGTTTGCGGCGTGGCCTCAGCTACGGTTGGCGCGCGAATAGGCCAGCGCCGCCAGCAGCTCCTGCGCCACCGACGCGCCGGCCAGGGCGGTGATCTCGCCATGGTCGAAGGGCGGGCTGACCTCGACCACGTCCATGCCGACGATGTCCAGCCCGGCGAGGCCGCGCACCAGGCGCAGCGCCTCGTGCGTGCTGAAACCGCCGACCACCGGCGTGCCGGTGCCGGGCGCGAAGGCCGGGTCCAGGAAGTCGACGTCGAAGCTGACGTAACACTTCGAAGTGCCCACGCGGTCGTGGATGGCCGCGATGGCGGCCTCCAGGCCGGCGCCGTGCAGCTCGCGGGCGTCGATGACGCGGAAGCCATGGGTCTCGGCGTTGAAGGTGCGCATGCCCAGCTGGATCGAGCGGGACGGGTCCACGTAACCCAGCCGCGCGGCGTGGAAGAACATGGTGCCGTGGTCGATGCGCCCGTCCTCGTCGCGCCAGGTGTCGCTGTGGGCGTCGAAATGCACCAGGGCCAGCGGCCCGTGCATGGCATGCAGCGCGCGCAGGATCGGGAAGCTGATGAAGTGGTCGCCGCCCAGGCTCAGCGGCACCACGCCGCCGGCGAGCAGGCCGGCGTAGGCGGTGGTGATGGCGTCGGGCGCGTCCTGCGGCCGGCCGGAATCGAAGTACACGTCGCCCCAGTCGACCACGTGCAGGCGGTCCAGCGGATCGAAATCCCAGGCATAGGGCGGGCACCAGGCCAGCGAGGCGGAGGCGGCGCGGATCGCGCGCGGGCCCAGCCGCGTGCCGGGGCGATTGGTCGTGGCGAGGTCGAAGGGCACGCCGACCACGGCGACGTCCACGCCGTCCAGGTCCTTGCTGTAGCGGCGGCGCAGGAAACTCAGCGCGCCCGAATAGGTCGGCTCGGCCTGGCTGCCGTAGGGCGTGGCCCGGGTGAAGGCGAGGTCGGTGGTGCCGGTGGCGGGCGATTTTTCGGTGGACATGCGGGGCTCCCGTCGGAAGTCCGCTCGTCGTTCCTGCCGCGAGGCATCGCCGGGACGAGGGTCACCGGTCTGGCAAGGTCTCAGTCGCCGGAGGCGCGGTCTCCGTGGGCCCTGAGGTTCGCGCGCAGCGAGCCCCGGTTGCCGTGGGCGAAGCCTGCGCGGTAGTTCACGTCGTCGATCCGCCAGCCGCCATCCTCCTTCACCACCACGAACTCGTCGTACCAGAGCACGTCGGGGCTGGCGACGGTGTCGACCATGTCGACGCGGATCACGCAGCGTGCATCCGGGCAGCCGCCGAGCGGCAGCACGATCGCGTAGGCGGTGAAGGGCTCGGCGCCGGAGGAATGGAACAGCGGGCCTTCGATCCACGGCGGCTTTTCGTCCGGGTGGCGGGCGATGAAGTCTTCCTGCTCCTGGCGGGCGCGGGCCATCGCATCGTTCAGGGCCTGGCTGAGGAAGGGCGCGATCGCCGTGGCCTTTTCGCCGGTCGGCAGGCCCGACTGGTTGCCGTGGGAGTCTAGGAAGCTGCGCAGCAGTTTCGCAGGGTTTCCGGCCGCCGCCGCGGGCAGCGCCGAGGCCAGCAGCAGGGCGAAGAGCAGGGTGCGGGGAGTCGGCATGCGGGGCCTCATTTCATCGTGGGCATCACGAATTCGGGATCGCGCACGCCGGTGGGCCAGCGTGCGGTGATGGTCTTGAGCCGGGTGTAGAAGCGCACGCCGTCGGGGCCGTGCATGTGCAGCGGGCCGAACAGGCTGCGCTTCCAGCCGCCGAAGCTGTGGAAGGCCATCGGCACCGGGATCGGCAC
>CBFGOZ010000031.1:0-15721 GCA_965650505.1 uncultured Arenimonas sp.
AGAGCACCTTCAGGTTGGCCAGCGGGTTCTCCGACAGCACCACCAGGTCGGCGTATTTGCCCGGTTCGATCGAACCGATGCGGTCGGCGGCGCCCAGCGCCTCGGCGCCCGACAGCGTCGCCGCGCGCACCACCTCCAGCGGATGGAAGCCGGCCTCGCGCAGCAGTTCCAGCTCCTCGATCGTGCCGAAGCCATACGTCTTGTAGATGTAGCCAGAATCGCTGCCGACCGTGACGCGGCCGCCGCGGTTCTTGTAGTCGTTCACGAAAGCCATCCAGCGCCGGTAGTTGTCCTTCCACGCGGCCTCTTCCTCGCTGCCCCAGTCGAAGAAGAAGCTGCCGTGGTTGTCGCGGTTGGGCGTGAAGAAATCCCACAGCGCGGGATGGGTGTAGGCGTCGTGGTATTCGGCGCGGCGTGCGCGCATCAGGTCGCGGGTGGCCTGGTAGATGGTGAAGGTCGGGTCGAGCGTGAAGTCCAGTTCCAGCAGTTCCTTGATCACCGCCTCGTAGCGCTCACTGCCCTTCTCGCTGGCCTGCGCCCACAGCCGCCCGGCCTGGCCGAAGCGGTGCTGCTCGTTCATGTAGTTGTAGTCGGCCGGGTACTGCTGCACGGTCTGGCCGTCGAACAGCGCCTCGGGCAGGCCGTACCAGTGCTCCATCGTGGTCAGGCCCCAGCGCGCGGTGGTCAGCACGTTGACGCGGGCGACGTCGAGCTGGGCGTGGTGGCAGGCGCTGCGCATGCCCTGCTTCATCAGCTCCTCGAAGGCCGCCTGCAGGATCTCCGGCCGGTAGCCGAAACACTTCATGCCCAGCGCGCCCTTGGCCTTCATGTCGCGCACCCACTGGCGCGCCTGCTCGGGCGTGGTGATCGGCGACTCGCGGCCCATGCCGAAGAAGGCGTAGGGGAAGATGCGCGGCGCGGTGATCGTGTTGGCGGCGCTGCGTTTGGCTTCCGAGGCGCACCATTCGATGCCGTTGCCGCAGCCCGGGTCGCGCACCGTGGTGATGCCGTGGCCGAGCCAGAGCTTGTAGACGTATTCGGCACTCACGCCCTGCTCGTCGCCGCCGATGTGGCCGTGCAGGTCCACCAGGCCGGGCATCACGAACTGGCCGGCCAGGTCGATCTCGCGGCCACCCGGCTTCAGCGCGGGGCGGCTCTTCGGGTCGATCGGCGCATTGGCGCTGCCGACGATGGTCACCGAGGCGATGCGGTCGCCTTCGATCACGATGTCCACCGGTCCATAGGCCGGCGCGCCGGTGCCGGTGATGACGGTGGCGCCGCGCAGGATCAGCTGCGGGTAGGGACCCTCGCCCTCGGCGCGGTCGGGCGCGGCCGGAATGGCGGCGGAGGCGCCGCCGGCGAAAAGAAGGGCGAGGCTGAACAGCAGACGTGCCATGGCGGGTCCCGGACTGGAAGTGGCGGCGGCGCCGGCGGAGAATCCGGCCATGCGCGCACGGTGGTGGCCAAGCTTAGCCATTTTGCTGATCGCCGTCGGCCCGGCCGCGGCGGACGAGGTCACGGTCTATCGCTGCCAGGACGGCACCGGCCGCGTGAGCCTGCAGGACGAACCCTGCCCCGCCGGCCAGAGCGAAAGCACCCGGCGCATGGTCCGGCCGCAGGACCCGCCGCCGCGTCCCGCGCCCGCGCAGCCGGCACCCGAGCCGCCGGCCGATTCGCCGCCACCGCCCACCGTCGAGTGGTCTCCTTATCCCCCGCCGCCGCTGTTCCAGTGCACCGACTACGACGGCGAAGTGCGCTACACCGAGGACTACAACCCGAACACGCGCTGCGTGCCGCTGTCGGTGCTGGGTTACGACGTGCGCGGCGCGCCCCAGGCGGCCGCGACCTGCCGCTGGGTGCAGGAGTCCTGCCTGCAGCTGGACGACGCCAGCGCCTGCGAACAGTTCAAGGCCAAGCTGGAACGGGCGCGTTCGGACGCCCTGCACGCCTTCAGCGACACCGCCGCCTACCGCAAGTCGGAGGTGCTGCGGCTGGAGCGCATCGTCAACGACAGCTGCCGCTGAGCCGCCGGATCAGAAGCCGTAACGCAGGAAACCGCCGTCCACCGCGATGCATTCGCCGGTGACGTAGCTGGCCGCCGGCAGGCAAAGGAAGGCCACCGCGCCCGCGACCTCCTCCGGTTCGCCGATGCGCCCCATCGGCGTGCGCTCGATCACCTCGTCCAGGTAGTCCGGGTCGGCCAGCGCGCCGGACGTGCGCCGGGTGCGGATGTACCAGGGCGCCACCGCGTTCACCCGCACGCCGTCCTCGGCCCATTCGCAGGCCAGGTTGCGGGTCATCTGGTGCAGCCCCGCCTTGCTCATGCCGTAGGCCACGCCGGTGCGCACGTGCACCAGTCCCGACACCGAACCGACGTTGACGATGCTCGAGGCCGCATGCTGGCTGAGCAGCGGGAAGGCGAATCGGCACAGGTCGAAGGCCGAGAAGAGGTTGGTCTCGAACAGCGTGCGCCATTCCTCGTCGGCGTAGTCCAGCGCCGGGCGCGGCGTATTGGCGCCGACGTTGTTGACCAGGACCTGCAGGCCGGTGCCCAGGTCCTCGACCCAGTCGAACACCTCGCGGCGCTGCTCGGGATCGGCGATGTCGGCCGCGAAGGCGCGCACGTCGGCTTCCGGGAACTGCTCTTCCAGTTCCTGCCGGGTCGCCTCGAGCTGGGCGTCGTCGCGCGCCACCAGCAGCACGTCGGCGCCCAGCCCCAGCAGCTCCGCCGCCACCGCGCGGCCGATGCCGACGCTGGCGCCGGTCACCAGCGCCACCTGTCCGTCCAGTCGCCAGCGGTTCGCGCTCATCGGCGTCTCCTGAGGTTTGCCGGCGTAGGATAGCGGCAACCGCCTTCCGGAGAGCGCCCATGCCCCGACTGCCGATGTGTCTCGCCGCCGCCCTGCTGCTGGCCGCCTGCAGCGATCCGGTCCAGGAGCCGCTGCCCGAACCCTCGCGCGATCCCCAGACCGCCGCGTCCGCCGACGCCACCGAACTGCGCGACGCCATGCAGGCACCGGTCGACAAGGCGCGCAGCGTCGAAGACACCCAGGCCGCGGACGCCGCCGAACGCCAGGACGCGCTGGAGAACGCCGGCGGCTGATCGCGGACAGAAGAACGCCCGGGCAGGCCCGGGCGTTGGTTCATCCAGAGGCAGCGGTCAGTAGTCGCAGAGGCAGTGCGCGACCGCGCGGAAGGGCGTGCGGCTCTGGCCGTCTAGCCAGGTCAGTTCGCGTTCGACCTTGTCCAGCGTGCGGCGGTCGAGCAGCAGCGGCGTCGGCGCGAGCACCCGCAGCAGGCCCCGCAGGCGGGCATTGCCGCCCATGTTCACGATCGCCTGCTCGAAGGACGTCAGCGGCTTCTCGATGTAGCTCACGCCGTAGCCGTCCGGTTCGAGCTTGGCCAGTTCGGCGGTCGCCGCCAGCGCGGCCTCAAAGCCACCCAGCTCATCCACCAGGCCGCGGTCCTTGGCCTGGGCGCCGCTCCAGACGCGGCCGCGGGCATGCACGTCGATCTGCTCGGGCGTGGTGCCGCGCGCGGCGGCGACCTTGCCGGTGAAGTCGGCGTAGCCCTTCTCGATGATCGACTGGATCAGCGCGCCGACGTTCGGGTCCAGCGGCCGGGTCGGGTCGAAGGCGCCGGCCAGCGGCGTGGTGCCGACGCCGTCGGTGCTGACGCCGATCTTGTCGAGCACGCGCGGCGCGGTCATCCACAGGCCGAAGATGCCGATCGAGCCGGTGATGGTGGATTCGTCGGCGTAGATGCGATCCGCGTTCATCGAGATCCAGTAACCGCCGGAGGCGGCCACGTTGGCCATCGACACCACCACCGGCTTGCCGGCGGCCTTGATCAGCTCGACCTCGCGGCGGATCTGCTCGGACGGGAACACGCCGCCGCCCGGGGAATCCACCCGCAGCAGCACGGCCTTGACGTTCTCGTCCTCGCGCGCCTGGCGCAGCAGGGCCGAGGTGGACTCGCCGCCCACGGCGCCCGGCGGCTGCTCGCCGTAGGTGATCTCGCCCTGGGCCACCACCACCGCCACCTGCGGGCGGGTGTCGAGGCGCAGGTTCTCGCGCGCCAGGTGCTGCAGGTAGGCGCGCAGGTCGATCTGGCGGAAGGTGTTGTTCTCCTGGTCCAGCACGCCGCGCTCGACCAGCAGCTGCTCGAGCTCGTAGCCGGTCTTGAGGCCGTCCACCAGCTTCTCGTCTATCGCCAGCTTGCCCAGGTCGCCGCCGGCGGCCTGCACGCGCGCGGGCAGCTCGTTGATCATCGCGGTGAGGCCGGCGGCGTCGAGCTTGCGCGCCTGCGCCACGTCGTCCAGGAAACGCTGCCAGACGTCGGTCATCCAGTACAGGTCGGCCTCGCGCGCCTCCGGCGAGGCGGCGTCGAGCACGTAGGGTTCGGCCGCGGACTTGTATTCGCCCACCTTGAACAGGTGCACGTCGACGCCGAGCTTGTCCTGCAGGCCCTCGCGGTAGTACATGCGGTAGCGGCCGAAACCTTCCAGCAGCACGCTGCCCTGGGGATCCAGGTAGACCTCGTCGGCCTGCGCGGCCAGGTAGTACTGCTTCTGCTCCATGTCGGTGCCGAAGGCGACCACCTGCTTGCCGGAGGCGCGGAAGTCGCGCAGGGCGGCGGCCAGGTCGCGCATCGCGGCGAAGCCGGTGGCGCCGAAACCGTCGGTCAGCAGCACGATGCGGTCGATGCGCTTGTCGTCCTTCGCGGCCTCGATGGCGTGCACCAGGTCGCGCAACTGCAGCTCGGGGCGGGCGTCGCCGGTGGCCTGGTTGAGCACGCGCTCGACCGGGGCCGAGGTGTACTGCTCCACCAGCTGGCCGTCCAGCGGCAGCACCAGCGCCGTCTTCTCCTGCAGCGGCTGCACGCCCGGGCTGGCGACGATGGCCACCAGCACGAAGAACAGCACCAGCAGGAAAATCAGGTTGAAGACCAGCTGCCGGGTGAAGTTGACGGTGTTCCAGACACCGACCAGGACACGGCGGATCGGGCCGGGCTGCGACTGAGACATGGGGAAACTCCGGTAAATTCAGCCCGCAGCATACCCAGCCCGGGTGAAAACCGCATAAGCCTCAGGTCACGGTGCCCACCGGCGCCAGCGGCCGCCGCGCCAGCCGCCAGAAACGCCAGCCCAGCAGGATCGCCGCCACGCTCAGGCCCAGGATCAGTCCGGTCCACAGCCCCGAGGCGCCCTGGCCGCGCACGATGCCCAGCCAGTAGCCCAGCGGCAGCCCCAGCCCCCAGTAGGCCAGCACCGTGATGAACATCGGCACCCGGGTGTCCTTCAGGCCGCGCAGCGCACCGGCCGACAGCGCCTGGAAGCCATCGGGATACTGGAACACGGCGGCGTAGGCCATCAGCAGCGCGGCCAGCGCGACCACGGCCGGGTCCGGCGATATCAGCGAGGCCAGCGCCGCGCCGCCCAGCACCAGCACGATCGCCGACGCGGTCTGCGCCAGCATCGCCAGCGAATAGCCGGCTGCCGCAGCCCAGCGCACGCCCGAGGCGTCGCCGGCGCCGACCGCGTGGCCGACCCGCACCGTGGTCGCCATCGCCACGCCCAGGGGCACCATGAAGAACAGGCTGGCGGCCAGGATGGCGATCTGGTGCGCGGCCATCGGGGTCGTCCCCAGCGTGCCGATGATCAGCGCCGTGGCGACGAACAGGCTGCCCTCCATGAACACCGACACGCCCATCGGCAGGCCCAGGGCCAGCAGTCCGCGGATCGGCGCCCAGCGCGGCGGGTCGAAGCGCGCGAACAGGCCGAGGTCCGCGAAACGCGGCGCGCGCCAGAGATAGATCGCCAATCCCAGCGCCTGGCCCCACAGCACCATCGCCACGGCGTAACCCAGGCCCGCCGCACCGAGGTCGGCCACGAACATCAGCGCATAGCCCAGCGGCACCAGGCCGGCCAGGCCGCACAGGCCCGCGACCATCGAGGGAAAGGTCCAGGCCACGCCTTCGCTGAGGTTGCGCAGGCAGAAGTACAGGGCCAGGCCCGGCGCACCCCAGCTGATCGCCTGCAGGAAGGCCTCCGCCTCGGGCCGCGCCTCCGGCGTGATGCCCAGCGGCGCCAGCGCCACCGCGCCGGCGCGCACGACCAGGATCAGGGCCAGGCCCAGCATCAGCGCCAGCCAGAGCGCCTGCCGGAACACCGCGCCGATCTCGCCGCGGCGGCCGGCGCCGTTGAGCTGGGACACCGTCGGCGGCACCGCCATCAGCACGCCGATGTTGACCAGGATCACCACCGACCACACCGCGCTGCCCACGCCCACCGCCGCCAGCGTCACCGGCCCGTAGCGGCCGGCCAGCACGGTGTCGACGATGTTCATGGCCATCGACGAGATCTGGCTGAGCACCAGGGGCAGGGCTAGGGCGAAACTGACGCGCATCTCCCGCCGCAGGCGGGCCGCGCGGGTCTCGTTGTGGCTCATGAGGAAGGGGTCGCGGGCCGGATGCCCGGTATATTACGCGCAGCCGACCAGGAGCCCCGCATGTCCGCCCCGGAACCCGTCCCCGCCGCCGAACCGGCGCCGTCGCGCCGCTGCCAGAACTGCGGCGAAGTCCTGCTGGGCGAGCACTGCTACGCCTGCGGGCAGCCGACCAAGGGCCTGGTGCGGCACTTCAGCAGCATCATCGGCGACTTCATGGACTCGGTGTTCGAGCTCGACTCGCGCATCCTGCGCACGCTGGGTCCGCTGCTGTTCAAGCCCGGCTACCTGAGCGAGGAGTATTTCGCCGGCCGCCGCGTGCGCTACGTCAGCCCGGTGCGGCTGTTCGTTTTCCTGAGCATCTTTGCCTTCTTCGCCGCCCAGCTCAGTTTCGACATCAGCGCCGACCAGCCCGATACGGCCGAGGCAAAGGCGGAGGAGCAGGCCGACCAGGCCCGCACGCGCGGCCTGCGCACCGCGATCACCGCGGTCGAGGTCGAGCGGATCCGCGACGAGGCGCTGGCGGAGATCCGGAAGGCGCGCGCCGAATCGCCCGACGTGCCCGGCGTGGGCATCGGCCTGGACGTCGCCGAGAAGAGCATCATCGCCGAGGCGGCCAGGCGCCTTCGCGAGATCGAGGAAAGCGAGCGCACCGGCAAGCCGCTGGCGATCGCCGAGGACGACGACGGCAAGATCAGTTTCAACGGCACGCCCTGGGACGCGAAGACCAATCCGCTGGAGATCAGCTGGTTCTCCGAGGGCATGAACCGCAAGCTCAACGAACGCATCGGCCGCGCCGAGGGCAACATCGAGCGCATCCAGAAGGACCCGAACCTGCTCAAGGACGCCTTCCTGTCCACGGTGCCGACCACCTTGTTCGTGGTGCTGCCGCTGTTCGCGCTGCTGCTGAAGATCGCCTACGTGTTCAAGCGGCGCCTGTACATGGAACACCTCATCGTCGCCCTGCACAGCCACAGCTTCCTGTGCGCATCGCTGCTGCTGGTGCTGCTGCTGGACGCGTTGGCGACCTGGACCGAGGGCGCGGCCTGGATCTCGCGTCCGCTGGGCTGGCTCGAGATCGCCCTGATCGCCTGGATGCCGGTCTACCTGCTGCTGATGCAGAAGCGGGTCTACCGCCAGGGCTGGATCATGACCACGATCAAGTACAGCGTGCTGGGCTACTGCTACATCGTGCTGCTGTCGCTCGGCGCCGCCGCCGCGCTGATGATCAACCTGGTGTCGATCTGAACGCCGTGCTCTACGAGGTGACGCTGCGGGTGGACGCGGCGATCGCCGCCGACTACCGCGCCTGGCTGGACCACCACGTGCGGCAGATGCTGGCGCTGCCCGGCTTCCTGGACGCGCGGGTGTCGCGGGTGGACGAGCCGGCGCCGGGCGCGGGTGAGGTGGTTTTCTGCTGCCACTACCGGCTGCGCGACGCCGCGGCACTGGACGACTACCTGCGCGAGCATGCGGCCCGGATGCGCGCCGACGGCGTCGCCCGCTTTGGCGACCGGTTCAGCGCCTCGCGGCGCGTGCTCGCGGTGCTGGGCGACTACTGACCCAACCGTTGCCTTATCAGCGCAGCGCGCCCTTCCGCCGGCGAATCCAGCAGCTCGCGGCGCAGGCGCTCGCGTTCGCTGGCGGGCAGCCGGCGCGCCAGCAGCGCCAGGTCGGCGCGCGCCTCGGGGCCGAGCTCGCGCAGCATCGCCAGCAGGTCCGCGCGCTGGCCTTCCGGGGTATAGGCGAACAGCGGCCGCAGCCGCGCGAAATCGCCGCCCAGGTCCGGGCCCAGCCACCAATCCTGGCGCTGGTCCGGCGGCAGCGCCTCGAAGGCCTCGCGCAGCGCGCGCTGCTGCTCCGGGGACAGCGCCTGGACCCGCGCCGCGGCGGCGCGCACCCGCTCGCGCTCCGAAAGCGACAGCGCTTCCCAGGCCGCGAACGCGCCGCGCCGGCGCGCCCTTTCGGCCGGCGGCAGCGCATCCCAAACCTGCATGCGCTGCAGGAACCCGCTCTGCTGCGCTGGCGACAGCGCCAGCCAATGGCGGGCGTTGGCCTGCAGGCGCTGGCGGGTTTCCGCATCCAGGGCCGGCCAGGCGCCGGCCAGGGGCGCCAGCAGCCGGCGCTCGGCCGGTGCCAGGGTCTGGAAGGCGACCGCCGGCAGGGCCGCCAGGGCCAACAGCAGGCCTGCGAGCCAGGGGCGCGGGTCACGGCGCATCGGCGGCCTCCGCGGCGGGGGTGGGCAGGGTCTCGGTATCGGGAGGCGGCACCGGTTCCGGCAGCGGGTCGGCCTGGCCGGAGGCCACCCAGCTCAGCAGGGCCAGCTCGGCAGCCATCGCTTCGTCGGCGGGCGCGGCCAGCAGGGCGAAGTCGGGGTGGGTCACCGGATCGGGCTGGGCAGGGGCGGCCGGCACCGATTCGGCAGGCAGCGCCTGCGTCCCGTCGCCGGCCTCCGGCGCGGGCCGCGGCAGCAGCCAGGTCGCCGCGAAGGCCAGGGCCAGCAGCCCCAGCACCGCCCACAGCAGGCGGCGCGGCCAGGGGCTGCCGGGTTCGGCCACCGGTGCCGGCGGCGGATCCGGCTGGTCCTGCAGCACCCGGGTGCGCAAGGCGGCCAGCGAGGCGATGCGCTCGTCGGTGAGCGTCTTGACCTGGCGGTGCAGCCGCTCGCGCAGCACGCCCAGCGCGGCATAGCTGACGCCGCCCTCGCCCAGCTGCTGCAGCGCCCGCTGCAGGGCGAACCGGTAGGTCGGCTCGCTGACGCCCAGGACCTGGGCCGCATGCGGGAAATCCAGGCCGGCGACGATGCGCAGCAACAGGGCGGCACGCGGCCCGCTGCCCAGGGCCCCGAGTTCCGGCACCTGGCTGCCGCCCTCGGACAGCTCCGCCTGGGCCATCAGCAGGGCCCAGAAGGCGGCCGGCCAGGCCGACAGCGGGCTGGCCGCGGACATCCCGCGGAAGGCCCGCATGGCGCGCGCCACGGCGGCTTCCGCCCGGTCGGTGTCGCCGCACTGCACCTCGGCGAAAACGAAGGCGCGGCGCTCGATGCCGCGCAGGAAGGCGGAGAGCGCGGAGGATACGGGGGCGGGGGCGGCGGGAAGCGGGGGGGTCGAAGTCACGCGCCATTCTAGCCAGCCCGCAGGGGCGAACGCCCCGGTTGACAGTGCGAAAAAGCTTGCTCCGCCAAGCCGGACGCGGCTTCCGGCGTGAAACGTTGTGCACAGCGCCAGAACCGCGGGTGAAGTCCTGCCGGCGACCCACGTGAAGGCCGCCATGACTGAATTGTGATGAACGCAAGCCGCTGATTTACAAGGACTATGACGCCTTGGTTAAAAAATCGCCAACCCGGCTGAGGGGCCGTGGGCACGGGGGGTGCGCAAGGCTGCCCGAAGGCCCTTCCACAGACTTATCCACAATCCGTGTGGATAAGGGCTTTTCGGTTTTGTGAACAGTGGCTTAGCCAGCATTCGTGACGTGGTTGGCAGCAATGACGCGCAAGTCCATCCACAGGCCCCGCGGGGCCGCACAGGCTAGACTTGTCGCCATGCCCGTCGCTCCCGAACCCGTGCTGCGCGTCGCCCTGCCGGTGCCGCTGCCGCGCCTGTTCGACTACCGCCCTCCCGACGGCCAAACGGCCGGACCGGACTGGATCGGCTGCCGGGTGCGGGTGCCGTTCGGACGCGGCACCGGCGAACAGGTCGGCGTCGTCGTCGCCGTCGGCCCGCCAGAAGCCGACCCCGAAGCCCTGAAGCCGGCCCTGGCCCGGCTGGACGCGGAGCCCCTGCTCGCCGGCGAGCTGCTCGAAACCCTGCGCTGGGCGGCCGGCTACTACCACGCGCCCTTGGGCGAGGTCATGGCCACGGCCCTGCCGGCGACGCTCCGCGCCGGCCAGCCGCTGCCGGAAACCGCGCGCCATGGCTGGAGGGCTACGGACGCCGGGCGCCAGGCCGCCGCCGCGCCCGGCCGCGATGGCAGGCCAAGGCGGCTGCTGCTGCGCCTGTGCGAACGCCCCCTGGGGGAGGACCGGCTGGACCAGGAAGACCCCGACTGGCGGGCTTGCGCCCGCAGCCTGGCCCAGCGGGGCCTGGCCGAACGGGTGGTCTTCGCCGGCGCGCCGGAGCCCGCCCCCACCACGGACGCTCCGGTGCTGATGCCGGGCCAGGCCGACGCCCTGGCGGCGCTGCGCGCCGGCACCGGCTTCCGGGCCCTGCTGCTCGAAGGCGTCACCGGCAGCGGCAAGACCGAGGTTTACCTGCAGGCGATCACCGACACCCTGGCGGCCGGCCGCCAGGCCCTGGTCCTGGTGCCCGAGATCGGCCTGACGCCGCAGACCCTGGCCCGCTTCCGCCGCCGCCTGGGCGTACCGGTGCTGGCCTACCATTCCGGCCTGGCCGACGGCGAACGCGCCCGCGCCTGGACCGCGATGGCGCGCGGTGAGGGCCGGGTCCTGGTCGGCACGCGGTCGGCGGTGTTCTGCCCCCTGCCGGAGGCCGGGCTGGTCGTGGTGGACGAAGAACACGACGGCTCCTACAAGCAGCAGGACGGCATCCGCTACCACGCCCGCGACCTGGCCGTGATACGCGCCAGCCGGCTCGGCGTGCCGGTGCTGCTGGGCAGCGCCACCCCGTCGCTGGAATCGCTGCACAACGCCCTCCAGGGCCGCTACCGCCACCTGCGGCTGGCGCAGCGCGCGGGCAAGGCGAAACCGCCTTCGGTGCGCGTGCTCGACGTGCGCAAGCGGCCTTTGCGCGACGGCCTGTCGGAGGACCTGCTGGCGGCGGTCGGCGCATGCCTCGCGCGCGGCGAACAGGCCCTGGTGTTCAAGAACCGCCGCGGTTACGCCCCGGTGCTGATCTGCCACGACTGCGGCTGGAGCGCGCACTGCAAACGCTGCGACGCGGCGATGACCGTGCACACCGGCGGTCGCCGCCTGGTCTGCCACCACTGCGGTGCGCGCGCCACGCCGCCCAACGCCTGTCCGGACTGCGCCAGCCTGGCGCTGATGCCCCAGGGCGCCGGCACCGAGCGCATCGAACAGGCGCTGGCCGAACGTTTTCCCGACGCCCTGCGGGTGCGCGTGGACCGCGAGACCACCCGTCACCGCGACGCCATCGGGAAGATCCTGGCCGACTTCGGCGAACAATCCGGAATCCTGGTCGGCACGCAGATGCTCGCGAAAGGCCACGACCTGCCGCGGCTGACGCTGGTGGCGGTGGTGGGCATCGACGAAGGCCTGTTCAGCGCCGACTTCCGCGCCGGCGAAAAACTCGCCCAGCTGCTAATCCAGGTCGCCGGCCGCGCCGGTCGCGCCGAACTGCCGGGCGAGGTGCTGCTGCAGACACACCACCCCGACCATCCGATGCTCAACACCCTGCTCGCCGGCGGTTATCCCGCGGTGGCGGCGCTGCAGCTGGCCGAACGCGAGGCGGCGCAGTTCCCGCCCTACGCGCACCTGGCGCTGCTGCGCGCGGAGGCGGGCACCGAGGCCGAGATGCAGGGCTTCCTGCGCCAGGCCCGCGAACAGTTCGAAGCCCACGAAGGCGTCTGGCTCAACGGGCCGATGCCGGCGCCGATGGCGCGCCGCGCCGGCATGGCGCGCGGCCAGCTGCTGCTCGGCGCCGGCCAGCGCGCGCCGCTGCACGCGGCGCTGAACGGCTGGCTGCCCCGGCTGCACGCGCTGAAGTCCGCGCGCCGCGTGCGCTGGTCGCTGGACGTGGATCCCACCGACCTCTACTGAAGGCAGGAGGCAGCGATTAGCAGTTAGGGGTTGGTGGAAGCGGATATCGCGCGGAACCCACCAACTCCTAACTCCTATCCACTAACTCCTACAAACATGACTCAGAAGACTCCTCACGTCCTGATCCTCGGCGGCGGCTTCGGCGGCCTCTGGGCCACCCGCGCCCTTGCCTCGGCCCCGGTGCGCATCACGCTGGTGGACCGCACCAACCACCACCTGTTCCAGCCCCTGCTCTACCAGGTGGCGACCGCGGGCCTGTCGGCGCCCGACATCGCCGCGCCGCTGCGGCACATCCTGCGCCGGCAGGCCAATGTCACTGTGCGGATGGACGAAGCGGTGGCGATCGACCTGGCGGCCAGGCGCGTCACGCTCGCCGCGGGCACGCTGGATTACGACTACCTGCTGGTCGCCACCGGCGCCACCCACGCCTATTTCGGCAAGGACGACTGGGCCGAGCACGCACCGGGCCTGAAGACGCTGGACGACGCGCTGGCGATCCGGGCGCGCGTACTGTCGGCCTTCGAGGCCGCCGAGCGCGAGGACGATGCCGAGCGGCGCGAGGCGCTGCTGAACTTCGTGGTGATCGGCGGCGGCCCGACCGGCGTCGAACTGGCCGGCACGCTCGCCGAGATCGCCCGGCACACCCTGCCGCGCGAATTCCGCCGGGCCGACGTACGCCAGGCCCGCGTGCACCTGGTCGAGGCCGGCCCGCGGCTGCTGGCGACGATGCCGCCGGGGCTGTCGGAAAAAACGCGCGCGCAGCTGCTGCGGCTCGGCGTCGAGGTGCATACGGGCGCGCCCGTCACGCGGATCGACGCCGACGGAGTGACCATGGGCGAGGACCGCATCGCCAGCCGCACCGTGCTGTGGGCCGCCGGCGTCGCCGCGTCGCCGCTGGGCCGCCAGTTGGGCGTGGCCACCGACCGCGCCGGCCGCGTGCCGGTGGAGCCGGACCTGTCGCTGCCGGGCCACCCGGAGGTGTTCGTGGTGGGCGACCTGGCCAGCGTGCAGCAGGACGGCAAGCCGGTGCCGGGCGTCGCGCCCGCCGCCAAGCAGATGGGCGCGCACGTCGCCGGCGTGATCCGCGATCGCCTGCGCGGCGGCGCCGGAAAGGCCTTCCGCTACCGCGACTACGGCAACCTGGCCACCATCGGCCGCATGGCCGCCGTCGTGGATTTCGGCGGCCTGCGGCTGTCGGGCCTGCTGGCCTGGTGGTTCTGGCTGGTCGCCCACCTGTTCTTCCTGATCGGCTTCCGCAACCGGATCATCGTGCTGGTGAACTGGGGCTGGTCGTACTGGACCTACCAGCGGCACGCGCGGATCATCGTCGGCCGCCGCGACCCGGCTCAGGCGCGGTCGACGCGCGCGGCGTAACAGCCCCGTCCGGCGTTGTGCAGGTGCAGGAAGGCGACCTCGGCGTCCGCGAACAGCTCGCCGATCTGCGCCTCCAGCGCCTCGCCCGGGACCACGCGGCCGTGGCGCATGAAGCCGGCGGCATCGTAGGCGCGCACCGACAGGGTGCGGCGGCTCTGCTGCAGCGGCACCACGCCGGTGGCCTCGAAGGTTTCCCGCGCGGTTTCCCGGACGAAGATCGGCCCGTTGCCGCGGTAGGGCGTGTCGCCATCCAGGTGGGTCCAGTTGAGCAGCAGCAGGGATTCGCCCGGCTGGGCGTCCTCCAGCGTGATGCGGCAGGGGTAACCCGGGAAGGTGTCGGCGGTCACGCGGCGCACGCCGCGGGCCGCCAGGGCCGCGTCGTCGAGGCCGCGCAGGTCGGCGAAGGCGTCGGCCGGCAGGCCGGTGATGCGGAAGGACATGGCGTGCTCCGGGGCTGGAAGGATGGCCGCCATGTTCGGCCGCCGCCGGGCGCGCCGCTATCCGGATCCTGCGCTTCCTGGCGGCAGGCGCCGGCCCGCGCAGGGTGGCCGACCGGTGCCGTCGTGGACCAGCGCAAAAAAGAAAGCCCCGCGATGGCGGGGCTTTCGGTGTCGTGATACCGGCGCGGATCAGGCCGCGAACAGCGCCCGCATCTTCTTGAGCGCGTTCGCCTCGATCTGGCGGATGCGCTCGGCGCTGACGCCGTACTCGTCGGCCAGCTCCTGCAGGGTCGCCTTGGGCTCGCCGAGGAAACGGCGCTTGAGGATGTCGCGCGAACGCGGGTCCAGGTCGGACAGGCCCTCGCGCAGCAGCTCGAGCTGGTCGTCCTCGTGGCTTTCGCGCTCGTAGGCCATCGCCGGGTCGTCGCCGTGGTCGCGCAGGTAGGCAACCGGCGACGGCGGCGCGTCGTCGTCGGCGTCGTCCGGCGCGTCGAAGCCGATGTCGCGGCCGCTCAGGCGCGACTCCATCTCCAGCACTTCGCGCTTGGAGACGTTGAGGTCCTTGGCGATCGCGGTGACCTCGGCGTCGTTCATCCAGCCCAGGCGCTTCTTGCTCTTGCGCAGGTTGAAGAACAGCTTGCGCTGCGCCTTGGTGGTGGCGACCTTGACGATGCGCCAGTTGCGCAGGATGAATTCGTGCATCTCGGCGCGCACCCAGTGCACGGCGAAGGACACCAGGCGCACGCCCTGGTCCGGGTCGAAGCGCTTCACCGCCTTCATCAGGCCGATGTTGCCTTCCTGGATCAGGTCGCCCATGCCCAGGCCGTAACCCTGGTAACCCCGGGCCACGTGCACGACGAAGCGCAGGTGCGACATCACGAGCGCCTTGGCGGCGTCGAGGTCCTCTTCGTCGCGGTAGCGGCGCGCCAGCGCCTGCTCGTCCTCGACGGTGAGCACCGGCACACGGTTGACCGCCGCGATGTAGGCGTCCAGCGAACCCAGCGCACTCGGGATCGGCAGGTTGTTGGCGATCAGGGCAGTGGTGGTCATGCGGTCCTCTTTCATGGGCGGCAGTTTAGCACCCGGGTTGGAGTGCCAAATAGGCCGGAAGTTCCCCTTCCGTTCCATGAATGGAACGACCAGGGGCCGGCCGTTCGAAACCATCTGGGGCCGGCCGGCCCGGGTTCAAGCCCCGGCCAGCATCGCTTCGACCGCGGCCCGGGGCGGCAGGTTCCAGTCCACCGGCGCCTTGCCGCCGCCCTGCAGCCAGCGGTTGGCCTTGCCGAAATGGCCGCAGCCCAGGAAACCCCGGTGCGCGGACAGCGGCGAGGGGTGCGGGGCCCGCAGCACGCAGTGCCGGCGGGGGTCGACCAGCTTGCCCTTGGCCTGGGCGTAGCTGCCCCAGAGCAGGAAGACCAGGCCCTCCCGCTCCCGGTCCAGGGCCTGGATGGCCGCGTCGGTGAAGCCCTCCCAGCCCCGGCCCTGGTGGGCGCCGGCCCGGCCGTCCTCGACCGTCAGCACGGCATTGAGCAGCAGCACGCCCTGGCGGGCCCAAGGCAGCAGGCAGCCGTGTTCGGGCACCGGCAGGCCCAGGTCGGCCTTGAGTTCCTTGTAGATGTTCTGCAGCGAGGGCGGTACGGGCACGCCGGGCAGCACCGAAAAGCAAAGACCATGGGCCTGGCCGGGGCCGTGGTAGGGGTCCTGGCCCAGGATCACCACCTTCACCT
>CBFGOZ010000032.1:0-15547 GCA_965650505.1 uncultured Arenimonas sp.
TCGCGCAGGGGCGGCAGCTGCAGGCGCACCACGTCCAGGCGGTGCAGCAGGTCGGCGCGGAAGCTGCCGTCGCGCACCCTGGCTTCCAGGTCCTGGTGGGTGGCGGCGATGACGCGCACGTCCACCTTGATCAGTTCGCGGCCGCCGACGCGGAAGAATTCGCCCTCGGCCAGCACGCGCAGCAGGCGGGTCTGCAGGGCGGCGGGCATGTCGCCGATCTCGTCCAGGAACAGGGTGCCGCCGTCGGCCTGTTCGAAGCGGCCGACGTGGCGCTTCTGCGCGCCGGTGAAGGCGCCGGCCTCGTGGCCGAACAGTTCGCTTTCCAGCAGCTCGGCCGGGATGGCGGCGGTGTTCAGCGCGACGAAGGGTTTGCGCGCGCGCGGCGATTCGCGGTGCAGGGCGCGCGCCACCAGTTCCTTGCCGGTGCCGGTTTCGCCGGTGATGAGGACGGACAGCGGCGCCTGGGCGAGGCGGCCGATGGCGCGGAACAGTTCGCGCATCGCCGGGCTGTCGCCGATCAGTTCGTCGTTGGTAGTGGGGGGTGCGGCCTGGGCGGCGGGTTCGGCGCGCTGCGGCAGCGCGCGTTCGGCCAGGGCCACGGCCTCGTCCAGGTCGAAGGGCTTGGACAGGAATTCGTGCGCGCCGCCGCGGAAGGCGCCGGCGGTGCTGGCCACGTCGGTGTAGGCCGACATCACGATCACCGGCAGGTCGGGGCGGCGGGCCTTCAGGGCCTCGAGCAGGGCCAGGCCGTCCATCTCGGGCATGCGGACGTCGGTGAAGACGAGGTCCGGCGCGGGCTCGTCTTCGAGCGCGGCCAGCGCCTGCTTCGCGCCTTCGAAGGCGGAGACGGCGTAACCGGCATCGCGCAGGGCCTCGGCCAGCACGAAGCGCACGGCGCGGTCGTCGTCGATGACCCAGAGGCGGGAGGGGGTGGGCATGGGCGCAGTTTGCACCAACGCGGTGCAAATGACAGCCCGGACCCGCGGGGCTGTCGAATCCGGTGCCGCTGGTTCGTCGAGTCAGTGAACCCGGTCGTCGGGCTCGCCCTCCAGGAGATCCGTGATGAACCTTTCCCAGTCCGCGCGCCGCTGTCTCGCCGTCCTCGCCCTGCTGCTGGCCACCCTGGCACCCGCCGCCACCGAAACCACCGGACCCGCCGCGCCCGCGGCGGCGTCCGCGCCCCTGCGCAGCGGCTACGTGCCGGTGAACGGGCTGCGCTATTACTACGAGCTGCACGGCCGCGGCGAACCGCTGCTGCTGCTGCACGGCGGGCTGGGAACGCTGGACATGTTCGGGCCGGTGCTGCCGATGCTGGCGCGCTCGCGCACCGTCATCGCCGTCGACCTGCACGGGCACGGCCGCACCGCGCTGGGCGATCGGCCGATCGACTTCAAGGCGATGGCCGACGACCTGGCCGTGCTGGTGGCGGAGCTCGGCCACCCGCAGGTGGACGTGGTGGGCTATTCGATGGGCGGCGGCGTGGCCCTGCGCCTGGCCATCCAGCATCCGGCGCGTGTGCGCCGGCTGGTGGTGGCCTCGGCCGGATTCGCCCGCGACGGCTTCCATCCCGAGATGCTGCCGCTGCAGGCGCAGCTGACCGGCGCGATGGCCAAGGACATGGTCGGCACGCCGATGTACCAGGTCTACCGCGAACGCGCGCCGCGGCCGCAGGACTTCCCGAAGCTGCTCGACCAGATGGGCGCCTGGATGCGCCGGCCCTACGACTGGTCGGACGAGGTCAGGACCCTGCGCATGCCGGTGATGCTGGTCTACGGCGACAGCGACATGCTGCGCCCGGAGCACATCGTGCAGTTCTACCAGCTGCTGGGCGGCGGCCTGCGCGACGCCGGCTGGGGCCGCGAGCACATGTCGGGAAACCGCCTGGCCATCCTTCCGAACCTGACGCACTACGAAGTGTTCTCGTCGCCCGCGCTGGCCGAAACGGTGATCCCCTTCCTCGACGGGCAGGGCGCGCCGGCGGCCTGGGCGGAACAGGTGGCGCCGGAGCGCTGATGCGCGCCAGCTAGTTCTCTTCCAGCGACCACGCGCAGCCGGCCAGGGTCATCGCCAGCAGCAGCACGGCGATGCCGGCGGTCGCGGCGCCGGGGTCACCCGCCAGCCACTCGCGCGCCGCCTGCTGCCAGACCGGCGACGGCATCAGGGCCAGCCAGGCCAGCAGGCTGCCGGCCACCGCGGCGCCCGGCACCAGCCAGGACCGCGGCTGGCGGCGCGGCGGCAGCGCGCGCATCACGCGCGCCGTGAAGCCGTCGTCCGCGACGGCGCCGGGGAACTGCCGGCGCAGCAGGTCGTCGAGCTTCTGGTCGTCGAGGTCAGTCATTGCCTTGGTCTCCGGGTGCCCAGTCCTTGAGGAGTTGCCGCAGCCGGGCCTTGCCGCGCGCCACATGCGTTTTCACGCTGCCCAGCGGCATGTCCAGCACCACGGCCGCCTCCTCGTGGGTGAATTCCAGCTGCACGCAGTACAGCAGGGCCGCGCGCTGGTTGATGGACAACCGGCGCAGCGCGGCGTCCAGGTCGAGGCCCCATTCGGGGCCCGGCCCGTCCGTGCCGGGCGCATCGTCTTCGTCCAAGACCTGCCCCTGCGGCAAACGCCCGCCGCGGCCGCGCAGGTGCTGCAGGAAACACGCATAGGTGATGCGGTACAGCCAGGTGCCGAAGCGCGATTCGCCGCGGAACTGGTCCAGCTTGCGCCAGGCCAGGACGAACACCTCCTGCGCCAGGTCGTCGGCCTGGGCGGGGTCGTCGCCCAGCAGCCGGCGCAGTTGCGCGCGCACCAGCCCCTGGTGCCGTCGCACCAGTTGTTCGAAGGCGGGGGCGCCGTCCGGTTGCCGGGCCCTGGCGACCAGGGCCGCGTCGATGCGCGCCTGCGCATCGCCGTCACCCATTCGCGCTTCCGCGCCGGGACAGATACCAGTTGCCCAGGTAACCCAGGCCCAGCATCACCGGCAGGATGCCCAGGCCCCAGAGTTCCGCCAGGCGATGGCCGCGGGGGAATTCGAGCGGCAGCGCGACCAGCATCAGGCCCAGGCCGATGCCGCCGGCCAGCAGCACCAGCGCGCGGCGGCGGTCGCAGTCCTGCGGCGCCGCTTCCCCCGGCAGGGTGGCGGGCAGCGCGACGCCGGCTTCGGCCAGCTGCAGCAGGAAGCGGTAGCGCATCTCGGCGCGGGTGCGGCGGTAGCGCAGCACCAGGGCGGTGATCAGCACCGGCGGCAGCATGATCGCCGCCGGGATGATCAGGACGGGAAGGATCTCCATGGGGTCTGCTCCGGTCATGGTTCGCTGGTCTCGAAAAGGGAGGCTTCCACCTGTGCGCGCAGCCACTCGCCCATGGCCTCCGCGGCGCGGTCCTGGTTGGCCAGCACGATCACCACCAGGTCATCGTCGGGGTAGTGGGCGAACTCGGCCGATATGCCCGGCGCGCCGCCGTTGTGGCCCACCCAGCGGTGCCCGGGCGTGCCGCCGATGCTGGAAAGATAGCCGTATCCCATGGGCCCGGTCTGCTGGTGCGGCGTCCACAGGGTCTCGAGCCGGGCCCGCGGCAGCAGGCGCTCCTTCGCCAGGGCCCGCGAGAAGGCGAACAGGTCGCGGGCGGAGGCGTAGCCGCCGCCGGACGCGGATCCGCGCAGGCTCAGCTCGCTGCCGTTATCCTGCCAGGCGCCTGCGTCGTCCTTGAGGTAGCCGATCGCAAACCCGGCGGCGACGTCGTCGCTGCGGTAGTGGTCGGCGTGCGCCATGCCGGCCGGCCGGTAGACGTGGTCGCGGATGTACTGGTAGTAGTCGCTGCCGCTGACCGCCTCGATGATCAGGCCCAGGATGACGGGGCCCCCATTGCTGTATTCCAAGCCCTTGCCCGGCTCGAACCGCAGCGGTTCGTCCACGAAGGTTTCCAGGAATTCCCGCTGGGTGTCGAGCTCGTGCCTGCGCTCGGCGTGCGCGGAGTTGAAGTAGTCGCCGACCCCGGACGTGTGGGTGAGCAGCTGGTGGATCGTCACGTGGTCGCGGATCGTCGCGTTCGGGAAATCGGGCAGGTGCCTGCCGACGGTGTCCTGCCAGTCCAGCTTGCCCTGCGCCTGCAGCTGGGCGATGGCGATGCCGGTGAACATCTTGTTGATCGAGCCCAGGTTGATCGGCGTATCCAGGGTGTTGGCGCGTCCGGTCCTGCGATCCGCCAGGCCGACGGCCTCGGCGTGGATCACTTGATCGCCGCGCGCCACCAGCACGGCGCCCGAGAACCGGCCGGCTTCGGAGTCGGCCTTGATCCGCTGCGCGATGACCGCGGGCAGCTGCTCCGGTGTCACCGCGGCCACTTCAGGCGGCAGCGGCCGCAGGCCGAAACGATCGATCCGGGGTGCTTCGCCCGCGGTCACGACCAGCGTGAGCGACAGGCGCCGGCCGCCCGGCAGCGTGTACTGCAGCTCGCCGCCGGGGCCTTCCGTGCCCGGGATCACCCGGGGTTCCGGCAAGGTCGCCAGGTCCGGGCCCAAGGCTTCGGAAAGCATGGCCAGGGTTTCCAGCAGTTGCGCGTCGCCGTTGCGCTCGCGCATGCCGGGGCTGAAATGGCGCTCCAGCAGGGCCTGGCGTTCCTGCGCCGGCGCGGACACGGCCTGCCAGAAGCGGGCGGCCTGTTCCTGCAGCACGCCGTCCGGCACGCGCACGGGCGCGGTCGCGGCGGCGGGGGTCCAGGCCAGGGCCGCCGCCAGGGCGAGGACCCACAGCGTGCGTCCAATCGCATCGATCGTTTTCATTTCCCGGCTCCCGGGGTGCGCTGAGGTTCAGCGCTTCGGGGGCTTGGATGCGCGGTCGGGGGCGTCTGGATTCACTGGCGCCGCGGAGAGGGGACGTTCGCCTCCGGAACGCGCGGGCCTCGTCCGGCAGGATGCCCTTGCAATCTGCAGGATCGGGCGCCGGCGGTCCCTTGTGTAGTCCACCCAGGCGGCGCGGAGTGTTGGCACGCCTGTTGCAGCGCCTTCTTCGAGCACCGGCCCCACGCCGGCTTCGCATCGGAGCAGACCAGATGGGCAATCCCCCGCGCCATCGCAAACCCGACACCACGGCGTCTCCTTCCGCCGACGAGCGCCACTCCCCGAAGGCAGGCGGCACCCTCGCCGACGGCGGTTACGCGGAGCCGCACGGGCCGCGCGTGGATGCAGAGGGCTGGGGCGAGGCGAATCCCCGCCGCGGCGGACGCGACACCGAGCCCGGATCGCAGGCCCAGCAGACCGCCGACCGCAGCTACGACGGCGGCCCCGACGACCCACCGGGTCAGCAGGCGGCGCAGGACGCTGCGAGGGACGCTGCGCTGCGCGAACCCGGCGAGCGCGGCGCAGGTGATGCCAGGCCGCCGCGAAAGAACAACGAAGACGCGGCACAGGAAGACGTCGACTCCGCACCCCCCGACTTCGACGGCCGCCAGCGCGACTACGGGCAGGGCGGCGGGCAGGGCTACGTGAACACCGGCAAACCCGGTGCCCCGGGACCGGACGACACGTCCGACTGAAAGCGGCGCGGCGGCCGGTTCAGCCCACGAACCGCCGCAGCGGCGTATGCCGCACCAGCCCCTGGTAGCTGAGCAGGCAGCCCGCCAGCGTGGCGGCGGAGGCCACCGCGAACTTCAGCAGCCAGTGCCATTCGAGGTCCATCAGCAGGTACTGGACCGCGAACAGCAGCGGCAGGTGCAGCAGGTAGGTCCAGTACGAGCTCTGTGCGAAGTAGCGGAGCACGGGGTTGGGGCGATCGAGCCAACGCCGGCCCGCGAGCAGGCAGAGCACCGTGCCCCAGACGGCGAGGCAGGCTTCAAGCGCAGCGATACCCCAGCCCGCGACCGGCGGCACCCGCGGATCCACCGCCGTCGGCAGTTCCACCGACAGGCGCCACAGGAAGACGGCGTACAGCACGACGCACGCGGCGACCATCCAAGGCACATGCCGGCGCGCGCGGTCCAGCCAGTCGGGCTGGCCCTGCAGGAAGACACCCAGCGCGAAGAAGGCGCCGTAGAACACGATGGCCCAGAACTGCGGCAGGAAACTTTCCGGCGCCGGGTGCGGCGCGCTGACGGTGGCCAGCGCGGACCAGATCAGCAGCGGCAGTCCCAGCAACAGCAAACCCACCGGCCGCGCCATCAGCCAGCGCCCGAGCCTGCCCAGGGCGAAGGTGCGCAGCACCCAGTGCAGCACGCCGAACAACAGCAGGTAGTACAGGAACCACAGGTGCATCGTGGTCGGCGGCGGGCCCTGGGGCGGGTCGGGCATCTGCATCCACGCGCGCACCATGGCCAGCAGGGCCGAGGGATGCTGCACGTTGTCCGCGGCCCAGACGATTCCCGCCGACAACGTGATGAATACCAGCGGCCAGGCCACCAGGAAGGGCAGCAGGATGCGCCGCACGCGCTGGCGCAGCAGCGCGGCGCCGCCGCGTTTTTCCAGCACCCAGGCGGCGAAGAAGCCCGCCACCAGGAAGAACAACGGCATGCGGACCAGGTGCAGGGCCCAGGCGAAGCCGTCCACCCAGGCGCTGTTCTGCCGGTCGGCGGTCGGGAAGAAGCCGCTCATCAGCGGGCTGTAGGCCAGCGCGGCGTGGAAGAACACGCCGGCCAGCATGGCCAGCGCGCGCAGGTGGTCGAGGTAGTGCAGGCGCTCCTGCGCCGCGTCCGCGCCCATGGCTTCAGTAGAACGCCGGCTTGCGGGCGTGATGCCAGGTGGTGAGGCCGATCACCGCCAGCGCGAGCAGGGTCAGCGTGCCCATGATCGCCACGGTCGGCGTGGTCCACACGATCGCGTCCTTGCTGGTGTAGGTGCGCACGGCGTCGAGTTGCGCCAGGCCCATGATGTAGGGGTTGATCATCACCATCGAGCCGATCATCGCGAACGTGGCCCAGCCTTCGGACTCCACCGACATCGCCACCGCCAGCGAGACGGCATAGGCGAACAGCAGCCAGGCGAAGATCAGCAGCGTGTACACGAACAGCCCGTCGGGCAGCGGCGTGAACATCACCAGGGCCAACGCGCCGCCCAGCAGCACCACGAAGGGCACGCCGAAAGTCAGCAGGTTGCCGGCCAGCTTGGACACCGTGAAATCCAGCGGCGACACCGGCAGGCTCATCACGAAGGCCAGGGTGTGTTCCTTGCGCTCGACCACCAGCGAGGTCGAGATGGAGAAACACGCGGCCGACACCACCACGATCAGCAGCATCAGCGAGCCGATGTAGAAGGCCCAGGGTTTGCCCAGCCCCAGGAAACACAGGGCGACGATGCCGGCCAGCGTGTAGAAGGCCAGCTGCTTCTGGAACAGCTGCCAGTCCTTGAGCACCAGCAGGCGGATGACGGAGGTATTGAGGCTCATGCCACGGCTCCCGAGCGGACGGCGGTGATGAAGATGTCTTCCAGGGCCATCGCATCGCTGCGCTGCACCTGCAGGCCCTGGGCGGCCAGGCGCGCGGGCAGGTCGTCGGTCCAGGCGCGGGCCTTGATCTCGACCAGGCTGCCGTTGGCGCGGGCGCTGGCGATTTCCGGCCAGGCCTCGATGCCCGCTGGCAGTGCGCCCTGGCAGACCACGCGGCGCCAGCGGTCCACGAAGGCGTGTTTGTCGGCCGAGGCCACCAGCCGGCCCTTGTGCAGGAAGGTGATGGTGTCGGCAAGCTGTTCGACGTCGTGGGTGTTGTGCGAGGAGAACAGCACGCTGCGGCTTTCGTCGCGCAGCACGTCGGCCAGGGCTTCCAGCACTTCGATGCGCGCCACCGGGTCGAGCCCGGTGGTGGGTTCGTCCAGCAGCAGCAGGCGCGGGCGGCGCGCCAGGCACAGCAGCAGCAGCGCCTTGACGCGCTGGCCGTGCGAAAAGCCGCCCAAGGTCTGTTCCGGGCGAAGCTCGAAACGTTTGATCAGTTCGGCGGCGTAACTTTCGTCCCAGCCGGGGTAGATGCCGCGCACCAGGTCCATGTGCCAGCGCAGCGACTGACCACGGTAGAGGCGCATGTCTTCGGACGCGAAACCGATGTCGCGCTTGGCGGCGACCTGGTGTTCGGGCAGGCGGTGGCCGAGCACGGTCACTTCACCGGCGTCGGCGGCGGCCAGGCCGGTGAGCAGGCGCAGCAGGGTGGTCTTGCCGGCGCCGTTGACGCCGACCAGGCCCATCACCTGGCCTTCGGGCAGGTCCAGCGAGATGTCCTGCAGCGCGAAGTGCGGGTAGCGCTTGGCGATGCCGGTCAGGGAAAAGGCGAGGCTCATGGCGTGGATCCTTGCGGGGTGGTGGGGTCGGCCGCGGCGCCCGGGTCGGGGTCGGCGGCCTGGTCGATCAGCCGGTGCAGTTCGCCGCGGGGCAGGCCCAGGCGGGCCGCGATGGCCAGCAGGGCGGCGAGCTGGCGCTGCAGTTCCTCGTGCATCAGCACAGTGGGCAGGTCGCTGCGTTCGGCCACCACCGAGCCCTTGCCCTGGCGGGTGGCGATGACGCCCGCACGCTCGAGGTCCTCGTAGGCGCGGCGCACCGTGATCACGCTGACCCGGCTGGCCGCCGCCAGTTCGCGGATCGAAGGCAGCGGCTGGCCGGCCGTCCAGTCGCCGGCCATCACCTTGGCGGTGACCTGGTCGACGATCTGCTGGTACATCGGCCGCGGATCGCTGGCGGACAGGAAGAGCTCGGGGTTCACGGGGTCACTGTGCTTCTGTGCTAGGCACAGTATGCACAGTGACTCCCGCCCCGACAAGCCCCAGAATCCGGGGTCAGAGTCGATTTATCTGGATAAATCGACTCTGACCCCGGATTTTGGGGGCGGATCAGGTGGGGTCGGGTTCGTCCGGGACCGGGATCAGCAGCGTGAAAACCGTATGGCCCGGCCTTGAGCGGTAGCTCAGGGAGCCCCGGTGTTCGCGGGCGACCTGCTGGGCCAGGGGCAGGCCGAGCCCGCTGCCTTCGGCGCGGCCGCTGACCAGGGGCAGGAAGATGCGTTCGGCCAGGTCCTCGGGCACGCCGCGGCCGTCGTCGGCGATCTCGACGCGCACGGCCAGGCGGTGCGCGCTGTCGCCGATCAGCAGGTGGTGTTCGGCGCGGGTGCGCAGCTGCACCGTCGTCGCGCCGGATTCGAGCGCGTTGCGCACCAGGTTCCAGAGCGCCTGGGCCAGGCGATCGGCGTCACCGGGAAACTCCGGCAGCGAGGGGTCGAAGTCGCGCACCAGCTTGATCGCCCAGCCCGCCTCCACCTCCGCCAGCTGGCGCACGCGCTCGAGCACCGCGTGGATATTGGTGGGCGCGAACTCGCGCGGCGGCGCCGGGTTCAGCAGGCGGTCGACCAGGGCCGCGAGCCGGTCGACTTCGCTGCCGATCAGGTCCACCAGTTCGCGGGTGTCGTCGCCCTCGACGCGGCGCGCCAGCAGCTGCGCGGCGCCCTTCATGCCCGCCAGCGGATTGCGGATCTCGTGCGCCAGTCCCTTCAGTGCCGCCGACAGCGCGGCGGGCAGGGCCGTGGCGGGGTCCTCGCCGGGGAATTCCTCGGCCAGGTGCGCCTCCAGGCGCAGGCCGCCGTCCTCGCCGCGCGCCAGCCACAGGTCCGCGAACCGTTCGCTGCCGCCCGGGAAGGCGAGCCGCGCGCGGCGCACGCGCACCGCCTCGCCCGACGAAGGCAGGCGCGGCAGCAGTTCGTCCAGGCGCCCGGCCTCGGCATCGAGTTCGGACAGGCCCACGCCGGCCAGGCGGCGCGCGCTCACGCCCAGCCAGCTGGCGAAGGCGGCATTGCAGCCCAGCAGCCGGCCCTGGGCATCGGCCCAGGCCAGGGGCGTGCTGAGCTGGTCGGTGGTCGGCGGCTGCGGGTCGGGCATGGCCGCAGCATAGTGAAGCCGCGGCCCGATCCGAAGCGCCGCGCCGGTCAGCCGCGGCGGCGTCCGATCCGCGGCGCCAGCGACAGCGCCAGGGCCAGGCCCGCCGCGACGCCGATGTCCATCAGGGCGCGCGTCAGCAGGTCGGCGTCCCCGGGCAGGGTCGCCCACTCCACCGCGAAGGCGATGCTGCCCAGCGCGGCGCCCAGGCAGGCTGGTGCCCGCAGGCCCGCGCCTTCCCGCGCCAGCAGCGGCAGTGCGCCGGCCAGCAGGGCGAACACGAGGCCGTGCAGCGCGGCGTCGGCCCAGGGCATGGCGCCATGGATGTCGCCGCCGGTCAGGGCGCGCAGCGTCGCGATCTGGATGAAGCGGGCCAGCAGGAAGGCCAGCGCCGCGCCGATGCCGGCCAGTCCCATCGCCAGGCCCCAGCGCCCTTTCGACACGCCCGCGGCGATCACCAGGCCCAGCCCGGTGCCCGCGCACAGCACCAGCAGGCGCGCGGCGTCGGCCAGCAGGCGCGGCGCCTGCGGCAGCTGGCCCTGGCCCGCCATCGCCAGCATCACCAGGGCCTGCACGCCCAGCCCGAAGCCCAGGCACAGCGACAGCGTGAGCAGCAGCGGCGGCAGCGCGCGGTCGCGGCCGCCGCGGGTGAAGGGTTCGGACATCGGAAGGGCGGACATGGGCGGTTCCTTCGGCAGGGCGGTGGGCGTGGCCCATGGTTGCGCCATGCCTGCGGTCTGGAACGCTCGTCGAAAGCGTGCTATCCCGTGGCGGCTGCGTCGCGCAGTTCGCGGCAGAAGGCGGCCGTGGCCTCGTCTTCGGGGAAGGCGCATTCGATCCGCAGCTCGTCCAGGGTCACGTCGTGCGGCGTGCCGAAGGTGGTGATGGTGGAGAAGAAGCGCAGTTCGCGGCCGTTCTTCTCGAACACCGTCGTCAGCAGCGGCGCCGGCGAGGCGCCGACGTCGCGCAGGCGCCAGCTGGCCGGCACGCCGGGATAAGCCAGCACGTCCCTGAGCAGCTCGCGCGCGGCGCCGTCGGACGGCGCGGCGGCGACTTCGATGTGCAGGTGGCGGATCAGGTCGCGGGCGATCTCTTCCCAGTTGCGGACCGCGCCGCGCAGCGCCTCGGGGTCGAAGAACTGGCGGATCATGTTGGTCTGCGGGTTGGCTCGGCCGTCGAGCAGGAAGCCGGTGACCCGCGCGGCCGCGGCGTTGGCGGCCAGCACGTCCCAGTGCCGGTTCAGCAGGAAGGCGGGGTACGGCTCCTGCTGCCGCAGGATCGAATCGATGGCGCGCCGCACCGCCGCCAGCGCCGGCGTATCGAGCACCGTCTCGGGGTATTTCGGCGCGAAGCCGGCGGCCACCAGCAGCGCGTTGCGCTCGCGCAGCGGCATCTCCAGCGTGTCGGCCAGGCGCGTGACCAGCTCGCGGCTGGGACGGGCCTTGCCGGTCTCGACGTAGCTGATGTGGCGGGTGGAAACGCCGGCCGCCAGGGACAGGTCGAGTTGGCTCAGGCGTCGCGCCGCGCGCCATTCGCGCAGCAGCAGGCCGATGGGAGCAGCGGACATGGGCGGCATCGTCGGACGGCGGAACATCCCGCGGGCCAAGCATAGGCCGCGGACCTGTCGCGGGCGATGACCTGGCAGGTCATGTCGGCATGACCCGCGCGGGCATTGAGGCCGAACACGCGGATGGTCACCTTGGCGCCACCGTCCACGCCGGAGACCACCATGCAGCGCCGCCATTTCCTGATCGCCACCGGCGGCCTCGCCGCCACCGCACTGGCCGGCTGCGGCGGGCCGCAGGGCCTGCGCGCCGAGACCGCCGTGCCGCCGATGGACCGCGCCGCCTTCCACGCCGCGCGCCGCTACGCCGCCACGCGCTTCGGCGACATCGCGTATTTCGAACGCGGTGAAGGCGACGCCGCGCTGTTCCTGCACGGCTTCCCGCTCAACGGCTTCCAGTGGCGCGGCGTGATCGACCGCCTGTGCGCCGACCGCCGCTGCATAGCGCCCGACTTCATGGGCCACGGCTTCACGCGGGTCGCGGCCGGCCAGGGCGTGGCGCCGGCCGACCAGGTGGGCATGCTGCTGGCGCTGCTGGACCACCTGGGCGTGGCGCGCGCCGACGTGGTCGCGAACGACAGCGGCAGCGCGGTGGCGCAACTGCTCGCGATCGGCCATCCGGACCGCGTGCGCAGCCTGCTGCTGACCAATGGCGACACCGAGATCGACTGCCCGCCCAAGCCCCTGCTGCCGGTGATCGCGCTGGCGCACGAGGGCCGCTTCGTCGCCGAATGGCTGGCGCCGTGGCTGCACGACCCGGACCTGGCGCGTTCGGCGCAAGGACTCGGCGGCCTGACCTACACCTTCCGCCACAACCCCACCGACGAAGCGGTGGACGTCTACCTGGCGCCGCTGGTCGCCAACCCCGACGGCACCCACGCCTACGCGATCGGCCTCGAACGGAACGTGCTGGCCGGGACCGCAGCCGCGCTGCGCGCATCGCGCATTCCCAGCCGCGTGGTCTGGGGCATGGGCGACACCACCTTCTCCACCGAAGGCGCGGCCTGGCTGGAGCGCACGCTCGGCAACCTGCAGGGCGTGCGCCGCATCGAAGGCGCCAACCTGTTCTTCCCCGAGGAGTTCCCCGACCTGGTCGCCGAAGAAGCCCGCGCGCTGTGGCGGCTGGCGTGAGCCGTCGCGCGCAGCGGACTCAGTCCGCGGCCGGCAGCAGTTCGAGGTCGAAGGCCAGCGGCTCCCGCATGCCGGGGCCGGAGGCGAGGCGGATCCGCCCGGTCGGGTCCAGCGACAGGGTGTGGCCGGGAATGCCCCGGGCCAGCAGGCCATCCACCGTGGCCCTGCCGTCGGCGACTTCATGCGCCGCCAGCAGCAGCTGCAGTTTCGCGGAAAGCTGCTGCATGCGCGCCTGGTACTTGATGCCCTGCACCGCCAGGCTGTCGGTCAACATCCGGCAGCTCAGGCTGGCCAGCGCGCAGCGCGGGTCGTCCACGGCGACCACCGGCGGCGGCGGCACCAGCGCCTCGCCGGCCATCGCGGCGCGGGTGAAGTCCTCGCTGCAGTAGCCGGCGTAGCTCATGCCCAGCCAGGCCTCCAACAGCTCGGCGTCCTGCAGGAAATGGCGGAACAGCACCTGGGCCGGAAAGGGCCGGCCGGTCATCTCCCGCTGCAGCTGCCGCCAGAGGCGGGCCTGCCAGGCCGCTTCGCGGCGCAGCGACTCGCAGGCCAGGTAGTGCTGCGGCACGACCGGCGCCAGGGCCGAGGCGCAGTTCGCGGGTAGCGTTCGCCCGGGATGGGCGCGGCGCAGGTCGAGCAGCAGCTCGGCCGCGCCCTGCGCATGGCTCAGCAGCACCAGCTTGTGCACCAGCATGTTGCTGTCGGCGGCCAGCCGCCGGCTGTCGGCGAGCTGGCCGCAGCTGCGGCGCATCGCCTCGTCGACGTGGCCGTCCACCGCCAGCAGCGCGGCCCGCGTCAGGGGCAGGCGCAGGTACTGCATCGGCGGCAGCGGCGCGAACATGCTCGGCGGATACGGGTCGCCGAATTCACCGGCGGCCAGCGCACGCTCGGCCGCTTCCAGCCGCCCGGCCTGCGCCGCCAGCTCAGCCCGCACCGGTTCCGGGGCCGCAGCGATCCGCGCCAGGCAACCGCGGCTCTGCGCGGCGCAGAAGATCGGGGGAACACGCCAGTCCGGGCGCTGCGGATAGGCCTGGGCGCGGGGGCCGTCGAACTCGACGCCCGAAAGTTCCTGCAGCCCGTTGAAGGCGAAGTCCCAGCGGTCGACGGTGTCCTGCACCATCGCCTTTTCCCAGGCGACGAAGCGCCCCACCTCGGACGCCGTCACCGAAGCCAGTTTGTCCTCCGGCACCTCGTAGGAGGAAAACGCCAGCCAGGAATATCCGTTGTCCTGCGGCGACCCGTCCGGCACCGTGCGCAGCCAGTCGGCGGCCGCACGCTCCTGGTCGCCCATCGCCGCGCCCCTCAGCGCGCCCATGCCGGCGAACACGATCAGGACCGGCGCCAGCAGGTAGAGGGCGATGCGCAAGAGGAACTTCATGGGGCGGACTCCGGGACGGGGATGTCCGCCGTGCGCGGGGAAGGTGGCCGGAGCGGACCCGCGCAAGGATAGGCGTCGCCCCGCGCAGCGTCGACCGGCGCACGCTGCGCGGATCGACGCTGCGCCCCATCAAGCCGCCGGCGGATCCCGCTCGCGTTCGAACACGCGGTGGCGCGCCACCTGGGCGGCGAAATCCGAGACCAGGCCGCGGTTGAAGGCCGGCGCGACGATCAGCCCGGCGTCATCCAGCACCTCGCCGAGCCCGGCGGCCTCGAACAGCCGCCGGCCCTCGCCGACGGCGAGCATGGCCTTGCAGTGGCGGTACTGGTCGCGCACGAATTCGATGGCCCGGCCGTCGGCCACCAGCAGGTCGACCGCGGTATCGCCGCCCGGCACCACCATCGCGTCGAACAGCACCGAGGCTTCGCTTTCCAGAGAGGCCTCGGCCTCGAATTCGCCGCCGCCGCCGGCGCGGTGCAGCCCGACCCGCGGCCCGACCCAGCGCACCATCGCCCCCGCCTCTTCCAGGCCGCGGCGGATCGCCGCCGCGGTGTCCAGGTCGACCCCGTCGGCGACCAGCACCGCGATCCGGCGGCTGCGGATGGTGGTTTCGCCGGGCAGCGAGAACTGGCTGAGCGCCGGCGATTCGCGCACCTCGGGCGCGGGCGGCGGATCCAGCGCCCGCGGCATCGCGGCCGGCATGGGCAGTCCCAGGCCGTCGGCGACCGCCTGCGCCAGCATCTCCGAGGCGTTGCGCAGCATCGCCACCGTGCGTTCGCGGATCGCCGGCACGGTGACCTTGCTCAGCTCGAAGCGGAACGCCGCCTCGATGTGGCGCTTCTCGGCCTCGGTCTGGCTTTCGTAGAACATCGCCGCCTGGTTGAAGTGCTCGGCGAAACGCTCGGGCTTGCCGCGCAGCTCCTCGCCCTGCACCGGTTCGGGGAAGGAGACGAAGCCGGCGGCGCCGGCTTGGAACGGACAGCCGCCGCCCAGCGAGTTCGGTTCGTAGGCCACCTGGCCGCGGTGCACGGCCTGGCGGTGCATGCCGTCGCGCTGGTGGTTGTGCACCGGGCAGACCGGCGCATTGATCGGGATCTCGTGGAAGTTCGACCCGCCCAGCCGGCTGATCTGGGTGTCCACGTAGGAGTGGATGCGCCCGGCCAACAGCGGGTCGTTGGTGAAGTCGATGCCGGGGATGACGTGCGCGGCGCAGAAGGCCACCTGCTCGGTCTCGGCGAAGAAGTTGTCGGGGTTGCGGTCGAGCACCAGGCGGCCCACCGGCATCACCGGCACCAGTTCTTCGGGCACGATCTTGGTCGGATCGAGCACGTCGAAGCTGAAGGCGTCGGCCTGGGCCTCGCTGAACACCTGCATGCCCAGCTCCCATTCGGGGTAGTCGCCCGCCTCGATCGCGTCCCACAGGTCGCGCCGGTGGTAGTCGGGATCGGCGCCCGAGATCTTCACCGCCTCGTCCCAGACCAGCGAATGCACGCCCAGCTTCGGCGTCCAGTGGAACTTGACCAGCGAACTTTCGCCGGCGGCGTTGACCAGGCGGAAGGTGTGCACGCCGAAGCCCTGCATCATCCGGTAGCTGCGCGGGATGCCGCGGTCCGACATCACCCACATCAGCATGTGGGTGGATTCGGGCATCAGCGA
>CBFGOZ010000033.1:0-15023 GCA_965650505.1 uncultured Arenimonas sp.
AGGACGAGTTCCTGGACATGATCCGCCGCGCCGCGTTCTACGCCGGCCGCACCGTCCAGATCCTGAAGGTCGCCGGCGCCGGCGCCGATCATCCGGTGATGGCGCACGTGAAGGAAAGCCGCTACCTGAAGGCCGTGTTCTGCCGCGTCGACTGAAGCCGCGCGCGGCGCCCGTTCGCGCCGCCCACACGCGCCGGCTGCTGCCATCGGCGCCATGACCGACACCCTCGACGCCGTCTGGAACCACGCCTGGACGCGCCTGCTGGCCGGCGCCCGCGGCCGCGACGATCCCTTCCACCAAGGCGTGCTGGCCACGCTTTCGGCCGATGGACCGCAGGCGCGTTACGCCGTGCTGCGCTCGGTCGACCCCGAGGCCGCCCGCGTCAGTTTCCACACCGACCGCCGCAGCCCGAAGCTCGTCCAGCTGCAGGCCGACGGCCGCGTGGCCTGGTGTTTTTTCGGGCACGGCGAACAGCTGCGCCTGTCCGGCAAGGTCCGGCTGCACCTGGACGACGCGGACGCCGATGCGGCCTGGGCCGCCTGCGGGCGGGCGTCGCGCAGCACCTATTGCGTGCCGGTCGCGCCGGGTTCGCCGTTGTCCGATCAGACCGAAGGCGACCGGCCGGCGGCCGTGGACGCGGCGCTGTTGTCGCGGGCGCGCGGACACTTCGCGCTGGCCCGGATCGAGCTGGTGGCGCTGGACTGGCTTTCGCTGGCCGCCAGCGGCCATCGCCGGGCGGCCTTCGCCCGCGATCACGACCGCTGGCACGGCCGGTGGCTGTCGCCGTAAGCCGCGGCGGCCTGGGCTAAACTCCGCGCTTTCCGCTCCCGGCCCGCCCCTTGGACATGCCCCTTCCCGCGCCGCCCGTGCGCCGCGCCGCGATGGTCTTCATCTTCATCACGGTGCTGATCGACATCCTGGCCTTCGGCCTGATCATCCCGGTGCTGCCGCACCTGATCGAGGACTTCGTCGGTGGCGACACCGCCGTGGCGGCCGGCTGGGTCGGCGTGTTCGGCACGGTGTTCGCGGCCATCCAGTTCGTCAGCTCGCCGATCCAGGGCGCGCTGTCGGACCGCTTCGGGCGCCGCCCGGTGATCCTCCTTTCCTGCCTCGGCCTGGGCCTGGACTTCATCTTCATGGCGGTCGCGGATTCGCTGCCCTGGCTGCTGGTGGGCCGCATCATCTCCGGCATCACCGCCGCCAGCTTCTCCATCGCCAACGCCTACATCGCCGACGTGGTGGCGCCGGAGAACCGCGCCAAGAGCTACGGCATGCTCGGCGCGGCCTTCGGCCTGGGCTTCATCATCGGCCCGGTGGTGGGCGGGCTGCTGGGCGACATCGACCTGCGCGCGCCGTTCTGGGCCGCGGCCGGCCTGGCCCTGCTCAATTTCGTCTACGGCTGGTTCGTGCTGCCGGAATCGCTGCCGCCGGAAAAACGCTCGCCGCGCTTCGACTGGAGCCACGCCAACCCGATCGGCTCGCTGGTGCTGATCAAGCGTTATCCGCACGTGCTGGGCCTGGCGGCGGTGATCATGCTCGACAACCTGGCCCACTACGTCTTCCCGAGCGTGTTCGTGCTGTTCGCCGACTACCGCTACGGCTGGGGCATCAAGGAAGTCGGCTACGTGCTGGCGGCGGTCGGCATCTGCACGGCGATCGTGCAGGCCGGGCTGATCGGCCGCCTGGTGAAGGCGCTGGGCGAACGCCGGGCGCTGCTGCTGGGCCAGACCTGCGGCCTGGCCGGCTTCACGCTGTATGCCTTCGCCCCCAGCGGCTGGATGTTCCTGGCGGGCATCCCGGTGATGGCGTTCTGGGGCCTGGCGAACCCGGCCGTGCAGGCCCTGGCCACGCGCCAGGTGGACCCGGCCGAACAGGGCCGGCTGCAGGGCGCCTTCATGAGCCTGGCCAGCCTGGCGGGCATTGCGGCGCCGGTGATGTTCACCAGCGTGTTCGCCGCGGCCATCGGCGACTACGCGGACTGGCATTTCCCCGGCGCGCCCTTCCTGCTGTCGGCGCTGATCGTCGCGCTGGCGCTCTGGGTCTCCCACCGCGCCACCCGCCCCCGCTGAAACCAATCCGGGGTCAGAGTGCATTTATCCGGCCGCGGTCGGATAAATGCACTCTGACCCCGGATTTGCCGGATGTCGTCGCGGCGCGTGCACGGGCCGGCGCTACACTGGGCGCCTGCCGCCAGGAGCGTCGCCGATGAGCGCCAAGGAAAAACCCGCCGTCACCCAGGCCGAGGCCGAAGACGCGGTACGCGTACTGCTGCGCTGGGCCGGGGAAGACCCGGCCCGCGAGGGCCTGCTCGACACCCCGCGCCGCGTCGCCGAAGCCTACGGCGACTGGTTCAGCGGCTACAAGGACGAGCCGCGGGAATTCCTCGAGCGCACCTTCGAGGAGGTCGCCGGCTACGACGAGATGATCGTGCTGCGCGACATCGAGTTCGAATCGCACTGCGAGCACCACATGGCGCCGATCATCGGCAAGGCGCACATCGGCTACCTGCCCGACGGCAAGGTGGTGGGCATCAGCAAGCTGGCCCGCGTGGTCGAGGCCTACGCCCGCCGCTTCCAGGTGCAGGAGAAGATGACCGCCCAGATCGCCCGCTGCATCCAGGACGTGCTGAAGCCGCGCGGCGTCGGCGTGGTGGTCGAAGGCGCGCACGAATGCATGACCACCCGCGGCATCCACAAGCGCGGCGTCAGCATGGTGACCTCCAAGATGCTGGGCACCTTCCGGGACGACGCCCGCACCCGCGCCGAGTTCCTGGCCTTCATCGACGTCGGCCCCGGTCGCTGAGAACCCGCCCCTCCGGAGGCTGACCGCGGTCATGGGGCCGTCCTATACTCGGGCCCCATGAGCGACCCCCGCGCCCAGCTGCAATCCCTCCGGTTCATGATCTCGGCCGCGCCCGGCCTGCGCGAGCGCGACGACTGGCTCGCCCGCCTGGACGTCATCGCCAAGGCGCTGGAACCGGCCCCGCCCACCGACGCCAGCATCGCCGGCAACCCCGCCGAGGTCGCGCGCCTGCGCCAGGACGTCGAGGACGCCGAACACGCCCGCGATGCCGCCAACCTGCAGCGCATGAAGGTCGCCGGCCAGCTCAACACCCTGCAGAAGGCCCTAGCCGCCGCGGCGCCCGGCGTGCCGGCCGGCAAGGACCCGCAGTCCGACGCCCTGGCCCGCATCGCCTGGCTGGCCGACCACGGCGGCGCCGATCCCGGCGCGGCCGTCGCCGCCAAGGAGGCCGAGATGGACGCCCCCATGCCCGGCCGCGCCGTGCTCGAGGCGGTCATCGCCGGGCAGCGCAAGTTCACCAAGCAGCAGCTCGAGTTCTCGATCGCCGAAGCCATGGTGCTCACCGGCTGGCAGCAGACGCCGCTGGAACTGATGGAGCAGGGCGAAGCCTGGCTGGCCGAGTTGATCCTGAAGAACCAGGCGGACGCGGTGTGAATCCGCACGGGGTGGACCGCGACCATCTGTTGGGCATGGGCGCGCTGGCGCTGCAGTTCATCCTCGCCCTGGGCGCCGGCGGATGGGCCGCGATCCCGGCGACGACCGCCACCTGGGGAGACCCGATGCCCTACAGCGGCGCGGCGATGGCCTTCGCCCTGGCGTTCTGCATCGCCGGCGCCCGCGCCGTGCGCATGGGCCTGAGCCTGGTGGCCGCGGCCGCGACCGCGCCGGCCTTCCTGCGCAGCCTGGCCGAGCGGCGCCGCCCGTCCGGCGCCGCCGACGACGCCCTGGAGGGGTGGATCCGGCTGGCCTCGACCGTGGTCCAGACCGTGCTCTACGCGCTCGCCGCGCTGGCCATCGCCGGGGTGACGGCCTGGCTGTCGGCGGCCGGTTTCCTGGAACTGGCCTGGAGGTACCTGCTGGTGGCGGCGGTGGTGAGCCTGTTGACCTGGAAGGCCATGGAAGTCCTCTGATCAATCGGGGACCGCGGGCTGCGGCCCCTGTTCCAGCGCCGCCAGCTCCTGCTGCGCGGCGCGCAGCGAACCGCCCACCGCTTCGCGCTCGAACCAGTCGCGGCAGCGGTAGCTGAGCCAGGCGACGCCCGCGGACATGGCCAGGCCGGCGCCGAGGTTGACCAGCACCACCGACGGCCGGCTCAGCCAGACGTCCCAGCCGAACCAGGCCAGGCCCGCGAACACCGCCGGCACCCAGGCCGTGAAGCCGGCCACCAGGCCCCAGCGTTCGCCCCAGATCCGCACCCGCCGCACCAGCAGCAGGCGTTTCTGCACCTTCGCGACCGGCTGCCGGTAGTCGAGGATGGCGATCGCCAGCAGCTGCACCACCGCGGTGATCAGCAGCAGCAGGCCGTAGGCGTGCAGGCCGATGCCGTAGGCCACCAGGTGCCACTGGCCCCAGCGTTCGATCCACCACGGCGCGATCGTCACCACCAGGGCGACGCCGGCCAGCAGCTGCAGCGCCTGGCCGAAGCCGAGCAGGCGGATGCGCGAACGCAGCGCGTCCAGGCGGCGGTGCAGGCGCTGTTCGCGCGCCTGCGCCTCCAGGCCGGCCAGGCGGGTGTCGAGCTGCCGCCAGGCGTTTTCGAGTTCAGTCAGTTCCATGGTCTTCTCCGGAGGCTTCGCCGGCGAGCCGGCGCAGGTGTTGGCGGATGCGGCCCAGTCGGGTCGCGGCATTGGTTTCGCTGATGCCCAGCACCTCGCCGCTGGCGCGGTGGCTGCAGCCTTCGAGGTGCAGCAGCAGCAGCGCGCGGTCCAGCGCACCCAGCGACTGCATCGCCTGCTGCACCAGGGCCAGGCGCTGGCGGCTTTCGGCGTCGACGTCGCGGGCGCCGACCAGGTCCTCGTGTTCGCTGCCCAGAGATTCGTGCGGCGCCCGCGGCTGCCGGCGCCGCCACGAGATCGCGACGTTCAGCGCGACCCGGTACATCCAGGTGGCGAAGGGCCGCGCCGGGTCGTAGCCGGGCCAGCCGTGCCAGAGCTGGAGGCGGATCTCCTGGGCGAGGTCGGCGCGGTCGTCGCGGTCGAAGGCGTAGCTGGCCGCGACCTTGGCGACGATGCCGGGATGGTCGGCGAGCAGGCGCTCGAAGTCGGCGGTGTCGGCGGGGCGGGGCATCGGGGCGGTGGCGGTGTCCATGCCGAGGTGATTCGCCAAGGCGCGGACATCATCACACCGGTCCACGCCCGGGCAGCGGTCCGAACCCGCCCGGGGCCGGAGACCGGGGGCAGGAACCCGGATCACCCATGACTTCCGGCCCGTGTTTCCCCGCCGTCCATCTTCTACAACTGTCGTACGACACCTGTAGAGGAAAGCCATGGCCCGCGAGCCACACACCGAAGACATCGCCCTGAGCGAGCTGCAGCTCGACGTCATGCGCGTGCTCTGGCGCGGCGAGGCCAGCGTGGCCGACGTGGCCGCGGCCCTGGTGACCTCGCGCGGCCTGGCCCACACCACCGTCGCCACCGTGCTGACCCGGCTGGGCAAGCGCGGCCTGGTGGATGCGCGCCGCGACGGCCGGCAACTGGTCTATCGCGCGCTGGTGGACGAATCGCAGGTGCGCCGCTCCATGGTCGGCGACCTGATCCAGAGCCTGTTCCGCGGCGATCCGAACGCCCTGCTGGCGCATCTGGTCAGCGAGAAGGAAGTCGCGCCCGGCGACATAGAGCGCGTGCAGGCCCTGCTGGCCGCCAAACCGGAGCGCAAACCATGAGCGGCCTCGACCTGGTCCTGTCGCTGGGGCTGACCTTCGTGCTGCACGCCAGCCTGCTGCTGGGCGCGGCCTGGCTGGTCGAACGTTTCGGCTGGCTGCGCCATTCCGGCGTGGCCGAACTGGCCTGGCGCATCGCGCTGTTCGGCGCGCTGGTCTCGACCGGGCTGCAGTTCGCGCCCCGGCTGGACCTGGCCACGCTGTCGCCCGACACGACGGCCGCGTCCCGCACCAACGCCGCGCACCGGCCGCTGGCCCTGCATCCCGCCCAGCTGCCGACGCCGCGCGCCAGCGCCGCCACCTCGGACACCGCCGCCCTCGGCGACGCCGTGATGCCGCCCCCGGCGCCGTCGGCGACAAACCTCCCGCGCACGGAAACCGCCGACGCGCCGGGCACCGTCGTGCCGCTTCCGTCCGCGCTCGCCGCCGCCCTGCTGGCGCTCTGGGCGCTGGTGACCGGCCTGGCGGCGCTGCGGCTGGGCCGCCAGCTGCTGGCCCTGCGCCGCCTGCGCCGGCAGAGCCTGCCGCTGCCCGCGGCCTCGACGCTTCACCGCCACGCCACCGAACTGGCGCGTGGTTTCGGCCTGTCGCCACCGCCGCTGCGCGGCCACGCCGCCATCGCCAGCCCCATGGTCCTGCCGGGCGGCACCGTGCTGCTGCCGGCCTGGGCCGCCGCGATGCCCGAGGCGCAGCAGCGCGCCCTGCTGGCGCATGAAATCGCCCACCTGCACCGCCGCGATCCGGCCTGGCGCCTGCTGCAGCGCATGGTCCTGCTGCTGCTGGCCTTCCATCCGCTGGCACGCCACGCCGTGCGCCGGCTCGAAGCCCTGGCCGAAGACGCCTGCGACGCGCACGCCGCCCAGCGCCTGGGCAGCGGCCGCCCGCTGGCCGAATGCCTGGCGGCCTGTCTTTCCCACGCCGGCGCCCGCGCCGCGCACCCCGCCCTCGCGGTGGCCATGGCCGGCGATGCCGGTCCGGTGGTCCGCCGCGTCCAGAACCTGCTGGAGGACCTTCCGATGAACCCGCGCTCCCTGTCGCCGGCCGTGCGCCGCACTGCCCTCACCCTCGCCCTGGCCGCCGCCGTCGCGCTGCCCGGCCTGGCCGTGTCCACCTATGCGCCGCCGGCCCTGGCGGCTGGCGGCTGGTTCGAGAACATCTTCACCAGCGGCGACAGCTACAGCTATCGCGCCAGCGACGACGGCGTCCAGCTGCAGGTGAACCTGCGCGGCAAGGTCGGCTTCAACGCCGCCGAAACCGACGTGGCCACGCTCGGCGCCGGCGCCCGCCTGCAGATCCGGGAAACCCGCGACGGCGTCAGCCGCGCCATCCTCTTCCACGGCGTGGACGGCAAGATCGTGCGCGACTACGAAGTGGACGGCGACGCCGCGCCGCTCGACGCCGCCGGCCGCGCCTGGCTGGCCGCGGCGCTGCCGCGCATCCTGCGCGAGACCGGCATCGACGCCGAGGCGCGCGGCAAACGTTTCCTGGCCCGAGGCGGCGCCGACGCGCTGCTGGCCGAGATCGCCCTGATCGAGTCCGACTACGCCACGCGCCGCTACCTCGAGGTGCTGTTCGAGAACGCGGCGCTCGACGCCGCCCAGCTGCAGCGCGCGCTGGCCGCGGCCAAGGGCATCGGCTCCGACTTCGAGGTCCGGCAGGCCCTGCAGGCCGCCTTCGACCATCAGAAGCTCACGCCCGCGCATCAGGCCCAGGTGCTGGCCCTGGCCGTGGACATCGGTTCGGACTTCGAACTGGCCGAACTGCTGCGCCACTTCGTCGAGACCCAGCCGATGTCGGGCGCCGCGCTGCCGGCCTGGCAGCGTGCGCTGGCGACGATCGGCAGCGACTTCGAGCACCGCCGCGTGCTCGAGGCGCTGATCGAGCGCAGCCAGGACATGCCGGGCGCCGTGCAGCTGGCGCTGGAAAGCGCCGCCGACATCGGCAGCGACTTCGAACTGCGCCAGGTGCTGGAACAGGCCGCGCCCGGCACCCGCGCCGACGCCGCGACGCTGGCGGCCTGGCTGCGCGCCGTCGGCGGCATCGGCTCGGACTTCGAGCACCGCGAGGCGCTGGTGGCGCTGGTCGAGGCGGGCCCGGTGGACGAGCCGCTGGCGACCGGCGTGCTGGCCTCGCTGGCCGACATCGGCAGCGACTTCGAAGCGCGGCAGGTGCTCGAGGCGCTGGCCCGGCGCATGCCCAACGACGCCGCGCTGATCGAACGCTACCGCGCCGCCGCCCGCGGCCTGGGCGACTACGAGCGTGGGCAGGCGGAAAAAGCGCTGGACCGCTTCTACGCCGCCGGCTGACCGGACCGCCACCGCGCTCGAAAGCCCCGGCTCCGGCCGATGTGTGCCTCGGGGCGGCCGCGGTGCCACGGCCGGGATCGCGCTGGCGGGAATGTTCCGCCGCATGGCCCTGCGCCGCCTTGTCCGCCCGACCGGGTGAGCCGGAGACTGGCCTCCTCCCACCCGGAACGCCGGCGTCGGGTACCAGGAACCACCGCCCATGCACCTCATCGTCGACACCGATTCCGGCCGCCAGGGCAGCCCCGAGGAATGGGTCGCCGCGTTCGCGGACGTCTGGCGCGGCGGCGTCCGCCGGCTGCCGGACTTCATGCGCCTGATGAGCCCGGACATCCGCCTGGTCGCACCGGGACTGAAGACGACCGAAGGCCGCGCCGCCGGCCACGAAGCCTTCCGCCGGACCTTCGTGGTGCTGCCGGACCTGGTCGCGGACGTCCACGACTGGGCCTGGCGCCACGACAGCCTTTTCATCGAGATGAGCTTCCGCGCCACCATCGGCAGGGAGCGGGTGACATGGCGGAATGTCGACCGCTTCCGCTTCGTGCAGGGTCGCGCCGTCGAGCGTGTCGCCTTCTTCAACCCCACGCGCGTGCGCCGGGCGTTCCTGCGCCATCCCCGCGGCTGGATGCAGCTGCTCCGGCGGATCCGGATCGGATTGTGAAACCTGGCGGCCCGCCGGAAGACTGGCGGGTTTTGCGCGGCACGGGGCGGTGACGAGGCTGGCCGGATCCGGCACGCCTTCGGATGATGCCTTCATCGCCGCACGATCCGGAGCCACCATGCCCAACGCCGTCACCGCTGTCCCCGCCGCGCCGCCCGACCGGGCCCTGGCGCATTTCGAACGCATGCTGGAGTTCGAGACCGATTGCTGGGACACCCACGCCGCCCTGCGCGAGCGTGCGCCCGGCTTCGTGCTGGTGGACGCGCGCAGCGAGGCGCTGTACGCCGCCGGCCATATTCCCGGGGCGATCAGCCTGCCGCACCGCAAGATCATCGGGTCGCGCATGGCGGCCTATCCGCCGGACACGCTGTTCGTCACCTACTGTGCCGGTCCGCACTGCAATGGCGCCGCGCGGGCGGCGATCGCGCTCGCGCGCCTTGGTTTCCGGGCCAAGCTGATGGCGGGCGGCATCACCGGCTGGCTCGACGAGGGTTTCGCGCTGGCCGTCCGCAGCGACGAAGCGCAGGCCTGAGGCGTGTCCGCGCAGGACCCTGATGCCGCAGTCACCGCCCGCGGCGCCTGGGTGGTCGCCGACCACTTCTATCGACGCCAGGGCGCCGCCGGCGACGGCAAGATCCGGTTCCGCCTGCACATGCCCCCGGCCGCCGGACGGAGCCGGGCGCCCTAGAATCCAGTCGCGGCGGGCGTCCATCGCCTTCCTTTCCCGGGTCCGGCCCGGCCGTCCACCCGATCGTGGAGAACCAACCGATGATCCTGAGTTCCGTCCTGAGCAGCCTGCTCTTCCTCGTGGTTTACGAACCCGGCCCGAACTGGGAGGCCGGCAAGCCCACGAACGAACAGAACCTCGCCCCGCACGGCCGCTACATCCTGCAGCTGCATCTCGACGGCCGGCTGGAGCGCGCCGGCGGGTTCGTGGACGCCGATGGCGGCGCGGCCGTGCTGCGGGTCGAATCGCGCGAGCAGGCGCTGGCAATCGTCGCCGACGACCCGGCTGTGAAGGACGGCATCATGGTGCCGACGATCACACAATGGCGGCCGGTCGACTGGGAAGCGGTCAACCGCCGTCGACTGGAGCGCCAGGCGGAAAGCGCCGCATCGCCCGCCGGACCATGAAACCCTGCAGGGCGCGCCTGCTGCGTTCCCGGAGTCCTCGCGATTGGCCTGGGGACCGTGACGGTGCTGGCCCCTTCTGATGTTTCCCCAACCGCACGCGAGGTATCCGCATGAACCCCGGTGACCTGCCCGCATCGGAACCGCAGCAGGGCGACGGCGCGCCGTCGGTCGTGGTCAGGCGCTGGAGCGGGCGGGTGCCCGTGGCCCTTGGCGCCGAGTACCTGCGGCGCATGCGGGTCCACGCGCTGCCGGACTACCGGCGCACGCCGGGCAACCTGGGCGCCTGCTGCCTGCACCGGGAGATCGGCGACGTGGTCGAGGTCACCTTCCTGTCGTGGTGGCGCGACTACGCCGCGATCGAGGCCTTCGCCGGCGCCGACATCTCGGTGGCGAAGTACTACGACTTCGATCCCGCGTTCCTGCTGGAGATGGCGCCCGAGGTGGAGCACCACGAGGCCTTCGGCCAGATGGACTGGCGCGGCGGCTGACGGCCCGGCCGCGGCCGCCTGCCTCAGGCCCGCGGGTAGTCCTGCTGTGGCGTCCAGCGGTATTCCATGTAGCCCGCGGTGCGTTCGGCGACGTCGGCGCCATGCAGCCGGGCCACCACGTGGAAGGCGCCGTCGATGCCGGCACTGATGCCGCCGGTGGTGATGATGCGGCCGGTATCGACGAACCGGGCTTCGCGCACCGGCTGCGCGGTGGGTTCGATCTCGAGCAGGTGGTCGAAGACCTGGTGGTGGGTCGTGAACGGCTTGCCCGCCAGCAGCCCCAGCGCGGCGAGCAGGCGCGAGCCGCTGCAGACCGACAGCACCACCTCGGCGCTGCGCACCGCCTGCGCGGTCCAGGCCAGCAGGTCCGGGTCGTGCATGGCCCGGCGCGAACCGCTGCCGCCGGCGATGACCAGGACCTGCGGCGCCGGCATCTCCGCGCAGCTGCGGTTGGGCAGCACCTGCATGCCGTTGATCGACCGCACCGGGTTGCGGTCGCGCGCCACCAGGTTCACGTCGAACAGGCGGTCGTCGTTCAGCTCCGAGGTGACCGCGAACACTTCGAACGGCCCGGAGAAATCCAGCACCTCGGCGTCCTCGAACACCAGGATCGCAACCTCTCGTTTCATCGGACGCTCCGGCAGCGGGGTGGCGCCGCCCGCGGCACGCGGCCGGCAACGGCAGGCTCAGGATCCCATGCGCGTCGCCGACGCCCCATCGGGGGCCCGGCCAGCGGGCGTCCAGAAGGCGCCATCTTCCGCCGCCGGCAGTGCCCGACCGGCAAGGAAACGCCAAGCTCCGCAAGACTCCCGCCATCGCGGCCCGGTGGCCTGCCGGCGGGGGTATAAATGGCGCGATCGACGTGTTCGTCGACATCCTGCCAAGCCGGGGTTCACCCATGGAACGACCCAACCGCCTGGTCGTGGCGCTGGTCTACGACGACCTCTGCAATTTCGAGTTCTCCTGCGCCGCGGAGATCTTCGGGCTGCCGCGGCCCGAACTGGAGCCGGACTGGTACCGGTTCGAGACCGTCTCGATCGGCGGTGCGCCGGTGAGGGGCAAGTTCGGTTTCGAGATCCGGCCCGATGCCGGGCTGGAGCGGTTGCTCGCCGCAGGCACGATCATCGTCCCGGGCTGGAACGAAGAAGGAGCCGACGCCGCGCTGGTCGAATCCCTGCGCGCCGCCCACGGCCGCGGCGCGCGGCTGCTGTCGGTGTGTTCGGGTTCGGCCCTGCTCGCGGCGACCGGATTGCTCGACGGCAAGCGGGCGACCACGCACTGGAAGTACGTGGACGATTTCCGGCGGCGGTATCCGCGGGTCGGTTGGGATCCGGACGTGCTCTACGTGGACGAGGGCGGGATCATCACCTCGGCGGGCAGCGCCGCCGGCCTCGACGCCTGCCTGCACCTGGTCCGCCGCGATTTCGGCGCCCACGTCGCCAACCATGTCGCGCGCCGGCTGGTCATCCAGCCGCACCGCGACGGCGGGCAGGCGCAGTTCATCGAGCGCCCGGTGCCGGGGGCGGGGCGCGACCGCCTCGGCCTCGCGCTCCAGGCCATGGGCGCGGACCTGAAGAAGGATTTCCACATCGGGGACCTGGCCCGCCTGTGCGCCATGAGCGAGCGGACCTTCATGCGCCGCTTCAGGCAGAAGACCGGGACCACGCCGGTCGGCTGGCTGTCGGTCGCGCGCACCGACCGGGCCCGGGAACTGCTGGAGACGACCTCGCTGTCCATCGAGCTCATCGCCTCCGAATGCGGGCTCGGCACCGCGACCAACCTGCGCCACCATTTCCGCCGGCGCATCGGCATCAGCCCGACCGAATACCGCAGGCGTTTCGGCGCCCAGGCGGCGCTGGCGGCATGACCGGGGCCGCGCACGCTTTGGCCTAGAATCGAGGTCCGGGCGGCAGGCCCAGCCAGTCAAGCGATTCCATCATGTACCTCAATAAGTTCTTCGGCGAGGTGGCCAGCCCGCATCCCTGCGCCAACTGCAGCGGTCGCGAGACGCTGGATTTCGAGGTGCGCATGGCCTTCCAGCCGATCATCGACGTCGGCACGCGCGGCGTCTACGCCTACGAGGCCCTGGTGCGCGGCGAAAACGGCGAAGGCGCCGGCGAGGTCATCGCCCGGGTGCCGCCGGAGCAGCTCTACCGCTTCGACCAGACCTGCCGGGTGAAGGCGATCGACACCGCCGCGCGCCTGGGCATGGCGACGCGGCTTTCGATCAACTTCGCGCCCAACGCGGTCTACGAACCCGCCACCTGCATCCGGCTGACCCTGGCGGCGGCCGAACGCTGCGGCTTCGATCCGCGCCAGCTGATCTTCGAGGTCACCGAATCGGAGAAGATCCGCGACGTGGCGCACGTGGTGCGCATCATCAAGGACTACCAGGGCCGCGGTTTCCTGACCGCGATCGACGACTTCGGCGCCGGTTACGCCGGACTGAACCTGCTGGCCGAGTTCCAGCCCGACGTGGTCAAGCTCGACATGGCCCTGATCCGCGGCCTGGACCAGGACCGCGTGCGCCGCTCGATCACCAGCGGCATCGTCGCCACCTGCCGCTCCCTGGGCTGCGACGTGCTGGCCGAGGGCGTGGAGACGATGGGCGAGTTCCGCGTGCTGCGCGACATGGGCATCACGCGTTTCCAGGGCTACCTGTTCGCCCGCCCGGCGCTCGAGTCGCTGCCGGAGATTCCGCCGGCGCTGTGGGACCGGCTGGATGCCGCCGCCGAGGGCGACGGCTGAGGCGCGCCCTCACGGAATTCCGGGTCAGAGCAATCCGGGGTCAGAGTGCATTTATCTTCGTTACGAAGATAAATGCACTCTGACCCCGGAACGACCCCGGATCAGGCCGCCGCGGCCGGTGCCTGCGGGTTGCGCCAGGCCGCCAGCAGCTCGGCCTCGCGGGCCTTGGCCTTGGCGAAGTGCGCTTCCTTGACGTGGCCGTAGCCGCGGATGTGTTCCGGCACCGAGGCGATCTGCGCGGCCAGGCCGACGTTGCCGCCGTCCAGCGCGGCCAGCAGTTCTTCCACGGTCTTGGCGTAGTCGGTGATCAACTGGCGCTCCATGCGGCGCTCCTCGGTCTTGCCGAACACGTCGAAGGCGCCGCCACGCAGGAACTTCAGCTTCGCCAGCACCTTGAACGCCGTGAAGATCCACGGCCCGTATTCCTTCTTCACCAGGTGGCCGTCGGCATCGCGCTTGGAGAACAGCGGCGGCGCCAGGTTGAAGTGGATCTTGTAGTCGCCGTCGAACTGCTGTTCGATGCGGCGCTTGAACTCGCCCGACGTGTAAAGCCGCGCCACTTCGTACTCGTCCTTGTAGGCCATCAGCTTGAAGTAATAACGCGCCACGGCCTCGGTGAGCGCGGTCGAACCCGGGGCCTTGCGCGCCTCGGCCTGGCGCACCTTGTCCACCAGGGCGACGTAGCGGCCGGCGTAGGCGGTGTCCTGGTAGTCGGTGAGGAACTTCACGCGCCGTTCGATGGTTTCGTCGAGGTTGCGTGACAGGCGCTCGTCGTCCAGCGGCAGCGCGATCGTATCGCCCTGCGGCGCTTCGACCAGGCCGGCGGCTTCCAGCACCGCCTGCGGATTGATCGCCGCCAGGCGGCCCCAGGCGAAGGCGGTCTTGTTCATCTCGATCGCGGCGCCATTGAGTTCGATCGCGCGCACCAGCGCATCGAAGCTGATCGGCACCAGGCCGCGCTGCCAGGCCACGCCCAGCATGAACAGGTTGGTGGCGATCGCGTCGCCCATCAGCGCGGTGGCGATCTCGGTGGCGGCGACCTGCAGCGGCTCGCGGCCGCCCAGCGCGGTGCGGATGGCCTCGATGATGCCGGCGGCCGGGAACTGCATGTCCGGCTGGCGGGTGAAGGGGCCCGGCATGGCCTGGTAGTCGTTGATCACGACCTCGGTGCGGTCGGCGCGGATCTTCGACAGCGCCCAGTAGTCGTTCACCACCACCATGTCGCAGCCCAGCACCAGGTCGGCTTCGCCGGCGGCGATGCGCACGGCGTGGATGTCGGCCGGGCGCCTGGCGATGCGCACGTGCGTGGTCACCGCGCCGCCCTTCTGGGCCAGGCCGGTCTGGTCGAGCACCGATGCGCCCTTGTGTTCGAGATGCGCGGCCATGCCCAGCAGGGCGCCGATGGTCACCACGCCGGTGCCGCCGACGCCGGTGATCAGGATGTTCCAGGGCTGGTCCAGGCCGCTGCGGATCTGCGGCTCCGGCAGGTTGGCCAGCAGCTCCTTGTTGCCGCTGCCCTTGCGCTTGCGCAGCCCGCCGCCCTTGATGGTGACGAAGCTCGGGCAGAAGCCCTTCACGCAGCTGAAGTCCTTGTTGCAGTTGCTCTGGTCGATCTCGCGCTTGCGGCCGTATTCGGTTTCCTTGGGCAGCACGCTGACGCAGTTCGACTTCACGCCGCAGTCGCCGCAGCCTTCGCAGACCAGCGAGTTGATCGCGGTGCGCTTGGCCGGGTCCGGCATCTTGCCGCGCTTGCGGCGGCGGCGTTTTTCCGCGGCGCAGGTCTGGTCGAAGATCAGCACCGACGTGCCCGGCACCTCGCGCAGGCGCTTCTGCTGGGCGTCGAGTTCGGCGCGGTCGTAGAACTCCACGCCCGACGGGAAGATCGACTTGTCGCTCCACTTCTCGATGTCGTCGGACAGCACGACGATGGTCTTGACGCCTTCGCTGCGCACCTGGTGCGCGATGTCGGGCACGGTCAGCGTGCCGTCCACCGGCTGGCCGCCGGTCAT
>CBFGOZ010000034.1:0-14543 GCA_965650505.1 uncultured Arenimonas sp.
ACTACCTGCTGCTGTTCGATCCGCTGGACGGCAGCAGCAACATCGACGTGAACATCTCGGTCGGCACCATCTTCTCGGTGCTGCGCTGCCCGGACGGCGTCACCGCGCCCGGCGACGAGCACTTCCTGCAGCCGGGCACCGCCCAGGTCGCCGCCGGCTACACGACCTACGGACCCAGCACCATGCTGGTGCTGACCGTCGGCCACGGCACCCATGCCTTCACGCTCGACCGCGAGGTCGGCAGCTTCATCATGACCGCGCGCGACATCCAGATCCCCGCGGACACGAAGGAGTTCGCGATCAACATGTCGAACCAGCGCCACTGGGAGCCGCCGATGCAGCGCTACGTCGCCGACCTGCTGGCCGGCAAGGAGGGCCCGCGCGGCAAGGACTTCAACATGCGCTGGGTCGCCAGCATGGTCGCCGACGTGCACCGCATCCTGACCCGCGGCGGCGTGTTCTTTTACCCGCTCGACGCCAAGTGCCGCGACAAGGGCGGCAAGCTGCGCCTGATGTACGAGGCCAACCCGATGAGCTTCATCGTCGAGCAGGCCGGCGGTGCCGCCAGCACCGGTCGCCAGCGCATGCTGGACGTGCAGCCCACCGGCCTGCACCAGCGCGTGCCGGTGATGCTGGGCTCGCGCAACGAGGTCGCCGAAGCGGTGCGTTACCACGCCGAATCCGATGCGAATGGCTGACCTCGACTTCATCGAGGTCTACGACAACGCGCTGCCGCGCGACACCTGCGCGCAGATCGTCGCGGCCTTCGAGGCCAGCGGCGCGGCGGTGCCGGGGCGGGTCGGCGGTGGCGTGCTGCCCGAGCTCAAGGACAGCCGCGACATCCAGATCACCGGCAACGAGGCCTGGCGCGAGGCCGAGAACGCACTCAACCGCGCCGTGTTCACCGGCCTGCTGGCCTACCTGCGCACCTACCGCTACGCACTGATCGCGCCGCTGATGCTGCAGGTGCCGGGAGTGGACGGAAAACTCCGCCGCATCGCCGCCGAAGACTTCGACACGATGGACGACGACGCGCTGGCCAACCTGGTGCGCGCGGTGATGCGCCCGGGCGCGATCAACCTGCAGCGCTACACCGCCGGCCAGGGCGGCTATCCCTACTGGCACTGCGAGCTTTACCCGCGCGACCCGGGCTGCGAGACCCTGCACCGGCACGTGCTGTGGACGCTCTACCTGAACGACGGCTTCGCGGCGGGTGAAACCGAGTTCCTGTACCAGGGCCGCAAGATCGCGCCCCGCACCGGCAGCCTGCTCATTGCTCCTGCCGCGTTCACCCACACTCACCGCGGCAACCGTCCCGAAGGCGGCGACAAGTACATCGCCACCAGCTGGATCCTGTTCCAGCGCGCCGAGCAGATCTTCGGCCAGCCCCGTTCCTGAGCCGTCGCTCCAGGCGATTGGCGCTAGACTCGGGCCATGAGCGGACAGCGTTTTCCCCCCAGCGGGCGCAGCACCATCACCGACGTCGCACGCCTGGCGGGCGTCTCGAAGAAGACGGTGTCGCGCGTGCTCAACGATTCGCCGCTGGTGCACGGGGAAACCCGCGCCCGCGTGCTGGCCGTGATCGAGTCGCTGGGCTACGTGCCCGATCCGCAGGCGCGCGGCCTGGCCTTCCGTCGTTCCTTCCTGATCGGCCTGGTGTTCGACAGCCCGAGCGCGCAGTACATCGTCAACCTGCAGTACGGCGTGCTCGACGCGCTGCGCGACACGCCTTACGAACTGCTGGTGCATCCCTGCGACAGCCGCCAGCCCGACTACGTGGCCGGCATCCGGCGCTTCGCCCAGCGGCACAAGCTGCACGGCGTCATCCTGGTGCCGCGGGTGTCGGAAGACCAGGCGCTGGCCGATTCCCTGGCGGCGCTCGACTGCCGCTACGTGCGCATCGCTTCGGTGCCGCTCGACACGCCCGAACGCCAGGTGCGCACCCACGACCGCGAGGCCGGCGCGCGCGCCGCCGAACACCTGCTGGCGCTGGGGCACCGGCGCCTGGGCCTGGTCACCGGACCCAAGCGCTACCAGTCGGCGATCGAACGCAGCGAAGGTTTCCAGGCGGCGTTGGCCGCGGCGGGCGTCGCGCTGCCGCCCGCGCGGGTGGTCGAGGGCGGCTACACCTTCGCCTCCGGCGTCGCGGCGGCGGAAGTCCTGCTGGCGGCGGCCGAGCGGCCCACCGCGGTGTTCGCCAGCAACGACGAGATGGCGGCAGGCGTGTATTCGGTCGCGCACCGGCGAGGCCTGCGCATCCCCGAAGACCTGTCGGTGGTCGGTTACGACGACAGCGACCTCGCCTGCCAGCTGTGGCCGGCCCTGACCACCCTGCGCCTGCCGGTGCGCGAAGTCGGCCGCCAGGCCGCGGAACGCCTGCTGCGCGACGCCGACGCGCCGGCACCCCGGCAGGACGTGTTCCTGGACCTGGTGGTGCGCGAATCCACCGCCCCGCCCGCGGCCTGACCGACCGCTTGCGCGGCGCCTCGCGCGCCCGGCACTCTGGCGACGGCCGCCCCGAAGGACCCCCATGGACCCGCAGCAGATCCTGTTCCTGATCATCCTCACCGGCGCCCTGGTGCTCTTCATCAGCGGCAAGCTGCGCGTGGACGTGACGGCGATGCTGACCCTGATGGCGCTCACGCTCACCGGCGTGCTCGACGGCAAGGAGGCGCTGTCGGGCTTCAGCAGCGAGCCGGCGATCATCGTCGCGGCGGTGTTCGTGCTGTCGGCCGGCCTGGCCGCCACCGGCGTGACCGACCGCATCGGCGCGCTGATCGGCAAGGCGGCGGGCGGCAGCGAGTGGCGTGCGATCGCCATCACCATTCCCGCCGTCGCCACGCTGGCGGCGTTCTCGCACCACCTGATGGTGACGGCGATGATGCTGCCGATCATGCTGCGGCTGGCGCGCGACAAGTCCATCCCGGCCTCGCGCCTGCTGATGCCGATGTCGCTGGCGGCCTCGCTGGGCACCACGCTGACGCTGTTCAGCGCGCCCGCCTTCCTGCTGGCCGCCGACCTGCTCGAACGCAACGGCGGCGAAGGCCTGCACGTGTTCTCGATCACGCCGATCGGCGCGGCCCTGGTGCTGCTGGGCCTGGTCTACATGCTGCTGGGCCGCTGGGTGCTGCCGCGCCGTACCGGCGCCGGCAGCGAAACCGACTACCTGCGCCTGGACCACTACTACACCGAGCTGCTGATCGAGGAGGACTCGCCTTGGGTCGGCAAGCCCTATGCCGAGTTCCAGAAGGGCTTCGCCGAGCGGCTGGTGGTGGTGGACTGGCTGCGCCAGGGCATGCGCCGCCGGCGCCGCGGCGGCGACGAGGCGCTGCTGGCCGGCGACGTGCTGCTGGTGCGCACCTCGCCGGACGAGATCGCTTCGATCAAGAACGAGCCCGGCGTGGCCCTGCACTCGGTGGCCAAGTACGGCGAGTCGCGCAGCGAGGACGGCAAGTCGGAGCTGCTGGGCGAAGAACAGATCGTGCAGGCGGTGGTCGCGCCCGACTCCGAGTTCCTGGGCCGCACCGTCGGCGAGATCGACTTCGCGCGCACGCTGGGCGTGGTCGTGGTCGGTCTGTGGCGGCGCGACGGCTGGCTGCGCGACGAGGTGTCGCAGGTGGTGCTGCGCGAGGGCGACCTGCTGGTGCTCTGGGGCCGCCAGCAGACCCTTTCCGAGCTGGCCGCGCACCGCGGCTTCCTGATGCTGATGCCCTTCACCGCCGCCGGCCGCCAGCGCTCGCGGGCGCCGCTGGCGCTGGGCATCATGTCCGCGTCGATCATCGCCGCGGCGACCGAGGTGCTGCCGGCCCAGATCGCCTTCCTGGCCGGCGCGGTGGCGATGGTGCTGACCCGCTGCGTGGACATCGAGGACGCCTACCGCAACGTCGAGGTGCGCATCTTCGTGATGATCGCCGGCGTCATCCCGCTGGGCGTGGCGATGCAGAAGACCGGCACGGCGGAACTGTTCGCCGACCAGCTGCTGCGTTTCGCCGCCGACTGGCCGCCGCTGACGGTACTGCTGGTGATGTTCTGGGCCGCGGCACTACTGACCCAGATACTGTCCGACGCCGCGACCACCGTACTGCTGGCGCCGGTCGCGTTTTCGGTGGCCACGGCCCTGGGCCTGCCGCCGGAGCCCTTCGTGGTATGCACGGCCCTGGGCGCGGTGGCGTCCTTCCTGACGCCGATCGGCCACCACGGCAACCTGCTGATCCTCAACCCGGGCCAGTACACCTTCGGCGACTTCCTGCGCATCGGCGTGCCGCTGACCGTGCTGATCAGCGCCGTCTGCGCCTGGATGGCGCGCTGGCTGTGGCTGGACGGGCCGCTGCTGCCGGCGGGTTTCTGAAGAAAAAAAACCCGCGGTTGCGGGTCTCGCAATCGCGGGTTTGGCCCGGCCCCGGCTTCGCGCCCGGCGGGCGGCCCCGCCGAAGCGGCGCCACCGGTACAGACCCGCGCGGGGGAGAGAGAGACTCGCGGACCCGGGGCGGTCGGACCTGCGCAGGATGCGCCCCGGCGGGGCGCCGGTCTGTTCGCCATCGCACACAGCCGGTCAATCCCGCGGGTCAGGGGAACTGTTCGGCGTATTCCCGTTCGGTTTCGGCATAACAGGCGCAGCTGGCGGCCTCCAGGCCCGGCCGGTCCAGGACGCGGATCTCGCCGCGGCGGTAGTGGATCAGGCCGCGGTCCTGCAGGCCGCCGGCGGCGATGGTGACGGCGCTGCGGCGCACGCCCAGCATGTCGGCCAGGTATTGATGGGTCAGGTGGATGCGTTCGCCGCCGGCGCGGTCGTCGCTCATCAGCAGCCAGCGCGCCAGCCGCGGCTCGACGGCGTGGAAGCGGGTGCAGGCGGCGGTCTGCGCCAGCTGGCGCTGGGTGACGTAAAGGTAGCGGCGCAGGCTGGCCTGCAGGCCCGGGCTGTCGCGCAGCAGGCGCTGGAAGGGGCGCACCGAGAAGCTCAAGGCCAGGCCGATGCCCTGCACCACCGCCTGCAGCGGCGCCTGGTCCACGCCCAGGGCCAGCGCGGCGCCCAGCGCACCCTCGCGGCCGATCAGGCCCATTTCCATCGGCGGATGCCCCGGCACCGACACCAGCAGCGAGATGAATCCGCCGAGCGGGAAGTAGACGCGCCGGTGCGGTTCGCCGGCGCGGCAGAGGGTATCGCCGAAGGCCAGCGGCACCCGCTTCGCGAACGGCAGCAGGTTCTCGCGTTCACGCCGCGGCAGATCGGCGATCAGGCGGTTGTCCAGCGGGGTGGGCGACAAGATGGATTCCCTGCAGCGCGGTCCGGGCCGGGATGGCGGAACGCGCGGCTGCCCGCGTCCTTGCGGGAACTGTGGGCGATCGGCCCGCGTCTGTCCGTTCGCTGCGCCACGCAGGCGCCGCGCATCCACCCTGGGTTCAGGCCGGCTGCCTGACCGCGATGTAGGGCAGCAGGCGGTCGGTTTCACGCTTGACCACCGCGTAACACTCGCAGCTCAGGCGCTCCAGGCCCTTGCGGTCGAGCACGGTGATGTGGCCGCGGCTGTACTCGATCACTCCCAGACGCTGCAACTTGCCGGCGGCGTCGGTGACGCCCTCGCGGCGCACGCCGAGCATGTTGGCGATCAGCTCCTGGGTCATGCACAGCTTGTTGCTGGGCAGCCGGTCGAGCGAGAGCAGCAGCCAGCGGCACAGCTGCTGGTCGATCGAATGGTGACGATTGCAGACCGCGGTCTGGGCCATCTGGGTGATCAGCGCCTGGGTGTAGCGCAGGATCAGGTGCAGCAGCTCGCCGTGGCGGTTGAATTCGTCCTTCAGGCGCTGGCCGAGCAGGCGATAGGCATGGCCGCCGCTCTGCACCAGGGCGCGGCTGGAGGTGCTTTCGCCACCCATGAACACCGCGACGCCGATCAGGCCCTCGTTGCCCACCACGGATATCTCGGCGGAGGCGCCGCTTTCCATCACGTAGAGCAGAGACACGATCGAATCTATCGGAAAGTAGACGTGGCGCAGGCTGTCGCCGGACTCGTACAGCACCTCGCCCAGCGACAGCGCGATCAGCTCCAGGTGCGGGTACAGCCGCGCCTGCACTTCCGGCGGCAGCGCCGCCAGCAGGTGGTTGTGCTGCGGGATGAAGCGGGATGGAACATCGGTCATGGCGGGCTCCGGGGTGCGGCGGGATTGGCCCGTATCGCCAGCATACGCCCGCGGGTCCGGGGCGTATGTTCGACGGCGCACACAGCCCGGACCGGGCGCTGTGTGCGCCGGCGAACCGACGCCCCGCGGCGCCGCGCCCATGCTGCGCGCAGGTCGTGCCCCGCCAGCCGGCAGGGCGACCGCACGGAGAACCCGCCATGAGCGTCGGCACCATCCTTCTGATCATCCTGATCCTGCTGCTGGTCGGTGCGCTGCCCAGCTGGTCGCACAGCAAGAACTGGGGTTACGGCCCCACCGGCGGCCTGGGCCTGGTCGTCGTGATCGTGGTCATCCTGCTGCTGATGGGAAAGCTGTAGTTCCCGTCAGAACAGCTCGGCCTGCGGCGACGGCGGCCGCGGCGGCACGAAACGGCTGGTGTCGAGCGGTTTGGAGCGCCATTCGGAGTAACCGAGCCGGCGCCAGGCCAGGTTGAAGCGCGCCGCGACCAACTGGGCCCAGGCACCGCTGCCGCGCTGGCGCTGGCCGAAGCTGGCGTCGTAATCGCGGCCGCCGCGGCTCTGGCGCACCAGGCTCATCACGTGCTCGGCGCGTTCGGGCACGTGCCCGTCGAGCCAGTCGCGGAAATGCTGCTTGAGTTCGTGCGGCAGCCGCAGCAGCACGAAACCCGCGCGGGTGGCGCCGGCCTCGCGCGCGGCTTCCAGCACGGCCTCCATCTCGTGGTCGTTCACGGCGGGGATGACCGGCGCGAACATCACGCCGGTGGGGATGCCGGCCTCGGCCAGGCGCCGGATCGCCTGCAGCCGGCGGTGCGGTGCGCTGGCGCGTGGCTCCAGTTTCGCCGCCAGGTGGTTGTCGAGCGTGGTGACCGACAGCGCCGCGCTGACCAGGCCCTCGCGCGCCAGCGGCGCCAGCAGGTCCAGGTCGCGTTCGATCAGCGCGTTCTTGGTGAGCAGGGTGAACGGGTGCCGGGTTTCGGCCAGCAGTTCGATCAGACGGCGGGTGATGCCGTGGCGGCGTTCGATCGGCTGGTAGGGATCGGTATTGGTGCCCATCGCGATCGGCGCGCAGCGGTAGGACGGTTTCGCCAGCTCCGCGCGCAGCACCTCGGCGGCATTGGTCTTGGCGAACAGCCGGGTTTCGAAGTCGAGGCCCGGCGACAGTTCAAGGTAGCTGTGCGAGGGCCGGGCGAAGCAGTAGGCGCAACCGTGCTCGCAGCCGCGGTAGGCGTTCACCGAGCGGTCGAAGGGCAGGTCGGGTGAATCGTTGCGGCTGAGCACGCTGCGCGCGCGCTCCTCGGTGACCGTGGTGCGCGGATTGGGCGCCGGCTCGCCGTCCTGGAACCAACCGTCGTCCTGGGCCTCGTGCACCGTCCTGGCGTAGCGGCCAGGCGTGTTGGCGACGGCGCCGCGGCCCTTGGTCACCTTCGGTGGCGGTTTGTCTGCGATCATGGGCACAGCCTACGCCGGCCCGGTCTCCCGGGCTGAGACGCGCAAGGAGATCGGATGGATTGGCATGAACTCTGGCCCCAGCTCAAGCCCGTGCTGGCCGCGGTCTGGGTGGTCTACCTGGCGGTGCTGGCCGGCTGGATCGTGCTGCAGAAGCGCGAGCCCATCGCCACCTTGAGCTGGATCATGTCGCTGGCGCTGCTGCCGGTGCTGGGCCTGATCATCTACCACTTCCTCGGGCCGCAGCGCATCCGGCGCCAGCAGTTGCGGCGCGCCCGCTCGCGTGCCGGCCTGCATTCCGTGCTGCCGCCCGGCCTGCGTCCGAGCGACGACTGCGCCACGGTGGCGAAGCTGGGCCAGGCCAGCACCGGCTTCGCCGCGGCCACCGCGACCCGCGTCGACCTGCTGGTGGACGGCGCCGCCACCTATGCCGCCCTGCTCGAAGCCGTCGCCGCGGCCAGGCACCACCTGCACGTCGAGTACTACATCTTCGAACCCGACCGCACCGGCACCCAGTTGCGCGACGCCCTGGTGGAACGCGCCAGGGCCGGCGTGCGCGTGCGGCTGCTGCTCGACGCCATCGGCTCGTCGCGGCTGTCGCGACGTTTCCTGGCGCCGCTGCTGGCGTCCGGGGTCGAGCTGGCCTGGTTCCACCCCGTGCGGCTGCGCTGGCTGTGGCGCCCGCGCATGAACCTGCGCAACCACCGCAAGCTGGTGGTGGTGGACGGCCGGCTGGCCTTCACCGGAGGCATCAACATCACCGACGAGGAGAACGAAGGCCTGGACGCCGCGGCCTTCCACGACCTGCACCTGCGGCTGGAAGGCGAAGTCGTGCGCTGGCTGCAGCTGGCCTTCCTGGAGGACTGGCACTACGCGACCCGGGTGTCCCTGCGCGACGAGCAGCTGTGGCCGGCGCTGGAAGGCGGCCGCATCCTTGCCCAGGTGCTGCCGGCCGGGCCGGATTCGCCCTGGGAGGCGATCCACCGCGTGCAGGTGGAGGCCATCCACCAGGCGAACCGCCGGGTCTGGCTGGTGACGCCATACTTCGTGCCGGGCGAGGCGGCGCGCATGGCGCTGTCGTCGGCGGCGCTGCGCGGGCTGGACGTGCGGGTGATCGTGCCGGCGCGCAGCGACTCGCGCATCGTCAGCGCCGCCGCGCGTTCGTATTACGACGAGCTGATCGCCGCCGGCGTGAAGGTGTTCGAATACGGCCCGCGCATGCTGCACTCCAAGGCCCTGCTGGTGGACGACGACACCTGCCTGCTGGGCAGCGCCAACTTCGACCACCGCAGCTTCCGGCTGAACTTCGAGCTGTGCCTGCTGCTGCACGACGCCGGCCTGGCCGGCCGCCTGGAAACCGAGGTCCTGGCCGACCTGGGGCACTGCACGGAGATCCGCGCCGACCGACCGAAGGCGGCCTTTTCCCGACGTCTGGGCGATGCCTGCGCCCGGCTGTTCTCGCCCCTGCTCTGAGCCGTCCGGGGGCTAGCCGGACCCGGGCGGGCTTGGGCTAAACTCCCGGCAAATCCCCCCGAGGTGCCCCATGCATTGGCTCTATCTGCTGGCGTCGCTGGTCTGCCTGGGCCTGGCCATGGTCCGCAGCATGCCCTCGATCGGGGTGCTGTTTTTCCTCGCCTGTTCGCTGGGCCTGATGGTGGCCTGGATCCTGGGCTGGATGTCGTCGCGCATCTCCAGCAATACGCGCGACATCGGCCACATCATGAGCCCCGAGGAGCTGCGCAGGCTGCGCGAACAGGCCGAGGCCAACCGCCGCGCCCGTTCGCAGCCGGGCGACAGCCAGGGTTGAGCCCCGTGCTAGCCTGAGTCCGGCCGCGGCGCGCCCGCGCCGGCGGCCATTCGTTTCAACTTTCCGGGGAGGAAACCATGCATCTACTCATATTCCTGATCATCGGCGCGCTCGCCGGCTGGCTGGCCGGCGTGGTGATGAAGGGCCGCGGTTTCGGCGTCGTCATCAACATGGTGGTCGGCGTGGTCGGCGCGTTCTTCGGCGGCTGGCTGCTGCCGCGCCTGGGCGTGAGCTTCGGCGGCGACATCGGCCTGTTCATCACCGCCTTCATCGGCGCGGTGATCCTGCTCGCCATCATCGGCCTGATCAAGAAAGCCTGAGGCGGCGCCAGGCGCGCAGGGAACGGCGGCTGCGGCCGCCGTTTCCATTTGCGCGTTCAGCGCGGGGTACCGCGGCGGCAGGCATCGGAGCAGTAGACCACCCGGTCCCAGTCGCGCTCCCACTTCTTGCGCCACTGGAAGGACCGGCCGCAGACCGGACAGGTTTTTTCCGGGCGCGGCGAACGCGGCTTCCGGCGCTCAGGCGCCATCGACGTGCACGCGGTTGCGGCCGGCGCGCTTGGCCGCGTAAAGGGCCGCGTCGGCGCGGCGCAGCAGGCTGTCGGGTTCGGCCTGCACGTCGGGCAGGAATCCCGCGACGCCGATGCTGACGGTCATGCCGGCGTCGCTGGCCGCGATCGCGGCGCGGATTTTTTCGGCGCGGCGCGCCGCCTCGTCCTGGTGCACGCCCGGCAGCAGCAGGGCGAACTCCTCGCCGCCGTAGCGCGCCAGCAGTTCGCGCTGCGGGTCGTGCTGCTGGTGCAGGCGCTGGGCGATGCCCTTGAGCTGGATGTCGCCTTCGAGGTGGCCGTGGGCGTCGTTGTAGGCCTTGAAGTGGTCGACGTCGATCATCAGCACCGACAGCGGGCGGCGCTGGTCCAGGCAGCGGAACCATTCGCGGCGCAGGCCGTTCTCGAGCGCGCGGCGATTGGATACGCCGGTCAGCGCGTCTTCGGTGACCAGTTCGGCGAGCCGGCGGTTCACGTCCTCCAGCTCGCGGGTGCGTTCGGCGATGCGCGCCTCAAGCCGGCGGTTGGCGGCGAGATAGCGTTCGGTGCGCTGGCGCACCGCCCACAGCGTGACCGCCACGGCCAGGCCCGCGAGCGCCAGCAGGCCCAGGGCCATCAGCCACCACTGTTCGTACCAGCGTGGCTGCACCTGGAAGCGGTAGCTGATCGACGCCGCCTGGCGGCCGTTGCGGGTGCGCGCCTGCACTTCCAGTACGTAATCGCCGGCGGCCAGGGCGCGGATGAACAGGTCGCGATCGGTCCAGGCGCTCCATTCCGGCGTCACGCCGTGCAGCAGGTAGCGGAACTCCGCCCCGCTTTCCATGCTGACCATGCCGAAGCGCAGGTTGAGGCTGTGCCCCGGCGGCACCCGGGCCGGCGCGTTCGCGGTGCGCGTCGGCAGGCGCAGGGTGTTGCCGTCGACGCTGCGCGCGATCACGCTCTCCATGCCAAGGCGCAGCGGCTGCGGCGCCACGGCCTGTTCCTCCGGGTCGTACTGCAGCAGTCCGCTCCAGGTGGCGATGCGCAGCACGCCGTCGCGGCTGACGCGCAGATAGGAATAGCCGGCGGCGGCCTGGGCGCCCGGGTACAGCGGCTGCCATTCCGCGTCCGGCGCGCTGCGGCGCCAGAGCTGGCGGGTGGTGTAGGCGAAGTCCCCCAGCGGCGTGGCGTGCACCACCAGTTCGTGTGGCCGGTCGACCAGGGTGAAGGGCGGGCCCTTGTCGGGCACGAAGCGGTCGCCCTCCAGGCGGTAGCCGGCTTCGCCGCTGATGGCGTGGATGCGGCCATCGAGCTGGAAGACGCGGGTGCCGTCGTGCGCATCCACCGCCAGGCCGCGGTCGTCGGCGAAGACCTCGCGCGCGGTGACCTCGCCGGTGGCCAGGTCCACCGTCCAGTGCTGCAGCGGGCCGCGGGTGTCGCCGATCCACAGCTCGCCGGGTGCGGTTTCCTCCAGGCCGTTGATGCTCAGGCCGTCCAGCGGGATCTTCTTGTCGGACCGCCAGCGGCCATCGCGCTCCTCGACCAGCAGAAGGTCGGTGGCGGTCATCGCGTACACCAGGCCCGGCACATGGGTCGAGGCCTGCATGAAGTAGACGCCATGGTTCGGGTGCAGGTAGAGATCGCGCGGCGTGCTCGCGCCCGGGTCCAGCACCTTCAGCCCCTCGCGCAGGCCGACCAGCAGGCCGGCTTCGCTGGAGTGCAACGAGTAGCCCTCGTATTCGGTCCAGGCCAGGGGCCGGTGGCTGGTGTTGCCCTGTTCGTCGACGGTCAGGCGCGAGATGCCGCGGCTGCTGGCCAGCCACAGGGCGCCTTCGTGCCATTCGAAATCGTTGGGATTGCCGGCCAGACCCTGGGCTTCGCCGAGGAAGGACCAGGGCGAGGGCAGCGACAGGCGCACCAGGTCGCCTTCGGTCGCGGCCCACAGCCCGCCCTCGCGATCCAGTCCCATGGCCTGGATGCCGAAGGCGCCCAGGTCGATGCGTTCGCGCAGGTCGAGGTCGGCGTCGAAACGGTAGAGCTCGCCGTCGTGGGTGCCGACGACGAAGCTGCCGTCGGCCAGCGGCTGCACGACATAGCTGCGCTTGCCGGCCAGCAGCCTGCTGGCCGGGCCCGGCAGCAGGCGGATGCCCGTGTCGTCGGCGCGGTAGAGCCCGTCGCGGCCTACCAGCAGCTGCCAGTCGCCGCGGTCGATCAATCCGGGCAGTGGCTGGGTGACGAAGACGTCGCCGCCCGGCACCAGTTCGAAGCGACCATCCACGAAGCGGCACAGCCCGCGACCCTGCACCCGCGCCAGCAGCTGGTCGCCGACCGGATAGAAGCTGCGCACTTCGTCCGCCAGCGGCCAGCGCCTGGCCGGCGCATCGTCGTAGGGCAGGAAGTGCAGGCCGGTTTCGGCGCGGAAATAGACGCCCTGCGCGGTCGGCAGCACTTCCCAGACGATGCCGACGTAACGCTGGCTGTTGCGCAGGCCGGCGCGGGTCTGCAGTTCCTCGTAGGCCAGCCCGCCCTCTTCGTTCTGGACCAGGCGGCCGAAGGTGTCGTACCCGCCGACATAAATCTGGCCGTCCGCGCCGGTGCCCAGCGACCGCACCGGCGAGCGGCCCGGCAGCGCGGTCAACTGCCAGTCGACGCCGTCGTAGCGCAGCACCCCTTCGATGTTGCCGACGTACATCTCGCCGTTCACGCCGGTGGCCACGGCGAGGTAACTCGGCGGCGTCTTGGTTTCTTCGTTGGAGAAGTGCCGCAGCAGCGGCGCCCCGGGCACGGCCTTGGCGACGGCGGCCACCGGTGCGAACAGCGCGGCGGCCAGCAGGCCGACCATGAACAGGCGGTTCAGGAACATCAGGCGATTATCCCTTAAAGCCCCGGCCCGGAATGTGGCCTGCCGCGGGGTTTTCCGACCACCGGCGGGCAGGGTAGGCTGCCCGGATGACCCTGCTCAGCGTCAACGTCAACAAGGTGGCCGTGCTCCGCAACTCCCGGGGCGGGTCCGAACCCAGCGTGCTGGCCGCGGCCGAGGCGGCCCTCGCGGCCGGCGCCGGCGGCATCACCGTGCACCCGCGTCCGGACCAGCGCCACATCCGGCCCGACGACGTCCAGGCCCTGGCTGGGCTGGTGGCCGGGCAGGCCGAATACAACCTCGAGGGCAATCCCTTCGCGCCGCCGCGGCCGGGTTACCCGGGGTTCCTGGCCCTGGTGGCGGCAGTGCGCCCCCAGCAGGCCACCCTGGTGCCGGACGGCGACGGCCAGCTGACTTCGGACCACGGTTTCGACCTGGCCCGCGATGCGGACCGGCTGCGGCCCCTGGTCGCGGAGCTGAAGTCGCTGGGCACGCGGGTGTCGCTGTTCATGGATGCCGGCGCGGCGAACCTGCGGCTGGCCGCCGACATCGGCGCCGACCGGATCGAGCTCTACACCGGGCCCTATGCCGAGGCCCACGCGGCCGGCGACGCCCGGGCCGCCCTGGCGGCCTGCGCGGCCACCGCCCGCGAGGCCCAGGCCCTGGGCCTGGGCGTGAACGCCGGCCACGACCTGAGCCAGGCCAACCTGGGCGATTTCCTGCGCGGGGTGCCAGGCGTGCTGGAGGTGTCGATCGGCCACGCGCTGATCGGCGAAGCGCTGCACGACGGGCTCCAACCCACCGTGCGCGCCTATCTCGACGTCATTGCCGGCGCCGGTCGCCGCTGAGCGGCGGCCGCCGGATCAGGGTTCGACCAGCCCGATGTTCTGTACGCCGGCCCGCTGCGCGGTCGCCATCGCGGTGGCCGCGGACTGGTAGTCCGCCTCGGGATCGACGGCGAGCCTGAGCACGCCATCCGGCTGGGCGCTGCGCCAGTCCCCCAGGGCCTGCTCCAGGTCGCGCGGCGTCATCGCCACCCCATCCAGGCGGAACAGGTCGCCGGCGTCCACCGCGAGCACCCGCGGTTCGGGCGGCTGGGTCTGCGCCGGGGGCGCCTGGGGCAGGGTCATCGGGATGCGCAGGTCGAGCAGGGGCGCGGTGACCATGAAGATGATCAGCAGCACGAGCATGACGTCCACCAGGGGCGTGATGTTCATGTCGGCCATCGTGTCGGACTCGGGTCGTGCGGCGGCGAAAGCCATGGCGCGTCTCCTTCCGGGGCGGTCGATTTCCTTCTACGCCCGGATCTGGGTGGCGCGCAAGCAAAAAAAACGCCGCCCGGAGGCGGCGTTGCTGCAGGGTGCGGGAAGCGGCCTTACTGGCCCGGATCCACGAAAGCGATCTTTTCCATGCCGGAGTTCTTGGCCCGCGAGAGGACCTTGGCCAGCGTTTCGTACTGCGCGTCGACGTCGGTCTCGATCTCCAGGGTCGGCTGGATCGAGCGTTCGGCCTCGACCTCCAGCGACGACTGCAGCACCGAGAGCGGGATCGGCGAGTTGTTCCAGGTGATGGTGCCACCGGCCTCGATCCGCAGGCGGATCGGTTCGGGCGGATCCTTCGGCTGCGGCGGCGGGTTGGTGGTGCGCTGCGGCAGGTCGACCTGGATCTGATAGGACAGGGCCGGGGCGGTGACCATGAAGATGATCAGCAGCACCAGCATCACGTCCACGAGGGGCGTGACGTTGATGTCGGCCATCGGGCCGCCGC
>CBFGOZ010000035.1:0-13881 GCA_965650505.1 uncultured Arenimonas sp.
GAGCTTCCGTGCCTTCTGGGGGCACGCGCTTATCCCTTCGGCTCGCGAAGTCGAGACGTGGCGACGCCGTAGACAAGAGGGGGTGCCTGAAGTGGAGGGCAGGATGCCCGCAACGGCCGCTCGTGAGTTGGGCAGGATGCCGCTCACGCCCGAGCGGGCAGGTACCCCCTCTTGTCTGCGGCGGCGCACGCCGGATCACCCGCAAACGAGCAAGTGACCTGCTTGCGAAGCAAGCCGCTTCAGCGGGCAGACGGAACAAGCCCGGCGCGGAGGAGTAAAATGCCGCCATCCCCCAGGAGCCGCCCATGTCCCTCAGCCCCGAAACCCGCGCGCGCATCGAACAGATCCTCGGCGCCCATACCGTCGTCCTGTTCATGAAAGGCAGCCCCGACGCCCCCCAGTGCGGCTTCTCCGCCAAGGCCGCGGGCATCCTCAAGGGCCTGGCCCCGGGCTTCGGCCACGTGGACGTGCTGGCCGACCCCGAGATCCGCGAAGGCATCAAGGTCTACGGCCAGTGGCCGACCATCCCCCAGCTGTACGTCGGCGGCGAACTGCTGGGCGGCAGCGACATCATCGAACAGATGCTCAACAGCGGCGAACTGCACCAGGCCCTGGGCCTGCCGGCGCCGGACCGCACCCCGCCGGAGATCCAGATCACCGAACGCGCGGCCCAGGCCATCAACGGCGCCCTGGACAACGCCGAGGACGGCTACGTGCTGCACCTGGGCGTGGACCCGCGCTTCAACGCCCGATTCGAACTCAAGCCGGCCAGCGGCCAGGAAGTGGTGGCCGAAGCGGCCGGCATCCGCGTGCACCTGGACCTGGCCAGCGTGCCGCGCGCCCGCGGCCTGCGCATCGACTGGGTCGAGGACGCCCGCGGCGCCGGCCTGGCCATCCACAACCCCAACGCGCCGCCGGCCGTGAAGGCCATGAGCGTGCAGCAGCTTCACGACCACATCATCGCCGGCACCATCGACGTGGTGGACGTGCGCCCGGCCCATGCCCGTGCCCTGGCGCCCTTCCCGCACCCGCACGAGGTGCTGGACGAGGACAGCCGCGAGCGCCTGGAGGCCCTGCCCAAGGACCTGCCCCTGGCCTTCCTCTGCCACCACGGCAACTCCAGCCGGCAGGCGGCCGAGTACTTCCGGGGCCTGGGTTTCCACGACCTCTACAACGTCGAGGGCGGCATCGACGCCTGGTCGGCTGAAATCGACGCCTCGGTGCCGCGTTACTGAACCCCTACCCAATGCCGGGGGCAAGCGCCCATTGGCGCTGATAGAGCAATTACGCTAATTTGGCGCCATCCAAGGCCGCCCGGCCGGATGACCCCCCAATCGCTCGGGCCCGGCCCTAACCGAGGAGGGGTGGAATGCGCAGCTGGTTGGTGGTGACGACGAGCCTGGCACTGGTGGCCTGCGGTGGGGCCGGTGGCGGTGGAGGCGGCAGCCCGAACGACCTGGCGGCCGAAGCCTGCAAGGCCGCGGCGGAATCGCGGCTCGAGGGCAAACTCTACGAAATGGACCTGGCTGCGCTCGCGGCCAGCATGAAGGACGCGCCCAACGGCGAGAAGTTCCTCACCGCGCCGATCGTGATCGAACCGGGCCTGACCTCCGAAGTGAAGCAGATCGTCGAGTGCACGGTGCGCTTCAGCGACGCCAAGCCTGCGCCCGACGTGGTGGGCTTCGGTTTCAACTGGTGACCGGCCGGGGTCGGCTCAGGGCCTGAGCCCTGCTTCCGGCTCACGGAAACCGCTGCCGCTGGCGACCAGGTCGCCGGCCCGGAACATCAGCAGTTCACCGGTCTTGTAGCGTTGCGCGAACTCCGGCCGCGGCGCGCCGTGCAGCGCCAGGCGTTTGCGCCGGGTGACCACGAGTCCGTCCGGCGTCGCGCGCAGCCAGGCCTGCGCCTGCCGCGGCGTCAACTCGCGCACCGGCGCGCGCAGCCGGCCGTGGAAGCCGAACTCACCCTGGTAATTGCCCACGTAGGCCACTTCGCGGCCGGCGCGCTGCTCGCGCCCGACGTGCGCGGCCGCCGCGGCCAGGTCGTAGCGTGGCGCCAGCAGCGCGAACGCCGCCGCCATGATGGCCGCGATCACCACCAGGCTGGCGCGCGCGCCGCCCGCGACCACCGCCGGCGCCGCCACCCCGCGCAGGCCGCGCGCCAGCGCCAGCAGGCCCAGGGCCAGCAGCGGCAGCAGGTAATGCACCTGCTTGCCGCCGACCAGCGAAAGCGCCACGAAACCCGGCAGGGCCGTGAACGCCACGAAACGCAGCCCGCGGTCCGCACGCTGCGCCCACAGCCCGCGCAAGGCGCGCCAGGCCGTGGGCCACAGCAGCCAGGGCAGCGCCATCAGCGGCAGGAAGGGCAGATACCAGTACACCGGGCGCGGATGCCCCAACTCGCCCTGGACGCGGCCCAGGGTCTGTTCGAACAGCACGCGCTGCAGCAGCTCGCCCTGCGACTGGCGGTCGGCCAGCAGCAGCCAGGCGAGCGGCAGCGCGAGCGCGAGCGCCAGCGATGCGACGGCGCGGCGCCAGCGCCAGGTTCGCGCGGCCGCCGGCGCCCAGGCGCGCCAGCACAGCAACGGCGGCAGCAGGTAGACCATCGCCACCGGCCCCTTGGTCAACATCGCCGCCGCGAAGGCCAGGCCATAGCCCACCCAGTCGCGCCAGCGGCCGCGGTGCGCCGCCGCGTGCAGCGCCAGCCAACCCAGGCAGACGAAGACCAGCAGCGGCAGGTCGAACATCAGCGCGGTGCCGAAGAAGGCGACGAACACGCTGGACAGGAACATCAGGCTGCCCACGCGGCCGGTTTCCGGCGTCGCCGGCCACAGGTGTGCGCCGAGTCGCGCCAGCCCCCAGGCGCTGGCCAGCGTCGCCAGCGGGCCGATCAGCCGCGGCCAGGTTTCGCCCACTCCGCCCAGCCACCAGCCGGCATGGACCAGCCAGAACAGCAGGGGCGGCTTGTGCTCGTACAGCGCGCCATTGAGCGAAGGCAGCAGGAAGTGGCCGCGGTCCCACATTTCCCAGGCCACGCCCAGGTAGCGGGTCTCGTCCACCGGCAGCAGGGGCCGCAGCCACAGGGACAAGAATCCCAGCCCCAGGCTTGCGGCAATGGCCAACCACCACCAGGCGCGCACGCCGAGGGAATGATCGCCCACGCCCGCCGCGCGGCGGTCGAAGGCCAGGTCGAGCGGGAGGCTCGGGGACGTCGTCATCGGGTGTCGCCACAGGGTCGGGATGTCGGCCACTCTGGCGAACCCGCATGTAATGGCGGCTCAGGCGAAACTCAGCGGCGCGTTAATTCCCGCGCGGGATGCGCAGCCGGACCTGGGGACCGCTGGCGCCGGCCTGCTGTTCCAGGCGCCAGCCCAGCGCGCGGCAGAGCCGCTCGACAAACACCAGGCCGATGCCGAGGTCGCTGCGGGTTTCGCCACCGGGCAGGGACGCGTCGGAAGGCACGGGCTGCAGCCGCAGGCCGCCGCCATCCAGCACCACCTGCCAGTCCGATGTCGGCGACGAGACCAGCACCCGCTGGAACAGCACGGTCAGGATGCCATCCACCCATCGCTGCGGCGCCAGGCAATCTCCGGGGCCTTCGCCGCTGATCGTGATCCGCCGCGGCGCGTCCAGCCCGGGCAGGTCCAGCCGCTGCAGCGCGCGGCGGCAATCCACGGCCAGGTCGATGGGGTCCCGCTGTTCCGGCAGCCCGCGCGCGGAGAGCAGCAGGGCCTCCAGCAGGCCGCCCAGCTCGGCCAGGCCACGCTCCACGCGGGCCAGGCGCGCGCGCTGGGGACCGCTGGCCTCGGTGTCGTCGCGCATCACCTCCACCGCGCCCTGGATCACCGCGATCGGCGTGCGCAGCTCGTGGCTGGCGTCGGCGAAGAACGCCCGCTCGCCGGCGTCGGCCTCGGCAAGCCGTGCCTGGTAGCGGTCGATGGCGCCCGCGAGGCGTCCGGTTTCGTCCTGGCCGAACGCCTCGGCCAGGCGGGTGGGCACCGGCGTCACCGGCAATGCGTCGACCGCGTCGGCCAGCTGCAGCACCGGCGCCACCGTGCGCCCGGACAGCAGCCAGCCCAGCCAGGCCGACACCAGCACGCCGACCGCCAGGATCAGCAGGATCAGCTGCAGGAAATAAGCCTCCAGCCGCTCGACCCGGCCGATGTCGATGACCAGCACCACGCGCTGGCCGGGGGGGCCGAAGGCCGCCGCGTGCAGGTCCTCCTGGTCCTCGAGTTCGGTCACGCCCTCGGGCAGCCGGCGCAGCGCCTCGGGCGCCTCCGACTCGCGGTACACCGAAAAACCGGGCGAACGCGGCAGCTCGGCCCGGGGATCGCGGGCCAGTTCGTCCAGGTAATCGCGCGACTGCCCCTCCAGCATCGCCTCGAGCATCACCACCTCGTAGTCGGCGACGATGAACACCGTGGCCACGCCGAAACACAGGCTCAGCGCCAGGCCGACCAGGCCATAGGCCAGGGCGACACGCTGGCGCAGCGGCAGCAGGCGCTTCACGCCGGTCGCCCGAACCGGTAGCCGATGCCGTGCACGGTATGCAGCAGCGGGTCGCCGAAGGGTTTGTCGACCAGCTGCCGCAGGCCGTAGATGTGCGTGTGCAGCCCCGCCGGATCGCCGCCCTCCGGGCCCCACACCGCCCGCATCAGCCGCGCCTGGTCGACCACGCCCGGCGACGCGCGCATCAGGCATTCCAGAATCCGCGCCTGGGCACGGGTGAGCACGATCTGCCGTTCTTCGCGCCGCACCAGCAGGGCCGCCGGATCGAAGCTCAGGCCGAAGGCCTCGATCGGCTCGCCTCCGGCCGGCCGGCCGCGCCGCGCCAGCACGCGGATGCGGGCCTCCAGCTCCTTCATCGCGAAGGGTTTCACCAGGTAGTCGTCGGCGCCTTCGGCGAAACCCTTGAGCTTGTCGTCCAGGGTGTCGCGGGCGGTGAGCATGATCACCGGCACGCCGCGGCCCGCCTCGCGCAGGCGACGGCAAAGCAGCAGGCCGTCGAGCCGCGGCAGGCCCAGGTCGAGCACGATGGTGTCGTAGTCGCCGGCCAGGGCCATGCGCAGCCCGGCCTCGCCGTCGGCGGCGTGGTCGACCAGGTGGCCGCGGCGGGAGAAGTAGTCCCACAGGTTCGCCGCCAGGTCGGCCTGGTCTTCGACGATCAGCAGGCTGAGGGCAGGATCCATGGCACCCCGGGGTTCAGGCGGCGCGCCGTGCCGGCGTCCAGCCCAGCCCCATTGTGCACGCGAAGGCGACGTAGGCGCGGCGCAGCCTGCCCCGAACCGGGGACTGCCGCACGGCGACACGGCGCTCGAACAGCTCCGGTAGCAGCCGGTGCATGCCGGGGATGCGCGGCAGCTGCAGGAAACTGTCGCGACGGAACAGGCAGGCGCCGCTGTCGTCGCGGAAGAACACGCCGGTCCCGGCGGTTTCGGCGCGCCGGAGCAGGTCCCGCGCGCGATCCGCCGCGGCGCCCTCCGGCCGCGGCAGCCACAGCACCCAGGACGAACGCGCGGCGCGCACGCCGGCGACCAGGGCCGCGGTCCTGCCCTGCGCCCGCGTGCCCAGTTCGATCCGGGGCTGGGCCGGGCCCGCGGCAAGCGAACGCAGTGAAGGCCCCAGCTCGTCGGGGCGGCCATGGCCCAGCACCAGCGGCTCGGCGTCGGGCAGGGCCGCCGAGAGGGCATGCAGACCCTCGCTCCAGGCCCGGTCGGGCGGGGCATCGAGCAGCAGCAGCAGGGTCAGGGGCAGCGGGTGCGTCAGGGGAAGGGGCGGCGGCATGGCGCCATGCTGCCGCCCCGGGATGTAAGGCCAGATGATCGCGGTCTGAGGCGCCCGTTAAGCCGGGCCCGGCAGCCGCCGGCTCACTCGTCGAAGCGCAGGTGCTTCACCGATTTGCCGTGGCGGCGGATCAGGCGCAGGGCCTCGATGCCGATCTGGATGTGGCGCTCGACGAAGTTCTCCGACACCTTCTTGTCGGAGGCCTCGGTCTTGATGCCTTCCGGGATCATCGGCTGGTCCGAGACCAGCAGCAGCGCGCCGGACGGGATCGAGTTGGCGAAGCCGGCCGCGAACACCGTCGCCGTCTCCATGTCGATGGCCATGCAGCGCAGCTTGCGCAGGTAGTCCTTGAAGGCCTCGTCGTGTTCCCAGACCCGGCGGTTGGTGGTGTACACCGTGCCGGTCCAGTAGTCGTGGCCGAGGTCGCGGATCATGGTGGACACGGCGCGCTGCAGGGCGAAGGCCGGCAGGGCCGGGACCTCGGGCAGCAGGTAATCGTTGGACGTGCCTTCGCCGCGGATGGCGGCGATCGGCAGCACCAGGTCGCCGAGCTGGTTTTTCTTCTTCAGGCCGCCGCACTTGCCCAGGAACAGCACCGCCTTGGGGCCGATGGCCGACAGCAGGTCCATCACGGTGGCGGCGTTGGCGCTGCCCATGCCGAAGTTGATCAGGGTGATGCCGTCGGCGGTGGCGCTGGGCATCGGCCGGTCCAGGCCGACGATGGGCGCGCCGGTGAGGCGCGAGAAGGTGTTGAGGTAGCCGCCGAAGTTGGTGAGCAGCACGTGCTCGCCGAAACCTTCCAGCGGCACGCCGGTATAGCGGGGAAGCCAGTTGCTGACGATCTCGTTCTTGTCTTTCATGTTTTTCCTTTGTTTTTGTTTTTCTCAGCCTTGCCCGGGCATTCTGCCACGCGGCCGGTGAACCGGGCCCCCGCGCACTTGGCAAGGCCGCCCGCCCGCGGCTAGGGTGGGCCGGTCTCAGGGGAGTCCATCCATGCCAAACCACGTGAAGGCCACGCTGCTGGCCACCGCCCTGCTCGCCCTGCCGGCCCTGGCGCCGGCCGCCGACCAGCCCTATGCCAGCACCTACACGCCGGTCGCGTCCGGCCCGGTGCTGGTGCGCAACGCCACCGTGCTCACCGGCACCGGCGAACGCCTGGAAGGCGCCGACGTGCTGATGCGCGACGGCCGCATCGCCGCGGTCGGCACCGGCCTGGACGCCGGCGGCGCCACCGTGGTGGATGGCAGCGGCAAGTGGGTCACGCCCGGCATCATCGACGTGCATTCGCACCTGGGCGTGTACCCCAGCCCGGGCGCCACCGCGCACAGCGACGGCAACGAGATCACCGGCCCGGTCACCGCCCAGGTCTGGGCCGAACACGGCGTGTGGCCGCAGGACCCGGGCTTCGGCGCGGCGCTCGCCGGCGGCGTGACCTCGATGATGATCCTGCCCGGCTCGGCCAACCTGATCGGCGGCCGCGGCACGGTGCTAAAGAACGTGCCGGCCGTGACCATGCAGGCGATGAAGTTCCCGGATGCGCCGCATGGCCTGAAGATGGCCTGCGGCGAGAACCCCAAGCGCGTCTACGGCGGCCGCGGCCAGTCGCCGATGACCCGCATGGGCAACCTGGCCGGCTACCGCGCCGCCTTCTACGAAGCGCAGAAATACCGCGCCGCCTGGGACAAGTACGAGGCCGGCAAGGACAAGAAGAAGGGCGGCGGCGAACCGCCCGCGCGCGACCTGCGCATGGACACCCTGGCCGGCGTGCTGCGCGGCGAGATCACCGTGCAGATCCACTGCTATCGCGCCGACGAAATGGCGCTGATGCTGGACCTGGCCGAGGAATTCGGCTTCAAGGTCGCCGCCTTCCACCACGGCGTCGAGGCCTACAAGCTGGCCGACCGGCTGGCGCAGGAAGGCGTCTGCGGCGCGCTCTGGGCCGACTGGTGGGGCTTCAAGATGGAGGCCTACGACGGCATCCAGGAAAACATCGCCCTGGTCGACCGGCCCGAGAACGGCTGCGCGATCGTGCACTCCGATTCCAGCGAGGGCATCCAGCGCCTGAACCAGGAGGCCGCCAAGGTGATGGCCCGCGGCGAACGCGCCGGGCTGTCGCTGCCGCCGGAGCGCGCGATCCGCTGGCTGACCAGCAACGCCGCGAAGGCCATCGGCATCGATGCGCAGACCGGCTCGCTGCAGGAAGGAAAGATGGCCGACGTGGTGCTGTGGAACGGCAATCCCTTCAGCGTCTATGCCAAGGCCGAGAAGGTCTGGGTGGACGGCGCCCTGCTCTACGACCGCGGCGACAAGGCGAGGCAGCCGGTCACCGACTTCATGCTCGGCCAGGAGGTGTCGCCGTGAAGCGCCTGCTGATCCTGTCCCTCCTGCTCGCCGCGTCCGTGCCGGCCGCCGCGCAGGACCTGCTGGTCACGAACGCCACGGTGCACACCGCCGGCGCCCGCGGCACGCTCAAGGACCACGACGTGCTGGTGCAGGGCGGCGTGGTGCGCGCCGTCGCGCCCGACCTCGCCGCGCCCGCCGGCGCCACCGTGGTCGACGCCAGGGGCCGGCCGCTGACGCCGGGCCTGTTCGGTGGGCTCACCGGCCTGGGCATCGAGGAGGTGTCGGGCGAAGCCGCCACCGTCGACGCCAACCTGGCGCTGGGCGCGATGGTACCCGCTGCCGACCACGTGGTCTGGCGCCCCGAGTTCGACGTGGACGTGGCCTTCAACCCCCACTCGGCCGCGATCGCCGTCAGCCGCGTCGAAGGCATCACCCACACCGTGCTGTCGCCCGGCAGCCTGCCCGGCGGCAGCTTCGTTGCAGGCCAGGGCAGCGCGGTGCTGCTCGACGGCCGCTACGACGCCGCCCTGCCCGGCAGCCGCAGCCTGTTCGTGAACCTGGGCGGCGGCGCCTCGCCGCTGTCGGGCGGCAGCCGCGCGGGTCAGTGGATGCTGCTGGAACAGGCGGTGTCGGAAGCGCGCGCCGGCAGCGGCGAGCTACTGACGCGGGCCGGGCGCGCGGCGCTGTCGGGCTACCTGGCCGGCGGCCGCGTGGTCTTCCACGTCGACCGCGCGGCCGACATCCGCCAGGCCCTGGCCTTCGCGAAAAAACACGGCATGCGGCCGGTGATCGTCGGCGGCGCCGAAGCCTGGCGCGTGGCCGCCGAGCTGAAGGCGGCGAACGCGCCGGTGCTGCTGGACGCGCTGGCCAACCTGCCCTCGAGCTTCGATGCCCTGGGCTCGAGCCTGGAGAACGCCGCGCGCCTGCACCGCGCCGGCGTGCTGGTGGGCTTCTCGCAGGGCGGCGACGCCACCCACAACGCGCGCAAGATCCGCCAGCTGGCCGGCAATGCCGTCGCCCACGGCCTGCCCTGGGAGGCCGGCCTGGCCGGGCTGACCGCGGTGCCGGCGCAGGTGTTCGGGCTGTCGGGCCAGCGCGGGCGCATCGAGGTCGGCCAGGCCGCCGACCTGGTGCTGTGGAGCGGCGACCCGCTGGAGGTCAACACCTACGCCGAGCAGGTCTGGTTCGGCGGACGGGCAGCGGGCATGCGCTCGCGGCAGACGGAGCTGTTCGAACGCTACCAGGCGCCCGAAGGTGCGCTGCCGCGCGCCTATCCGGGACGCTGAGGCACCGCCCCCCTCTCCCCTTGCCGGGGAGAGGGGGCGGGAGCGGCCCGATTGTCCGAATCCGCCCTCGTCGCCCGGCCCCGCAGCCGCTATCGTCGCCCCATGGCCACGGTGCACTGGTACTTCGACTTCATCTCCCCCTTCGCCTACCTGCAGTGGCCGAAGGTGCGCGCGCTGGCGGCACGGCACCCGGTCGAGTTCCGGCCGGTGCTGTTCGCCGGCGTGCTCGACCAGGTCGGGCAGAAGGGTCCCGCGGAGATCCCCGCCAAGCGGCTGTTCACCTACCGGCACGTGCTGTGGCGGGCGCGCGAACGCGGGCTGCCGATGCGTTTCCCGCCCGCGCATCCCTTCAACCCGCTGGCGGCGCTGCGGCTCTGCCTGGCGCTGGACGCACGGCCGGACGCGATCACGGCGATCTTCGACTGGATCTGGCGCGACGGCCGTGCCGGCGACAGCGCCGAGGCCCTGGCGCCGCTGGCGGCGTCGCTGGGCGTGGGCGACGTGGCGGCCGCGATCGCCGCGCCGGCGGTGAAGGCCCGGCTGAAGGCGAACTTCGAGGCCGCGAGCGCGGCAGGACTGTTCGGGGTGCCGACCCTGGCGGTCGACGGCGAGCTGTTCTGGGGCGACGACGCCTTCGACTTCGCGGTCGCGGTGCTGGACGATCCGGCCCTGCTGCGTGACCCGGCGATGCGCGCCCTGGAAGCCCTGCCGGTGGCCGCCTCGCGGATCTGACTCAGTTCGCGGTGGACGGCACCGCGGGGTCGGCGACCACCATGTTCCGGCCGGAGCCCTTGGCGTTGTACATCGCCCGGTCGGCACGTTCGATCAGGGCCTCCAGGTTCTCGTCGGCGCCCAGGTACTCGGCAGCGCCGATGCTGACCGTCAGCTCCACCACTTCCTCGCCCACGGTGTGGCAGCGCGACTGCACGGCGGTGCGGATGCGTTCGGCGACCGCGATCGCATGGATGCGGCGCGCGCCCGGCAGCACCACCGCGAATTCCTCGCCGCCGACCCGGCCCAGCACGTCGCCGCCGCGCAGCTCCTCGCCGACCGTGCGCGCCACCGCCTTCAGGCAGTCGTCGCCGACGCCGTGGCCCAGGCTGTCGTTGATCAGCTTGAACAGGTCGATGTCGAAGAACAGCACCGACACCGGCTTGGCCTGGCCGTTGTCTTCGCGATGGTTTTCGGTCAGCTGCTCCAGGCGCTTGTGCCAGGCGCCGCGGTTGAGCGCGCCGGTCAGCGGGTCGCGTTCGGAATCCTGCTTCGCGCGTTTGGCTTCGGCGCGGGCGTGGTCGCGCTCGTCCAGCAGTCGGCGCATGCGCCGCGCCATGTGGTCCACGAGCCACAGGCCCCAGGCCAACACGGCCGCGGCCAGCACTACGCCCAGCCAGGGCGAGAACCACAACAGCAGCCCCGCAAGGGCCAGCAGCACGAACGCGGTGACAGCGTAGGGCAGCCAGGACGAACGGGGCGCCACCCGCTCGCGCAGGATGCGCGAGGACAACACCATCACCAGCGCGACAGCGGTAGCCGCGCCCACCACGAACCACAGCAGATGTTCGGCCACGTGCACGCCCGGCATCGACGCCTCGGCGGGCGCGCAGGCGCCTGCGGCCGCCAGCAACGTGGCGGCTCGGATCCAGGGCGTGAAGGACGGCGGCATGCCGCTACTGTCCGGCACCCGGGGCGCGACCGCAAGCGATTGTCCCGCCTAGGGTTTGTATTCCGCCAAGCGGCTCACGCTTTCACCCCGCCATGACCTTCGGCCTACAGGGAAGATCGGGCATTTCGCCTAGCATCCGCCGGTCCCTTCTGTCTGGAGTCGCCATGTCGCCGCGTCCGCTCGCCCTTGCCCTCGCCGCCTGCCTCAGCGCCGGCGCCTTCGCCGCCGATCCTCCCAAGTGGGACGTCAACGGCGCCCATGCCAAAGGCAAGCGTGTAAGTTTTTCCACCGACGAGGGCACGTGGCTGGACCTGGACCTGAGCCCGGACGGCAAACAGATCGTGTTCTCGATGCTCGGCGACCTGTACCTGCTGCCGGCCGACGGCGGCCAGGCGCGGCGCATCAGCAGCGGCGCGGCCTGGGACGTGCAGCCGCGGTTCTCGCCGGACGGCAAGGAAATCGCCTTCACCTCCGACCGCGGCGGCGGCAACAACCTCTGGCGCATGGGCGTGGACGGCAGCGGCGCGACCGCGGTGAGCAAGGAGGATTTCCGCCTGCTCAACAATCCCTGGTGGACGCCGGACGGCCAGTACCTGGTCGGTCGCAAGCACTTCACCTCGGGCCGCTCGCTGGGCGCGGGCGAGCTGTGGATGTACCACCGCAGCGGCGGCGCCGGCCTGCAGCTGACCAAGCGCAAGAACGACCAGCAGGACCAGGGCGAACCGGCGGTCTCGCCGGACGGCCGCTACGTCTATTTCTCCGAGGACATGAGCCCCGGCGGCGCCTTCGACTACAACCGCAACGTGCACGGCCTGATCTACGCGATCCGCCGGCTCGACCGCGAGACCGGCGAGATCGAGAACGTGGTTTCCAGCGCCGGCGGCGCGGTGCGGCCGCAGCCCTCCCCGGACGGCAAGTCGCTGGCCTTCGTCAAGCGCGTGCGCGACAAGTCGGTGCTGCACGTGCTCGACCTGGCCTCGGGCCACGTGCGCCCGGTCTGGGACGGCCTGTCGCACGACCAGCAGGAGGCCTGGGCGATCTTCGGGCCCTACCCGAACTTCGACTGGACGCCGGACTCGAAGGCCGTGGTGATCTGGGCCCAGGGCAAGCTCTGGAACGTCGACATCGCCAGCGGCACGCCCCGCGGCATCCCCTTCACCGCCGAGGTCTCGCAGACGGTGCTGCCGGCCCTGCGCTTCGACCAGACGCTGGAGGGCGACAGCTTCGCGCCGAAGATGATCCGAGACGTGGCCACCAGCCCGGACGGCAAGACCCTGGTCTTCCACGCGGTCGGCCAGCTGTGGACCCGCGCGCTTCCCAACGGCGAGCCGCGCCGCCTGACCGGCGACGCCGCGAACTTCGAATACCAGCCCAGCTTCAGCCCCGACGGCCGCAAGCTCCTTTACACCGTGTGGTCGGACCAGAAGATGGGCGCGATCCGCGAACTGGACCTGGCCAGCGGCCAGTCGCGCGCGTTGACCACCCAGCCGGGCTTCTACTACGGCCCGCGCTATTCGCCCGACGGCACGCGCGTGGTCTACGCCCGCCAGGGCGGCAGCGGCCTCACCGGCAGCCTGTGGAGCGGCACCCGCGGCGTGTTCGTGATGCCGGCCGCGGGCGGCGAGCCGGTGCAGGTGGCGACCAACGGCGCCGAGCCGCAGTTCTCGGCCGACGGCCAGCGGGTGTTCTACCTCACCGGGGGCGGCCTGGAGAAGAAGCTGATGAGCGTCGGCCTGGCCGGCGAGCGCCCGCGCGAGGTGTTCAACCTCAAGTACGTCGACCACGTGTCGGTGAGCCCGGACGGCAAGTCGGTGGCCTTCACCGAGCTGTTCAACGGCTACGTGGCGCCGCTGCCGGTCACCGGCGGATCCATCGAGCTGAGCAAGGACACCAAGGCCGTGCCGGTGACCGCGCTGGGCACCGACATGGGCAGCTACCTGCACTGGGGCGCCGATTCGAAGTCGCTGCACTGGATGGTGGGCGACCGCTACCACAGCCGCGCCCTGGGCGCCGCCAAGGCCGACGCCGGCATCCCGGTGGGCCTGCGCCTGCCCACCGACCGCCCGGCCGACACCTTCGCCCTGGTCGGCGGCCGCGTGGTGACGATGCGCGATGCCGAGAACACGCAGGAAGTGATCGAGGACGGCGTGGTGCTGGTGCGCGGCGAACGCATCGTCGCGGTCGGCAGCCGCGGCGAGGTCGCCATCCCGGCCGGCGCGCGCGAGATCGACGTGGCGGGCAAGACCGTGTTCCCGGGCATCGTGGATGCGCACGCCCACGCGGCGCACTTCGGCCAGGGTGTCGTGCCGCAGCAGAATTGGGCCTACCACGCCAACCTGGCCTTCGGCATCACCACCATGCACGACCCGTCGGCCACCACCGAGTTCGTGTTCTCGCAGTCGGAGCTGGTGAAGGCCGGGCGCATGGTCGGTCCGCGCGTGTTCTCGACCGGCACCATCCTTTACGGCGCCGACGGCGACTTCAAGGCGGTGGTGAACTCGCTCGACGACGCCCGCGGGCACCTGCGGCGCATGAAGGCCAATGGCGCCTTCTCGGTCAAGTCGTACAACCAGCCCAGGCGCGACCAGCGCCAGCAGATCAACCAGGCCGCACGCGAGCTGGGCATGCTGGTGGTCGAGGAAGGCGGCAGCACCTTCCAGCACAACCTGACCATGATCGTGGACGGCGTCACCGGCGTGGAGCACAACATCCCGGTCGCGCCGCTGTACCGCGACGTGATGGAGCTTTGGCGCCAGACCGACGTGCGCAACACGCCGACCCTGGTGGTGAACTACGGCGGCCT
>CBFGOZ010000036.1:0-13715 GCA_965650505.1 uncultured Arenimonas sp.
TCGCTGTCGCTGCTGGGCACCTTCCTGGTGCGCTCGGGCGTGCTGACCAGCGTGCACGCCTTCGCCTCGGATCCCGAGCGCGGCATGTTCATCCTCGCCTTCCTGGTCATCGTGATCGGAGGTTCGCTGCTGCTGTACGCCCTGCGCGCGCCGAAGATGGAGACCGGCCAGCCCTTCGCCGCGTCCTCGCGCGAGACCTTCCTGCTGGCCAACAACCTGCTGCTCACCGCCGCCGCGGCGATGATCCTGCTGGGCACGCTGTACCCGCTGCTGGCCGAGGCCCTGGACCTGGGCAAGATCTCGGTCGGCCCGCCCTATTTCGGACTGCTGTTCATCCTGCTGATGGCGCCGCTGGTGGCCCTGGTGCCGTTCGGCCCGCTGACCCGCTGGCAGCGCGAGGACATCGGCCGGCCGCTGCGCTGGCTGGCGCCCTGGGCGGTGCTGGCCGTGGTCGCCGGCATCATCACCTTCTTCGCCTGGCCGCAAGGCACGGCCAAGACCGCCTTCGGCATCGGCGGCGCGGTGTGGGTGCTCGCGGGCACGGCGCGTTTCGTCTGGTCGCGCCTGCGCTCCAGCGGCAGCCGCTTCACCGCCGAGATGGTCGGCATGGTGCTGGCGCACGCCGGCATCGCGGTGTTCGTGGCCGGCGTTTTCCTGACCGAAAGCACCAGCATCGAGAAGGACGTCGCCGCCAGGCCGGGCCAGAGCTTCGAACTGCGCGGCCACGACTTCCTGTTCCAGGGCGTGGAAAAGCACCCCGGCCCGAACTACCTGGCCGACCGCGGCACCGTCGTGGTCAGCCGCGAAAGCCGCCAGTTGGCGGTGCTGCATCCGGAAAAACGCGCCTACACCAGCGGCGGCCAGGTGATGACCGAGGCCGCGCTCGACGGCGGCCTGAGCCGCGACCTTTACGTGGCGCTGGGCGAGCCGCTGGACCAGGACGGCACCTGGGCCCTGCGCCTGTACGTGAAGCCCTTCATCCGGCTGATCTGGCTGGGATCGCTCTTCATGGCGCTGGGCGGCTTCATCGTGGCCTTCGACAAGCGCTTCCGCCGCCCGGTCGCCGGAGCCGCCGCATGATCAAGCGCCTGCTGCCGCTGATCGCCTTCGCCGCGCTGGCCCTGCTGCTGGGCGTGGGCGTGCTGATGAATTCGGGCAAGGACACCAGCGCCATCCCGTCGCCGCTGATCGGCAAGCCGGCGCCGGCGTTTTCGCTGCCGGTTCTGGGCGAGCCCTCGCGCCTGGTCACCAACGCCGACCTTCGCGGCGAACCCTACCTGCTCAACGTCTGGGGCAGCTGGTGCCCGGCCTGCCGCGACGAACATCCGGTGATCACCGAACTGGCCAAGAGCGGCCGCATCAAGGTGATCGGCTACGACTACAAGGACGAGCCGGAGGATGCGCAACGCTGGCTTGAGCAGTTCGGCAACCCCTACGCGATGATCATCGCCGACCAGGACGGCCGCGCGGCCTTCGACTGGGGCATCTACGGCGCACCGGAATCCTTCCTGGTGGACGCGCAGGGCATCGTGCGCTGGAAGTTCATCGGCCCGATGACCGACGAAGTCGTGCGCGACCAGCTGCTGCCGGAACTGGAGAAGCTTCAGTGAAGCGCCTGCTGCTGGTCCTGGCCTTGCTGTTCTCCGCCGCGGTCGGCGCGATGGAGCCGATCCGGTTCACCGACGCCGCCGAAGAGGCGCGTTTCCGCGAGCTCAGCGCCGAACTGCGCTGCGTGATGTGCCAGAACCAGTCCCTGGCCGACTCCAACGCCCAGATCGCGCACGACCTGCGCCTGCAGGTGCTGGCCCTGATGCGCGAGGGCAAGACCGACCAGGAGATCAAGGACTACCTGGTCGCGCGCTACAGCGACTTCGTGCTGTACAACCCGCCGGTGCGGCCGGCGACCTGGCTGCTGTGGTTCGGGCCGGCGCTGATGCTGGCGATCGGCGCCGCGGTGGTCGTGGTGGTGGTGCGCCGGCGCGCCGCTGCCGCGCCGGCCGCCACCCCCGACGAAAACGAGCAGGAGTGGTGATGGCCGTTTTCCTGACAGGCGCCCTGCTGCTCTGCGCCCTGGCCCTGGCCTTCGTGCTGCCGCCGCTGTGGCGCGACGCACGGCGCAGCGCCCTGGCCCTGGTGCTGGCCCTGCCCCTGGGCGCGCTGGGCGTTTATGCCCTGCTGGGGACGCCGGACGCGCTGGATCCCCGGAACGTAGAGGCTCCCAAGACCCTGGACGACGCCATCGCCCAGCTCGAACGCCGGCTCGCAGACGAGCCCGCCAGCGTGGAAGGCTGGGTGCTGCTGGGCCGCAGCCGCATGGCCCAGCAGAAGTGGCCCGAGGCCCGCGACGCGTTCGCCAGGGCCCACGCCTTGCTGCCGGACGAGCCCGACCTGATGGTCGAATACGCCGACGCGATGATGCGCGCCGCGCCCGACGGCCGCTTCCCACCCGAAGCCGTGGCGATGCTGGAAAAAGTGGTCGCCGGCCAGCCCACCCACCAGCGGGGCCTGTTCTACCTCGGCGCCCAGCGCCTGCAGGCGGAAAAACCGGCCGAAGCCGCCGAACTCTGGGGCCGGCTGCTGCCCCTGCTTGATGCACGCACGGCGGGCGCGCTGCGCCCGCAGCTGGCGATGGCGCGCGAGCAGGCCGGCCTGCCGCCGCTGGACGAGGCGCCCACCGAAGCCACCGGCCCGACGATCGAAGTAACGGTCGAACTGGCGCCGGCGCTGGCCGCCCAGCTGGCCGACACCGACACGCTGTTCGTGTTCGCGCGCACGCCCGACGGCGCCGGGCTGCCGGTGGCGGTGAAGCGGCTGCCGGCCAGGGATTTCCCGATCACCCTCGGGCTGTCCGATGCCGACGGCCTGATGCCGGCGCAGAAGCTGTCGATGCAGGCGCAGGTGCGGCTGATGGCGCGCATCTCGAAATCCGGCGACGCCGCCGCGGCCGCCGGCGACCTCGAAGCCGAAGCCCGGGTGATCGACGTGCGCGACGGCGCCCAGGTCACCCTGGCCATCGACCGGGTGCATCCATGACCGAAACCATCCCTCCCGGTACGCGCTTCGTCGCCCTGCCCTCGCCTTTCCCCTTCAAGCGGGGCGGCGAGCTGCACGGCGCCCGGATGGCCTACGAGACCTGGGGCGAACTCAACGCCGCCCGCGACAACGCGATCCTGATCCTGACGGGCCTGTCGCCGAACGCGCACGCCGCGTCGAACGCCGGCAACCCGGAGCCCGGGTGGTGGGAAGGCATGCTCGGCCCCGGCAAGGCCATCGATACGAACCGCTGGTTCGTGGTCTGCGTGAACTCGCTGGGCAGCTGCAAGGGCTCCACCGGCGCGGCCTCGGTCAATCCGGCCACCGGCGAACCCTACCGCCTGGAGTACCCCGACCTGTCGATCGAGGACGGCGCGCGCGCGGCCCACGTGGTCGTGCAATCGCTGGGCATCGACCGCCTGGCCTGCGTGATCGGCAATTCGATGGGCGGCATGACCGCGCTGGCCTACCTGCTGCTGCACCCGGGCTCGGCGCGGGCGCACATCAACGTCTCGGGCAGCGCCCAGGCGCTGCCGTTCTCGATCGCGATCCGCTCGCTGCAGCGCGAGGCGATCCGGCTGGACCCGAACTGGAACCACGGCCGCTACGACGACGCGCACTATCCCGACATCGGCATGCGCATCGCCCGCAAGCTCGGCGTGGTGACCTACCGGTCGGCGATGGAATGGGACGGCCGTTTCGGCCGCGTCCGGCTCGACAGCGAATGCCGCGAGGACGACCCCTTCGGCCAGGAGTTCGAGGTCGAACGCTACCTCGAAGGCCACGCCCAGCGCTTCGTGCGCAGCTTCGACCCCAACTGCTACCTCTACCTGGGCCGTTCGATGGACTGGTTCGACGTGGCCGAATACGGCGGCGGCGACGTGATGAAGGGCCTGGCGGCGATCAAGGTCGAGCGCTCGCTGTCGGTCGGCGTGCATACCGACATCCTGTTCCCGCTGCAGCAGCAGGAGCAGATCGCGGAAGGCCTGCGCGCCGGCGGCGCCGAGGCCGAGTTCGTGCCGCTGCCTTCGCCGCAGGGGCACGACGCCTTCCTGGTCGACATCGAGCGCTTCGGGGCCGCCATCGGCGGGTTCCTGGGGAAGCTGTAGCGGCCCTTAGATGCGGATCCATGCGCCGGAAAAACAAAAACCCGCGCGAGCGGGTTTTTGGTACCGGTGATAGGACTCGAACCTACACGACATCGCTGCCAAGGGATTTTGAGTCCCCCGCGTCTACCATTCCGCCACACCGGCACGTTGGCGCCGCGATTATAGCTCAGGCCGCTTCGTCCAGCCCCAACTGGCGGTCGGCCTTGGTGTACCAGCCGTCGCCCGCGGGGTGGAAGTGCGCGCAGCAGGTCAGGGCCTGCTTGTAGATGTGCAGGGACACCGCGATGGCGGTGGCGCTGGGATTGCGGATGGTGTGGTACTCGTGCGGCGGGATCAGGCTGCCGGCGGAACCGGCGCCGGCGAGCGTCGTGCCCACGGGTTCGAACTGGAACCGGTCGCCGTCGCGGCCGCGCAGGTCGTACTGGGTGATTTCCAGCTGGCCATCGACGATGCCCTCGACGCACCAGACGCCGGAATGGTCGTGGATGGCGGTGCCCTGCCCCGGGCCCCAGGTCATCGCGACGACGCTGAAGCCGGTGAGCTCGCAGCGGTAGAGCTCGCGGCGGGCGTAGTGGTCGGCCACGGGTTCGAGCACGCAGGCCGGCAGGGTGATGGCGCGGCTGCGGATCAGCTCGGACAGGCCGTTGCGGATGCAGTCGGTGGTCTGGCGCTGGCAGTCGCCGGTCACCGCCGCGTTGATCATGGCGATGAGCTTGTCGCTGCCGGGGAAGTCGAGGGCCAACATGGCGGCACCTGGGGGTTTCGGGAGTGGCCGCAGTTTATCACCCGGCCATCACGCTGCCTTGCGTCCGGTCAAACGGCCCGGGCCCAGGGCCACCAGCCCCGGCCGGTCAGGGCGTAGCGGTCGGCGGCCTGCTCGAAGCGGTTGCGGTGGCTGATGCCGCCGCAGGCGAAATACAGGGGCAGGAACAGCGGGCCCAGCACCAGGGCCTGGTAGACATGGGCGCGCTCGTGGTCGCCCAGGCGCACGCATTCATCGCGGCCGCCGCGGGCCGCACAGGCGTAGGTGACCGTGTTCTCGTCCAGCGAGGCACCGGTATGCAGGATCACATTGCCCAGGGTCAGGGCGCCGCCCGGACCCCAGGGATAACGATGGAAGACCAGGGCCGCGTCCGAAACCCGGACCCGGGCGCCGAAGGGCAGCGCCGCCAGGCCGGCCAGCAGCCCGGCCAGGCTCATCGGGCTGGCCCAGGCCATGCCCAGGGCGAAGACCAGCGCGGTCCCGGCCCGGCGCATGGCCCTACTGGCCGCCCGACCAGATCAGGCGCGACATCGCCTCGGCGCTTTCCGGGTCGAGCTGGGTCGAATTGTGCGTGAAGGCGTTGATCGCCCAGCAGGCGTCCTCGTCGCTGGCGGCGGACGGGTTCTGCAGCACGCCGGCCATGCGCTGGCCGAAGGGCCCCTGGAATTTCTCGCCCAGGTGCTGCAGGGCGCGGTCGCGCTTCACCGTGTCCACGGGGATGATCGGGGCATTGCTGACCTCCGCCTTCAGCGCCCGCAGGTAGAAGTCCCACAGGTTGCGGTGGTGCACCGGCGGCAGGCGCTCGAGCGCCGACTGCATGTCGTCGCCCAGCTCGCGGTCGAAGTCGTCGCGCGGGCGGATCAGCTTGGCGCAGCTCTTCTGCGGCAGGCGCGGGATCATCGCCGCCATCGCCCGGGTCACCTTCACCAGGGACGGGCCGTCCAGCGACTGCGCGCCGCGGCCCAGGGCGAACTTCACCTCCGCATACAGGCCCTTGCTGGAGAAGGTGCCGGCGAAACGCTCGCGCAGCGCCGGGTCGGCGTTGAAGCGGTCGACGAACTCCTGCTGCTGCGCGTGCAGCGACGAACCCGGCGGATAAGGATTGACCATCTCGCCGCCGATCTGGCGCAGCACGGGCACCCCGCCCTTCCCCATTTCCTTGTAGACCACGGCCGCGGCGATCACCAGCACCAGGCCGATCAACAGCTTCTTCATCCCGGATTTTCCCCTGTGTTTGCGCGGCGATTCTAACATCGGCCGCTTGTGGCCGACCCGGCCGATCTGCGACGCTGGCGGCCTTGCCACGGAGCGCGCCATGGACCAGCCCGAAACGGCCGACAGCCCGAAATCCCACCTGCCGGGACGCACGACCCCGACCTGGGAAATGGAGCTCCTGGTGTCCGGCGCCACCGTGTTCGGCCTGATGCAGCTGCCCGCCCAGGCCGACAGGCTGCTGTTCGGTTTCTACAACGCCAGCAACTTCGCGGTCGCGGCGCTGACGCCCTCGCTCTGGATCTACGTCAAGTTCTCGCTGCTGACCCTGATCGCGACCTTCATCGTGCACCTGTGCCTGCGCGGTTACTGGGTGGCCCTGGTCGGCCTGGACTCGGTCTATCCGGAAGGATTCCGCTGGGACCGCATGAAGGCCCGGCTCGGTCCGCACTACCTGCAGACCAGCCGCGAACTGGCCGGCGACGTCGGCACCCTGATCGAACGCGCGGACAACCGCGCCAGCGTTGTCTTCGGGCTGGGCTTCGGCATGGCGATGCTGATGCTGATGCCGATGGTGCTGGTGGGCGCGATGATGGCCGCCATCTGGCTCTACGAAACGCTGGGTGGCGATGGCATCGATGCGCTGAAGGTCTCGGCCGCCCTGGCGGCCCTGATGTTCATCGCCTTCGGCGTGCTGGTGTACTGGGACCGGGCCAGGGGCGACCGGATGCCGGCCGACAGTCGCGGCGGCCGCTGGCTGCGCGGCTTCTTCCGCTTCTACGCCTGGCTCGGCTTCGACCGCGCGAACAATCCGCTGATCACGCTGTTCAGCAGCAACGAGGGCAACCGCCGCACCGCGACCATCATCGGGGCGGTGATGCTGGCGGTGCTCAGCCTCGTCCTGTCGCAGGCGCTGGGCGAACGGCTGGGCTGGAGCGTCGGCGATTTCGCCGGCCTGCCGGACGACGTGCAGTCCGCCACCGACACCGTGCTGCCGCAGCACTACGCCAGCCAGCGCGGCACCGCGGCGCGCCTGGCGCCGATCCCGCACATCCCCGACCCGGTGGTGCGCGGCAACTACCTGCGGCTGTTCGTGCCCTACGTGCCCGCGCGCCATAACGAAGCGATGCGGCTGCGCTGCCCGCAGGCGCTGGCGGCGACCGGCGACGGCGCGCAGCGCGAACGCCTGGACTGCCTGGAGGCCATGCACGCGGTCACGCTGGACGGCCAGCCCCTGGACATCCATTTCGACGCGGGCGAAGACGTCGCCACCGGGCAGCGCGGCATGGTCGCGATGATTCCGGTCCACGGCCTGGAACTCGGGCGGCACGAGCTGACCGTGCAGCGGACGCCACGCGGCGACCGCAAGGACGGCGAGCCCCCGCCCAAGCCCTACGTGATCCCCTTCTGGCGCTGACTCAGGCCTCGCGCGCCGGATCGGCCAGGGCCAGGGCGCCCAGCAGCACGCCGGCCTGGGTGCGGTTGCGCACGCCTAGCTTCTCGAAGATGGCGCTCATGTGCGCCTTCACCGTGCGCTCCTGGATGCCGAGCTCGTCGGCGATCTGCTTGTTGAGCCGCCCTTCCGCGACGCGCGTGAGCACCTTGAACTGCTGCGGGCTGAGGCTGGCGAGCTTCGCGGCCGTCTCGCGGTCGCCGGGGTCGGCCACCGCGCGGGCCACCGGCTCGCGCAGCGCGGGCGGCAGCCATTCCTCGCAGGCGAGCACGGCGCGCAGGCCGGCCTGCAATTCGGCCAGGTCGGCGCGTTTGGTCAGATAGCCCGCGGCGCCGTAGGCCAGGGCGCGACGGACGGTCACCGGATCCTCGTGCGCCGAGATCATCGCCACCGCCACGCCGGGATGTTCGGCGCGCAGCGAGGCCAGACCCATCAGGCCGTGGCTGCCGGGCATGTGCAGGTCCAGCAGCACCAGATCGGTGTCGGGATGGGCCGCGAGCGCGGCATGCACCCCCGGCATGTCCTCGGCCTCGGCGATCACGGCCTCCGGCAGCACGCCGCGCACGGCCTGGGTCAGCGCCAGGCGGTAGAGCGGATGGTCGTCGGCGATCAGCAGGCGGTGCATCCGTCCATGGTAAGGCGGCCGCCCCCCGGCGGAGAACCCGGTGCGGAGAAAATGGTTCCGGCGGCAGTAGCCGCTGGCGATCCCGGCCGGCGTGGCACGGACATTGCAACACCGTGCCTGTCGGGAGATTTCCGACACCCCCCCCAACGGAGAACTCCAAGATGACCAACAACCACACCAACCAGAGCAACCCGCAGGACAAGAATGCGCAGAATTCCCCCGGCAAGAATGCCCCGGGCCAGCAGGACAAGAGCGCGCAGACCCAGCCGGGCCAGAAGGACGCCGATCGCAAGGGCGGCGCCAATCCCGATCGCCAGGATGATGCCCGCAAGGAAGGCGGCAAGGACATGCCCGGCCAGGACAAGGAACGTGCGGGCCAGAACAACGGCCGCTAAGCACCAGCGCCTGACTCGATGCCCCGGCTCGCGCCGGGGCATTTTTTTCATGGGGCCACAAAACTTTCCGATCCGTCGTCCACTAACCACTTCGACCGAACGAAAACAGCCCGGCCAGCGGATGCGTCCGCGACTCGATGCGGGCGCGAAGCAGGCCCGCCCCCAGCAGACTGTAGGTGATGCCGTTGCCGCCATAGGCCAGCGCGAACAGAACGCGCGGCCCGTGCGCCGGGTGCGGTCCGAAATACGGAAGGCCATCGGCGGTTTCCGCGAACGTGCCGGCCCATGCGAAGGCTGGCGTGAGTTCAAGCTCCGGGAACAGGCCGGCCAGCCGCTTCTGCAGCTTCGCCTGCTTCTTCTTCACCCTCCGGTCACGACGCGTCGGGATGTCCACCCCGTCGTCCTCGCCGCCGACCAGCAGGCGGCCGTCGGTCGTGCTGCGCAGATACAGGTAGGGCCGCGCGGACTCCCACACCATGGTGCGCGACAGGAAACCCAAGTGGTCCAGGTCCACCGGATCGGAGATGAAGGCATAGCTGCTTCGGTTCTTTGCGACGGCCTTTGGCAACCAGGCCTGCGAGGCGTAGCCCGCAGCGATCACCACGCGGCGCGCGCGCACTACTGGCCCGGCTTCTGTGCGCAGCTCGACGCGCCGCGACGAGGTGGCGATGTCGAGCACGCGGGTGCGGTCGCAGACCTGGCCGCCGCGTTTCTGGACGCGCATCAGCAGCCGATACGCCAGACGATAGGGGTCGACGGTGGCCGCGGGTCGCGTCAGCAGGCCGGCCGGCGCCCGCAGGCCGAACTGCGATTGAAGCGCTGCCCGGTCCTGCCACTCGACCTCGATCCCGGCGTGAAGGCGTGCCTCGAATTCACGACGGATAGCGCGCACATGCGCCGCGCGCGAAGCCAGATAGAGACTGTCCTGCCGCTGGAAACCCGCATCGGGAAACGGGCGGGCCAGACGCCCCAGCGCGTGGACGGCCTCCACGCAGGAACGATAGGCCAATACGGCATCCGGCAAGCCGATCTTGTCCGCCAGGTCCACCAGATGGGTGTCGATTTCGTACTGGAGCAGCGCGGTGCTGGCCGAGGTGCTGCCCCAGGCGACGTCGCGTTGCTCCAGTACGATCACCGAATGGCCATGCCGGCACAGTTCGTCGGCCACCAGCGCGGCGGTGATGCCGCCTCCGACGATCGCCACGTCGGCCTGCGCGTCGGCTTCCAGCCGGGGGAACGCGTGCATCAATCCGTTCTTGATCGCCCAGTAGGGATAACCGCTCTTGAGGTCCATAGCAGGTTCCGGGAGGGCTTGCCCGACTCTACCGCCTTCGGGGCATACCGACTCCGCGAGCCGAAACCCCGCCTGAACGCATCGACCGCGTTTCAGGCAACGAGGGGGCATGATGGCCCTGTCCGAATCTGCCCGTACCGGCCGCACCTCGGATCATCGCGTCCTTGATTCACCGGCGGTTACGGTGCCCCTTGCGATGGTTCCGCTGCAGACCATTCAAGGAGACTCCTATGAAGAATCTCGCCCTTCCAGTCCTGAGCGCGGCCCTGATCTCCTCCGCCGTGTTCGCGCAGACCACCCAGACCAGCGAGGTCCAGTTCGAAGCCACTACCGGTCCGGTGACGGTTCAGTCGGTGCAACCGCCGATCCCCAACGCCGACGACTACGCCGCCACCGTTGCCCAGCTCGACGCCAACGGCGATGGCGTGGTGACGCGCGCGGAGGTGCCGGCGGACCACGCGCTGGCGAGTGAGTTCAGGCTGGTCGACTCGAACCGGGACGGCCGGATAACCGACGCTGAGCTTTCCAATTGGAAATGACCACGCCAAAAACTGGCTAAAGGAAGCGCGAACTCCCCAAACTACTCCAACTTACCGTCATCCTTTCGAAACCGGAGCGCAGACTTCTGGGTTACTCCAACCACGCCATAAAGCTCAAGTGCGGTAGAAAATGGGTGGGCGGGGCGATCTTCAGGACCTCGGAGTTTCGCGGTGATTTCAAGCCAGCCCTCTGTGGTCGCCAGAACCCGTTGGAACGGCTCAGTTCGTGACGCGCTGACGGTCGGATCTAGCAATCCAACGGTAACCGCACTTGAAAGATCAAGAGCATCCGCGTGCTCCTTGGTCAAGAACAGAAACCCACTTACTTCAGAGTTCGAAACCGGGATGTCTAGTTTTCCAAGTGGAACGTAGTGGCCGGATAGCGCCACGTACTGACCCGGCTGACTTGATCCCGTAGCCAGAACCGCCGAAAGCGGCTTCCGACAAACCGGCTCCGTAGTGAAGCTGGTTTCTATGCAGGTCTGCATTCCATGCCTCTCTTGTGAATCGCACGCAACGGCACCCAAAGCAAGGAGGGTCGCGGCCAATATTCCCCACCTCATCGCGTTAATTCCTTTCGGACGTAGTCATAAGGGATGCCGTTTGGATACCCCGGCGCCTGATTTTCAAACGTCGGGACCGCATTGATGTAGTCATCATAGTTCCACTGGTACCGATAGTCGCGACTAATTACGTAGGCGTTCGCACCGAGACCATAAGAATGTTCGTAATCACCTATAGAAAACGTAGGGGAGCCCACGCCACTTGGATGCGTGTGGATTACAGCAGAGAGCCTGCCAATGCGGGATCCACCGTAGCCCTCAAAGTTCACCCGCCCAAACGCTCCTGAGCTCCAAGCGGGAGCCGCAAAGTATTTTCCCGACCGCGGGTCATACCGGAAGTGTGCGCCGATCTCAGTCCCAAGCTCTTCAGAGATCGGCTCCACCACGTCTCCCCATGAATTGGCAAGCTCCTGCTCAGAGTCGAAGCCCCTACTGTAGACCCCTGCCGCCAGCAGCGCCCTGTTGGCTCGCTCGCTCGCAGTGTACCCAAGCTCCCAGTTGTCCTTGTAGGCATCCTTGCCGAGCGCTCGCTGCTCGACCGCTCCGGACTTGGCCGCATTTTCTGATGCCTCGGTGGTAGCTCCATTCCGGAACTTCTCCCCCGTCGCACTTGAAACGACATGACTCGAAATCACCTGAAAGGTGAAGGCAAGTGCGGCGGATTTCAACGACCCTATCGCGCCGTCCTTGAACTTTCCACCCATAGCCTCAGACAGGCCTCCTGCGATTACGCTGTTGCCTAGCGCATCAAAAACCGCGTTGCCTGAATTGACTCCAGGGATAAATGCCGCTGCGACGCCAAGCAAGTTGCCCGTATGGATCGCCGTAACAACGGCAGCAAACTTCGCCAAGGTACTGAGCACTGCCGCGATCGGAGCCAACGCAGGTATGAAGTAGCTGGCGATCTGGAAAACCGTAGCCAGCGTCCCGAGGAACTTGGAGATGCTGAACATTCCGGTCGGATCGGTGTTCTTCAGCGGGTTGTTGTAGACGTAGGTGAACGGGTTCCAGTTCTGCGGGTTGAAGGCGTCCTGGACCAGGGGGTCGGCCTGCAGGAAGCGGGCCTGGACCGGGTCGTAGATACGGCCGTTCATGTGGATCGTCTGCAGGTTCTCGACCTGCTCGTGGCCGGTGAATCCACGGTCGGTGGTGAGCAGCATCAGCTTGCCAAGCAGAGTCCCGTTCACCCATTCGCGGCGGTTGCCGAAAGCCGCGTGGTCGGCGGTCTCGATCACATTGCCGACGCTGTCGGCGATGGCGACGATGCTGCCGATGTGGTCGAACAGCTGGGCGCGGATGTGCGTGGTCACCGGACTGGCGCCGGCCAGCGTATGGACCAGCCCGCCGCCCAGCGACCGCCGCCAGCTGATGGCGCCGCCCTGGTTGATGCGTTCGACGCCGCCCAGGTTGAGCACCGTCCGCAGCGTGCCGTTGTTGCTGCCGTCGTCCACCCGCTTGTAGCGGCTGCCGTCGGAACCGTACCACCAGCGGGTGCGGCGCTGGGCGCTGGATTCGCTGGCGCCGAACCAGACGCTGCGCGCCTGGTTCTGGGCCGTATATTCCCAACCTTTTTCCTTGACGCTGTTGTAGCTGGCGCCGTTCTGGTTGCCGTTGGCGTCACGGGTGATTCCGTACTGCCACCAACCGACCAGGTTGTGTGCCCCAGTGGTCGCCGTGGTTCCGGTGCCCGCAAGGCCGCCGGTGCCGCAGCCCGCACGGCCGGCGTAATGGTAGGCCGCGACCAGGCCACCGAAGTTGCGCTCGCACAGGTTGCCCAGCTTGTCGTAGCTCAGCCACTCGGAGACATTGGCCGCGGTGGTCGACGTCGGCGCCGAGGTCGCGTAGGTCAGGGAGCCGATCTTCGAGAACCAGGCCTTGGTCAACCGGTCGGCGGCGTCGTAGGCGAAATGTTCGGTGTACAGCGCGCCGCGCTGCCGGGTGAGCAGGTTGCCCTTGTTGTCCCAGGTGTAGGTCTCGTCCTGCGCCGTGCAGTCGGCGCTGGAAGCGGTCTTGCCGCTGCAGTTCCTGAGCAGTCGGCCGTTGTAGATGTCAAAGGTGCGCTTCACGAACAAGGCGCCGCGCTTCTCCTCCACGACGTTGCCGCGGGCGTCCACCGCATTGGTCTGCTGGTAGGTGTTCGCGCCGTTGATCGTGCACAGGGTGCCACCGGTACCAGTGCCCTCGCAGAGCCGGATGGCGAAGCCGTGCGGCGTGTACTCGGTGCGCAGCCAGCGGCCGGTGGCGTCCTGCGTTTCCAGCAGGCGGCCCAGCGGGTCGTAGATGCTGTTGGCGATGTTGTAGGTGGCGCCGTCGATCACCGTCGAAACGGCGGCGGCACGGCCCAGGGCATCGTAGCCGTAGCCCTTGGACACCACCTCGATGCCGGTGGCGCCCTCGCTGTGCAGCGCCCCCAGGCCGTTGGGCGCGGTGTCGAAGTTGTAGGTGTACTGCGACTCCAGCACGCTGGCGGCGGTGTAGACCTTCTTGCTGTAGATGCGGCCGCGGGCGTCGTGGAAGCTGTACGTCTTCTGGCCCTTGCCGTCGGTCTGGATGCGCAGCTCGCCGGCGGGGTTGTAGTCGTAGCGCCAGGTGCCGGTGTCCGGGTCCACCTGGGTCAGCTTGCGGCCCAGGACGTCATAGGTGAAGGTCGAATCCACCGCCCCGCGTTCGCCGGCGCGGCGAACCAGGGTCATGTTGCCGGCGGCGTCGTAGCTGTAGGTCGTCACCAG
>CBFGOZ010000037.1:0-13317 GCA_965650505.1 uncultured Arenimonas sp.
ACGTCGACGACTACGAAAGCTTCGTGCACATCCAGTCCGAGGCCGCGCTGCGCGCGATGGCCACCAGCTATCCCTACGACCAGCACGAGGACGGCAAGATCGCGCTGCGCAGCCACGCCGCCGAGATCGCCAAGCACCTGACCGAGGAGATCCAGGAGCGCCTGGCCCAGGCCGGCGTCAACGTCGCCGAGGCCCGCATCAGCCACCTCGCCTACGCGCCGGAGATCGCCCAGGCCATGCTGCAGCGCCAGCAGGCCGGCGCGATCATCGCCGCGCGCACCCGCATCGTCGAAGGCGCGGTCAGCATGGTCGAGATGGCGCTCGAGCAGCTGTCGGCGCGCAAGGTGGTCGACCTCGATCCCGAGCGTCGGGCGGTGATGGTGTCCAACCTGCTGGTGGTGCTGTGCGGCGAGCGCGGCACCCAGCCGGTGGTCAACGCCGGCTCGATCTACTGAGGCCCGGCCATGGACGAGATGCTCTTCGGCGGCATCATCGGCATCCTCAGCGCCCTGCCCGGCATCGTCCTGGGCCTGGCGCTGCTGATGGGCAAGTGGCGGCCGGCATCGCTGGCCACGGCGCGCGACCCGGACCGGGCCCGCGTCGCGCTCGGCCGGTTCCTGCTGGTCATCGACGCCCTGATCCTGCTGCTGGGCATCGGCCTGATCGCGCTGCCCGAAGCGCTGGCGCGTTCGATGGCGATGTATGCGGTAGGGGCGATCATGCTGGCGTCCACCGTCGGGATCGTCTTCCTGCTGCGGGCCACGCGGGCCTGACGATGGCCGAGAAGAAGGCCTACCCGCTGCGCATCAACGCCGAGGTGCTGGACGCGATCCAGCGCTGGGCCGACGACGAGCTGCGTTCGCTGAACGCGCAGATCGAATACGTGCTGCGGGACGCCCTGCGCAAGAACGGCCGGATCCGGAAGGCCGAAGACAACGGCGACGACACGCCGTCCTGAGCCCTGGAGAACCAAGATGCTGCACATCGTGCACCTGATCCAGCGCCGCCGCGGCGAGCGTCCCCTGGCCTTCGCCCTGCCCCTGGTCGTGGCATCCGCGCTCGCCCTGGCCGCCGGCCTGCTTCTGCTGGCGGGACGCTGAAATGGACCGCCGCCTCGCCCTGACGCCGCTGGGCAAAGCGCCCCTGCTGTTCGCCGTCGGCTTCGGCACGGTGCTGCCATTGCTGGTCGCGGTCGTGGTGATCCTGCAGGTCCGCAGCGAGGCGCTGTCGCCGGCGCTGATGCTGTTGATCCAGGGCGTCGTCGCGGTCGGCGTGCTGGCCGTGGTGCTGCCGCTGTGGCGGCGCGAGGCCCGCTTCGACGGCCGGCGCCTGCGGGTGAAGGCCGCCTGGTACACCCGCGAGTCGCCGCTGGCCGACTTCGACCTGGCCGCGGCGCGGGTGGCGGACCTGCGCGAACACACCGAACTCAAGCCGCGTCTGAAGACCAATGGCTACGCCCTGCCCGGCTTCCACGCCGGCCATTTCCGGCTGCGCGACCGCCGCAAGGCCTTCTGCCTGGTCACCGATCCGGCGAAGGTGCTGGTGCTGCCCCATGCCGACGGTCGCGTCTGGCTGCTGAGCCTGGCGCATCCGCAGGCCGTGCTCGAGATCCTGCGTCGCGCCGTGGACTGAGGCGGATGTGCCGCGGTGTCGCTTCCCGGCGCCGGGCCCGGCCCGCTAAGCTGGGCCCATGCGCCCCCTGAACTGGCATCTGCTCAACAGCGAACGCATCGAGCTCTGGCCGGCACGCCTGCTGCGCGCCCGCGCCAATGCCGATGCCCGCGCCCTGGCCGGCGCCGAATGGGGCCTGCGGCGCAAGCGCGACGGCCGCTTCCTGGCCGCGCTGGACGGCCCCCGGCTGACCGCGCTGGTGCCGCGCCTGCACCACGAACCGGGCCTGGCCGAGGCCCTGCAGACCCTCGGCGCCACCCAGGAGCGCGCCGGTGCGGGCTTCGCGCTGCCGCTGGACGGCCTGCTCGACCGCCTGCACGCCCTGGGCCTGGACGAAAGCTACGGCGAGCGGGTCGGCCTGCCCCTGGTCGCCGAACCGCTGCGGCTGGAGTTCGCCGGCTTCGACCGCTACCGCCGGCCGCTGTGGCTGCTGGACCCGGCCGCGCGCGCCTGGCGCCGCATGCAGGCCGCCGCGCGCGCCGACGAGATCGCGCTCGAGGCGATCTCGGGCTACCGCAGCCACGACTATCAGCTCGGCATCTTCGAGCGGAAACGCACGCGCGGCCTGAGCGTCGAACAGATACTGGCGGTGAACGCGGCGCCCGGCTACAGCGAACACCACGGCGGCTGCGCGATGGACATCGGCACTCCGGGCGAACCGCCGGCCGAGGAAAGTTTCGAAGCCACGCCCGCCTTCGCCTGGCTGCACCGCCGCGCCGGCGAGTTCGGTTTCCACATGAGCTACCCGCGCGGCAACCCGCACGGCATCGTCTACGAACCCTGGCACTGGCGCTGGTTCGCGGCGGAGTGAGTGCCGGTCTAATCCTGTGAGCGTTTGACCGGCGGCTTGTCCGGCGCGACGAAATCGGCGATCCGCCACAGGTACAGGCCCGCCAGCGTGCGGTAAGGACCCCATTTCCCGCCGCGCTCCGCGAGTTCCTTCGGCCGGGGCATCTCGTCCAGCCGATCCAGCAGCTGCGCGCCCTTGCGCACGCCCAGGTCGTCCACCGGCAGCACGTCGGGGCGCCCGAGCTTGAACATCAGCATCATCTCGACCGTCCAGCGGCCGATGCCGCGCACCGCGGTGAGCCGTTCGATGATCAGCTCGTCCGGCATCGTCGCCATCTCGCGCAGGCCGGGCACCTCGCCGGCCGCCGCGCGGGCGGCCAGGTCGCGCAGCGCGAGCGTCTTGTTGCCCGAGACGCCGCAGCCGCGCAGCGTCGCGTCGTCTATGCGCGACAGCGTGTCGGCATGCAGCTTCTTCGATCCGATGGCCGCCTCGACCCGGCCGACGATGGTGGCCGCCGCTTTCCCGGAGAGCTGCTGGTAGAGGATGGCGCGCGCCAGCGCGTCGGTGGGATCGAATGGCCGGCGCCAGCCGGCTGCGACATCGAGTGGGCCGATGCGGTCGATCCAGCGCCCGAACTTGCGGTCGCGGCGGCGCAGGTGTTCGGTGGCGGCCTCGAGGTCGAAGCCGCGGGGATGTCGGGGCATGGCGGGCTCAGCGGCGCAGGACGTCGAAGGCGATGATGATCCAGCCGAGCATCAGCAGCAATCCACCGCCCGGCGCCAGCGTCGCCGGCAGCGCGGCCAACGCCGCGCCCAGCAGGCTGCCGGAGAACAGCAGCAGGCCCAGCGCCAGCATCATCAATGCGATTACCCGCAGCCGCGACGCGTCCTGCGATCCGAGCAGCAGCAGGGCCAGGCCATGGCCGAAGGCGAACAGCGCGGCCAGCCCCGCGCGCCGGGCGTCCTCGCCCTGCAGCCCGTGGCTGGCATAGGCCGACAGGCCGACCGCGGCGGCGCAGGCCAGCGCACCGAAGGCGGCCAGGCCGCGCGCGGTGCGACCGGCGCGGATCACCGCGTGCCCGCGAGGTAGTCGTCGCGGGTCTTCATCAGGTTCGCGGCGCGCTGCGGCGGCAGCAGGAACTGCCGGCCCTCGAAGCGTTCCTGCCAGCGCGCGACGCGGCGGCGCAGGGTGTCGAGGCGTTCTTCGCGCGACTCGGCGCCGTCGGCGGCGGCGGGCGGACCTTCCCCGGACTCCGGCCCCGCAGCCGCGTCAAGGCCGGCCGGCGCGGGCTGCGCCAGCCAGCGCCCGGCGCGCTCCTCGTCCAGCCGCGCCGACAGCCGGGCCCAGGTGCCATCGTCCTGGCGCCAGGCTGCGACCGTGACGACGAGACCGTCTTCGCTCTCGTACACCAGCGTCTGCGTCGCCGACCTGCCGCCGTCGGCCGCGACATCGTCCAGCGCCAGCTGTTCCAGCGCGGCGGCGGTCGCATTGCCATCGTCGGGATTGCCCAGGGCCGCCGACGGCTGCCCGTCGAGGCTGAAGCGGTCGTCGGCGGCGCGGGTCAGGCGGAAGGCCCGGCCCTTCGCGGGCGTGACGCGGACCTCGGCGATACGCGCCAGCGGCAGGTCGAGCAGGCGGCGGTCGAGCCAGTCGACCGGATTGCGCGCGGGCGCCACGTCGACGTCGAGCAGCCAGGCCTGGGCTTCATCGCCGACCCGCACGTAGCTTCCGCCCAGGCTGGGATGGTTCTTGCCGATGGTCAGCCGCAGCGGTTCGCCGCCGCCCGACAGGCGCAGCTCGCTGCCCTTGGCATCCGCCGCGGCGACCGCCTCGACGCCGATGCGGGCATGGCGCGCGGGGTTGGCGGTCTTGGCCTCCAGGCGCCGGGCCTGGGCCAGGCGGAACAGCGCCCGGCTGACCTCGCGCTGGTTGGCCGGCCAGTCCAGCCGCGCCGGCATGCGCCAGCGGCCGTCGGTTTTCACGATCTCCACCAGCACCTGGTCGCCGGCGCCGCGCACCTGCAACCGGTCGATGGCCTCGAGACGGGCGTCCAGCCCGGGCAGCAGCACCGACCCCGCCGTGCCGTCGCCGGCCACCGGCCGCTCGAGCAGCCACCAGGCCCCGGCGGCCAACAGCACCGTCGCCAGGCCCGCCCCCGCCAGCCAGCGCGAGCGCATGGCTCAGGCCTCCGCCGCGCGCCGGCGCGACCAGCGGCGCCAGGCGACGAACAGCGCCACCAGCACCACCAGTGCCGGCATGCCGAGGATGTTGACCAGCTTCAGCCGCGCGCCGAGGGCCTCGATGTCGGCGTTCAGGCGGTGCTGCACTTCGCGCAGTTCCTTGCGCATGCGCAGCTTCTCGTCCTGGAAGCGCAGGATCTCGGCCTGCTGCTGCGGCGTCAGCGCCTGCGCCTGGCCCTCGGGGCCGGGCTGCTGAAGGCGGGTCAGCTCCTGCTCCAGGGCATCGAGCTGGCGCTGCAGCTCCTGCTCCTTGCTGCGGTAGCGCTCCTCGGCGCCACGGCGCAGCGCGGTGACGCGCTCGAACGGGCGCGCGGCGGCGTCGCGGGTGCGCACGGCGATCAGGTCGGAGTTGCCCACCAGGTTGTCGACCGCGTTGTAGACGAAGTCGCCGTTGTTGGCGAAGGGGTTGTACACCGGCTCGCCCATGAATTCGCGCGCCTGCACCCACAGCCGGTCGGTGAGCACGTCGGTGTCGGCGACCACGATCAGGTTCGCCGGCGACTGCGATTGCGCCAGGTGCCTGTCGCCGCTGCGGTCCGGGAAGGCCGAGGCCAGCGGACCGCTGAACCGCGCCGCCAGCACCAGCGGCTGGCCGCCGGGCTGGAAACCCTCGCGCAGCTGGTCGGGATCGGCCGAGGCCTCGCGCACGCGCTGCACCGAGGCGGTGCCGGAGGCGCCCGAGCTCTGCGCCAGCGCTTCCATCGCCAGGCTGGCGCCCTCGGCCAGCTTCAGCGATCCGGCGCTGGAGAAATTGAGGCTCTCGAGTTCAGCCGACACCACGTCTTCCTGGTTCAGTGCGGTCTTGCCCAGGCCCAGCACGGCCAGATGGCGCACCGGCGGGCCGTTCGGGTCGGGCTGCACCTGCAGCGCGTGCACTTCGTCCAGCACCAGGCGGCCCGGGTCGTATTCGATGCCCCAGGCCTTGAACAGCGCCGGCAAATCCGACGCGCGCGGGATCTGGATCGACAGCGGGTCGAGCGGATCCACGGCGGACTGGTCGACCTCGGAATCGGGATCGACGAAGACCAGCAGGCGGCCGCCGCGCATCACGAACTGGTCGATCGCGTACAGGGTGTCCTGCGGCAGCTGCTTGGGGTGCACCACCATCAGCAGGTCGACGTCATCGGCGATGTCGGTCGGATTGCCCTGCAGGCGGCGCAGCTCGAACAGCTCGCTGATCTGCCGGTCCACCACCCAGCCCGGGTTGGGCCGGCCCGACGGGTCCATGCTCGGGCCGGTCGGCAGGCCGCTGATCAGGGCCACCACGGGCCGGACGTCGACGCTGAGCGTGGAGATCAGCTTGGCGACGTCGTATTCCAGGAACGACTCCTTGTCCGGCTGGATGAAGGGCATCGTGGTTTCGCCGTCGGTGCTGTTGGTGCCGACCAGGCCGAAATAGAGCTTGTCGCCGCTGGCGCCCAGCGGCACGCCCTGCAGGCCGTAGGCCGCGGCCTGGTCCTCGGCCTCGGAGAACGGCTCCGGGTCGATCACCTCCAGCACCACCTTGCCCTTCGAACGCGCGGCGATTTCCTCCAGCAGCTCGCGCACGCGGGTGGCGAAGACGCGGAACTGCTGCAGGTCGCGGGTGGCGTGTTCGGAGTAGTACAGCTTCAGCGTGATCGGTTCCTCGATCTTGCCCAGGATGCTGCGCGTGCCTTCCGACAGCGTGTAGAGCTGCTTGTCGGTCAGGTCGACGCGGGCGCCGCGCAGGGCGAAGGACGAGATCGCCACCAGGGCGACGAAGGCCAGCGCCAGCAGGGCCAGCGCGAGCACATGGGCGGAACGTCGGTTGAAGGATTTCATCGTCAGTCGGCCTTCTTCAGGTCGATCACCAGCACGGTCGCGGCCAGCCAGGCGGCGATGCCGAGCAGGAAGAACACCACGTCGCGCAGGTCCAGCACGCCGCGGCTGATGGCCTGGAAGTGGGTGAGGAAGCTCAGGCCGGCGAAGGCGTCCACCCAGGACTGCGGCGCCCAGCCGCGCACCAGGTCCAGCGCCATCGGGAAACCCGCCAGCAGGTACAGCAGGCACACCACCACGGTCAGGATGAAGGCGACCACCTGGCTGCGGGTCGCCGCCGACAGCGCGCTGCCCACCGCCAGGAAGGCGCCGGCCATCAGCCAGCTGCCCAGGTAGGCGGCCACGATCGTGCCGTGGTCGGGATCACCCAGCCAGGCCACCGTCACCCAGATCGGGAAGGTCAGCGCCAGGGCCAGGCCCAGGAAGGCCCAGGCCGCCAGGAACTTGCCCAGCACCGCCTGCCACAGTCCCAGCGGCAGGGTCAGCAGCAGCTCCAGCGTGCCGGACTTGCGCTCTTCGGCCCACAGCCGCATCGCCACCGCGGGCGCCAGCAGCAGGTAGAGCCAGGGATGGAAGCGGAAGAAGGGCTGCAGGTCGGCCTGCCCGGCTTCGTAGAAACCGCCGAGGTAGAAGGTGAAGGCCATCGACAGCATCAGGAAGATCACCAGGAACACCGCCGCCAGCGGGGTGGCGAAATAGCTGGCGAACTCGCGCTTGAACACCGATACCAGCGCGCTCATGCCTGGGCCTCCGGCATCGTGATGCGGCGGAACACCTCGTCCAGGCGGCCGCGTTCGGGCTGCAGGCCGCGGTGGGCGACGCCGCGCTGGCGCAGCCGGTCCGCCACCGCGTCCAGCGACACCGGCTTGCTGCCCTGCGGGAACACGTACAGCCGGCCGTCGTCGCTGTCCTGGTGGAAGCCGCTGACGCCGGGCATGCCGTCCAATGCGGCGCGTGCCGCGATGCTGTCGGTGGCCTGCAGCGACACCGCACCCTGGTAGCGCGAACGCGCCAGCAGTTCGGCCGGCGTGGCGTCGGCCAGCACCTTGCCGCGGGCGACGATCATCGCGCGGCTGCAGACCGCCTCCACTTCCTCGAGGATGTGGGTGGACAGCAGCACGGTGCGCTCGCGCGCCAGCTCGCGGATCAGGCCGCGGACCTCGTGCTTCTGGTTCGGGTCCAGGCCGTCGGTGGGTTCGTCCAGCACCAGGGCCGGCGGGTCGTGCAGGATCGCGGCCGCCAGGCCGACGCGACGTTTGAAGCCCTTGGACAGCGTATCGATGGGCTGGTGCAGCACGCCGCGCAGGGACAGTCGCTCGAGCACCGCATCCATCCGCTGCTTGCGGCGCGCGCCCGTCAGTCCGCGCACGTCGGCGACGAACCCGAGGAACCCTTCGGGGCTCATTTCGCCGTATCCGGGAGCGCCCTCCGGCAGGTAGCCCAGGGCCCGGCGCGCAGCCATCGGATCGGACTGCACGTCATGGCCGCAGACCGCCGCGGTTCCGGAACTCGGCGCCAGGAAGCCGGCGATCATCTTCATCGTGGTGGATTTGCCGGCGCCGTTGGGGCCGAGGAAGCCGAGCACCTCGCCGGGCTCGACCTTGAAACTGATGCCATCCACGGCCAGCAGGCGGCCGTAGCGCTTGTGCAGGGCGTGTGCCTCGATCATCGCGGGAAAGTCTCGCTGATTCGTGCTCGATGGAAACGCGGGTGCGGCCGGGCCGCAACGGGAAAAGGGTCCGGGGCGTGGACCGCTCCGGGTGGCGCAAGTTCCACGGACGGGGACGGACCCCGGAAAAAAACAGGGCGGGCACTCGGCCCGCCCTGCTGGTATTGCCTGGTCAGGCGGCCGCGTCGTCCGCGGCGGGTTCACCCTCGGCGGCCGGCTCGGTCGCCGGCGCCGAACCCTCGGGGACCGGCGGCGGCGCGATCTGCACCGGCGCGGCGGCTTCGACGCCGGGAACCTTGACCGGCCAGTACACGTTGAACTCGGCCTCTTCGGACAGCATGTCCTTGATCGGGTCCAGGTAGTCCTCGTAAGGACGGTCGGTGGTCTCGGCGCCGCGCACCATGGCCCAGGCGCGGGTCAGGTCGCGCACCCGCGGCAGGCCCGGCGACGGACCGACGTAGGTGGTCTTGGCGGCGCGGATGGCCGGCAGCTGCACGTACAGCACCGGGTTGCCCTCGCCCTCGAGCTTGACGTCGAAGGTTTCCAGCGGCGCGTTCGGATCCACCGGCGCGGCGACCGGGGCGACCTCGGCCTCGGTCTCGCCGGCGTCGCCTTCCGCGGCATCGGCGGCCTCGCCCTCGGCGGGCTTGGGACCGGTGCCCTTCTTGCGGATCGGCATCACGACGTCGAAGCCGTAGGTGTCGGTGCTGAACTCGTTGGTGACGATGCGCATCGGGCCCGAGGGCTCGAGGCCGTTCTTCTCCATCACCTGCTCGATCCACTTGAGCTGGTTGGTCATGGCCAGGGCGATGTCGTCGTTGGCGCGCTTGGCCGCCGTGGTCACGACCAGGGCGTTGGTGGCGGGCAGGTCGACGAACTCGAAGCCCGGCTCGTGGCCGCTGTAGTCGAAGCGCGGGATCGTCGCCAGCAGGTTGCTGAGCTTGTTCAGGCCACGCTTCATGTCGTCGCCGACGCCGTCGGTGACGTACAGGCCGGCGTAGCGGCCCAGCAGGTCCCAGCCGTAGTCGACGGTGTAGCGCTGGGTGATCTCGATGTTCTGGTTGCGCTGGCCGGTGCGCTCGAACGTGAAGGTCATGCGCTTGTTCTCGCCGCGGCCGCGGGTGTCGAGCGCATAGACGATCTTCTCGCCCGGCTCGACCTCGACCAGTTCCCAGGAGCCCGAACCGACGACCGGGTCGTTGGAGCTGAAGGCGAGCTTGGCGCCGACGCCCTGTTCGGGGCCGGAGGTCGTCAGCTGCATCTTCGGGTCATGGTTGATCAGCGCATTCCAGTCGCGGAAGCGGGTGAAGCTGCCCAACAGGTCGGTGACGGTCGACATCGGCCGGTTGGTCTCGACAGAGTGCGAAACCGAACGCTTCGACGGCAGGAAAACACCGATCATCACGAACAGCACGATGACGATCAGCAGGGAAACGATCCACTCGATAACTCGGGTCATTCGGAAGCTCTCCAGGAACGGCCCCCGGCGGGTTCACGATGCCCGGCCGCAGGAACGGGAGAGGATAACAGGTCAGGACGGGACCCGGCAGGGGGCCGGCGTCACCTTCCTGAAAGCCCGTCGGGACGGGCTTCCAGGCACATCCCGGCGTTCAGACCAGCTTGAGTTCGAAGGCCTTGAGCACGGCCCGGGTGCGGTCGCGCACGCCCAGCTTGGACAGGATGTTGGAGACGTGGTTCTTGACCGTGCCCTCGGCCACGCCCAGCGAATTGGCGATCTCCTTGTTGGAGAAGCCGCCGGCCATCAGGCGCAGGATCTCGGTCTCGCGGTCGGTCAGCGGGTCGGGCTGGTCCAGGCTGACGAATTCGTTCTGCAGTCCCTCCAGCCCGGACAACAGGCGCTGGGTGACGGCCGGCTGCACCAGCGAGCCACCTTCCGCCACCGTCTGGATCGCCGACACCAGCTGGTCCAGCGACACGTCCTTGAGCAGGTAGCCGCGGGCGCCGGCGCGGATGCCGGCCAGCACCAGCTGGTCGTCGTCGAAGGTGGTCAGGATGATGGTGGGCGGCAGCTGACCCTTGGCGCTCAGCGCCTGCAGGGCCTCCAGGCCGGACATCACCGGCATGCGCATGTCCATCAGCACCACGTCGGGCTTGACCTGCGGGATCAGCTCGACCGCCTGGCGGCCGTCGCCGGCCTCGGCGATCACCTCGATGCCCTCGGCCAGCTCGAGCAGGGATTTGACGCCCTGGCGCACCAGGGTCTGATCGTCGACCAGGCAGACACGGATCATGCGGGGTTCTCCAGGGGAAGTCGGATGTCCAGCGCGAAGCCCTGCCCGCGCCCGGTGATGATATCGACCCGGCCGCCATAGGCGCCCAGGCGTTCGCGGATGCCGCGCAGGCCGTTGCCCGGCGCGGGGTCTTCCGCGCCGCGGCCGTCGTCCCGGGCCTGGATGCGGGCCTCGGCGCCGTCCCGGGCGATCGACAGCCACAGGGTCGAGGCGCCGGCATGGCGCACGGCGTTGGTGATGATTTCCTGGGTGCAGCGCAGCAGCACGTGCGCGCGGTCCGGGTCGTCGATGTTCAGCGGCTCGGGCAGGTCCAGGCGGATGTCCAGCGCCGGCACGCCCTCGACCAGGGTGCGGATGGCGCCGCTGAGGTCGATGGCGCCGTCCTCGCGCATCTCGCTGACCGCCTCGCGCACGTCGGTGAGCAGCAGCTTGGCCAGGGTATGGCTCTGGCGCACGTGCTCCTGGGCGCGGCCCTCGGTGAGGTGGCCGGCGACCTCCAGGTTCAGGCTCAGGGCGGTCAGGTGGTGGCCCAGCAGGTCGTGCAGCTCGCGCGAGATGCGCACCCGCTCGCTCATGCGCGAGCTTTCCGCCAGCAGGGCCCGGGTGGCGCGCAGCTCGGCGTTCAGGCGGCGCTGCTCCTCGCGCGCCTCGGCCTGCTGGCGGGCGACCAGGCCGATCACCATCGCGAAGCTGGAATAGCCGACATAGGTCATGGCCTGCAGCACCGCGAAGCCCGGCGTGAACCCCTCCATCTTGCTGAAGACCGGCACCAGGGCAGCGTGCTGCAGCACCAGCCAGAGCACGCCGATCTTCAGCGGCACCAGCCAGGGAATGACGCCGGCGATGATCATCATCAGCACCGCGCCGACGCCGCTGCCGGTCTGGTAGCTGACCACGATGGCGGCGACGGTGAGCGCCGCCAGCAGCACGATGTCGCCCAGGCGGCGCTTGCGCAGGCCCAGCGCCCGGGTCATCTGCCAATAGATCAGTCCGAAGGCGCCGTAGGCCAGGATAAGCAGCAGCAGGCCGGGGTTGAGGATGTTCGGCCCGCTGCCCGTGGCCTCGATGGCCGGGAAGTACCAGGTCAGCGCCACCACCGGAATGCCGACCACGGCCCAGGTGAACAGGCCGGAGTAGCGCAGCAACTGGGTGTGGGAGAGGCGGTTCAGCATCCGCGCATCATAGGCCGGACCGGGCCCGGGCAAGGCGCCCGAAAGTCATGGCCGGCGCCCCAGGGCCGGGCGCCCGTGCGATAATCCCGGCCCGATCGCCCGCCGACGTCCCCCCGCCGCCGCGGTCCTCATGCCATCGGAGTCCGAAAGACAATGCCGATCACCATCCGCGACGTGCGCGAGCACGAGCTGGATTCCGTTCTAGCCCTGAACAACGCGGCCGGTCCGTCCATCCTCCCGATGGATGCGGCCAAGGTCCGGTTCTTCTGGGAGCACGCCGAATACTTCCGGGTCGCCGAACAGGACGGCCTGATCACCGGCTTCCTGGTCGCCCTGAGCCAGGACGCGCCGCACGACAGCCCGAACTTCCTCTGGTTCCGCGAGCGGCACGAGCGTTTCCTGTACGTGGACCGCATCGTCATCGCCCGGCCCCGCCGCGGCGGCGGCCGCGGCCGGGCCTTCTACGCCGACGTGCAGAGCTTCGCCGAGGTGCGCTGGCCCCAGCTGTGCTGCGAAGTCTTCCTGCAGACCGGCAACGACCCCGCCCTGCTCTTCCACGGCAGCTTCGGCTTCCGCGAGGTCGGCCAGCAGGTCATGGCCGGCACCGAGATCCGGGTCGCCATGCTGATGAAAGAGATGTGCAGCCACGCCTACGTGGCCCAGGCCTACGGCGACCGGCTGCCAGACCAGCCCTGGCTGCGCGCCCGCGCCCTGCCCGGCCGCACGCCCAGCCGCGCCACGGGGACCTGAGGCCATGGCGGCTACGACCATCGACTACGAACAGGCCGGCGAACTGAAGTTCGGCCAGGTCGGCATCGCCAACCTGCGCATCCGCACCCTCGACCCGGCCCGGCTGGCGGCCGAAATGGCCGAACGCGTGCAGCGCGCGCCCAAACTGTTCGCCCGCGCCGCGGTGGTGCTGGATTTCGGCGGCCTCAGCCGCTGCCCGGACGCCGCCGAGGTGACCGGGCTGCTCGAGGCCCTGCGCGGCGCCGGCGTGCTGCCGGTGGCCCTGGCCTACGGCACCAGCGCCATCGACGAGCTGTCCAGGCAGGTCGACCTGCCGCTGCTGGCCAAGTTCCGGGCCTCCTACGAGCGCGACGGCGAGGCCGAGCCGGCCGTGGCCCCGCGCCGGACCGCCCCCGAGCCGGCGCCGGTCCCCGCCGCGGCCGCGGCGCCGGCGGCACGCCCGGAACCCGGCCTGATGCACGTGCATCCGGTGCGTTCGGGCCAGCAGGTCTACGCCCAGGACCGCGACCTGACCGTCTGCGCCACCGTCGGCGCCGGCGCCGAGGTCATCGCCGACGGCTCCATCCACATCTACGGCGCCCTGCGCGGCCGTGCGCTGGCCGGCGCCGGCGGCCTGGCCTCCGCGCGCATCTTCTGCCGCGAATTCCACGCCGAACTGGTGGCCGTCGCCGGCCACTACAAGGTGCTGGAGGAAATCCCCAAGGAGCTGCTCGGCAAGGCCGTGCAGATCTGGCTGGAGCATGACAAGCTCCGCATCGAACAGCTCGACTGACCCCCACACAGACGCCGCACAGGCGCGAAAACAAGTTACGGAGAAGAACATTGGCTGAAATCATCGTGGTGACCTCGGGCAAGGGCGGCGTCGGCAAGACAACCACCAGCGCGTCCCTGGCCTGCGGCCTGGCCAAGGCCGGCAAGAAGACCGCCGTCATCGACTTCGACGTCGGCCTGCGCAACCTCGACCTGATCATGG
>CBFGOZ010000038.1:0-13295 GCA_965650505.1 uncultured Arenimonas sp.
CTGATGATCGCGTGCGGCCTGGCCCTGAGGAGCTTCGACTGATGGCCAGAATCAATCTACTTCCGTGGCGCTCCGAACGGCGCAAGCAGCGCCAGAAGGAGTTCATGACCATGCTCGGGCTGGCGGCGGGCATCGCCCTCGTCGTCAGCTTCCTGATCGTCATGTACTACAACGGCCAGATCGAGGGTCAGATGGCGCGCAACCAGTACCTGCGCGACCAGATCGTGATCGTCGACCAGCAGATCAAGGAAATCGAGGAGCTGGACAAGAAGAAGGCCAACCTGCTCGCCCGCAAGCAGGTGATCGAGCAGCTGCAGGCCAGCCGTTCGCAGATGGTGCACCTGTTCGATGAGCTGGTCCGCACGATCCCCGAGGGCGTCCGCCTGAACTCGATCAAGCAGAGCGGCCAGGTCCTGACGCTGGAAGGCATGGCGCAGTCCAATGCGCGGGTCAGCTCCTACATGCGCAACCTCGAGGAATCGGGCTGGATGACCAACCCCGACCTGTCCATCATCGAGGCGAAGGGCACCGACAAGGGCCTGCCCAACTCCTTCTCGCTGAAGGTGACTCTGAAGAGCCCCGCCTCCGAGGAAGAAGCCGCCGTTGAACCGGCTGCGCCGGCACCCGCCGCCGCCGCTCCCGCCGTGGCCGCAGGAGGTGCGCCGTGAGCAGCAAGAAAGTCGACCTGCGCAACCTCGATTTCAACAACTCGGGCGCGTGGCCGTTCCAGGTCAAGGTGGGCGCCTGCATCCTGCTGGGCCTGCTGATCATCGGCCTGACCTGGTACTTCTTCGTCAGCGACAAGCGCCTCGCCCTCCAGGCAGAAGAGGCCACCGAAGTCACGCTGCGCGAGGAGTTCCAGGGCAAGCAGGGCCGCGCCTCCAATCTCGAGCCGCTCAAGCAGCAGCTCGCCCAGATGGAAGTGATGCTGCAGCAGATGCTGCGCCAGCTGCCCAGCAAGAACGAGATGCCGGACCTGATCGTCGACGTGTCGCAGACCGCCCTGGCCAGCGGCATCAACAACGAGCTGTTCCAGCCCGGCGCCGAGACCATGCTGGAGTTCTACGCCGAGAAGCCGATCGCCCTGCGCATGGTGGGCACCTACCACCAGTTCGGCGCCTTCGTCAGCGGCGTGGCTTCGCTGCCGCGCGTGGTCATCATGACCATGCACGACATCTCGCTGAAGCCGCGCGGCGAAGGGGACCAGACCCTGGTGCTGGAGGGCACGGTGAAGACCTACCGCTATCTTGACGAAGACGAAGTCGCGGCCTCCGCGCCTGCGACGACCACCGGGGGTGTCCAGTGATGGCGTCGTCCATGAGCAGGAAGGCGGTTTCCGGCATCCTGATCGCCGCCGCCGTGGTCCTGCTGCCCGCCTGCACGCGCGGCAGCGGCGACCTCGAGGCCTGGGTCGCGGAAGTCCGTGCACGCCCGGCGCCGCCGCTGGATCCGCTGCCGGTGATGAAGCAGTTCGAGACCTTCGAGTACGCCGCGCAGAACCTGCGCGACCCGTTCAGCCAGCCGCTGCCGGACAGCAACTCCAGCAACGCGCTGCGGCCCGACCCGAACCGGCGCAAGGAGGTCCTCGAGGCCTTCCCGCTGGACAGCCTGGACATGGTCGGCACGATCGGCGCCGGTGGCGGCATCGTCGGCCTGGTGATGGGGCCGGACAAGGTGACCTACCGGGTCCGCCCGGGCAACTACATGGGTCTCAGCGATGGTCGCATTACCGCGGTCTTCGAGGACCGTATCGAGATGGTCGAACTCGTACCTGATGGGGCCGGCGGTTGGCTTGAGCGTCAAGCCAAAATCGCCCTTGAAGACAATTGATTGGGGGAATGCACGATGACCGCTAATAAGACGATCGGCGAGGGGATGGGCACCAAGCGCGCTTGGTTGCTGGCCATGGGAGCGCTCGCCGTCGGCCTGACGACGTCGCTGTCCGCCATGGCCGCGAACGTCCTCCAGGACGTGCGTTATGCCTCCGCCCCCGGGGGCAAGGTCGACATCACCCTGCAGTTCGCAGAGCCGGTGGGCGACGTCCAGGCCTTCACCACCGACACGCCGCCGCGCATCGCGGTGGACATTCCCGACACCAGCAACGGCCTGAGCCAGCGCCGCGTCGTGATCGGCAGCGGCGCGACCTCCGCGGTTTCCGCAGTCGAAGCCGGCGGCCGGACCCGGGTGGTGGTCGATCTGTTCCGCCCCGCCAGCTACACCACCCGCAGCGCCGGCAACCTGCTCGTGCTGACGGTGGACGCCGGCGCGGTGCAGAGCAACGCCGCCAACGCGATGGCCAGCGGCTCGGATCCGACCAAGAAGGTCGCCTCCGACATCCAGGTGGCCAACATCGACTTCCGGCGCGGCGAAAACGGCGCCGGCCGGGTCATCCTGCGCTTCAGCGGCGATGGCGCGGCGGCCGACATGCGCAACGAGGGCTCGAAGGTGGTCGTGGACGTGGCCAACGCCAGCATCCCCGAGAACCTGCGCCGCCGCCTCGACGTCACCGACTTCGCGACCCCGGTCCAGAGCCTCGAGCCGAATGCGAACGCCGGCAGCACCCGCCTGGTGATCAACACCAACGGCGCTTACGACTCGATGGCCTACCAGACCGGCAACGAGTACGTGATCGAGATCGCGCCCAAGCGGGGTGCGGTGATCGCCGCTGCTCCCACCACCCGCGCCGCCGGCGCGGTGGCGGAAGGCACCCAGGCCCAGCGCTACACCGGCCGGGCGGTGACCTTCAACTTCCAGGACGTGCCGGTCCGCACCGTGCTGCAGCTGATCGCCGAGGAGTCCAACCTCAACGTCGTCGCGTCCGACACCGTCCAGGGCAATGTGACCCTGCGGCTGATCAACGTGCCCTGGGACCAGGCCATGGAGATCGTGCTGCGCGCCAAGCAGCTCGACAAGCGCCGCGACGGCAACGTGATCTGGGTCGCCCCGCAGAAGGAAATCGCCGAGTTCGAGAAAGCCAAGGCCGATGCGCGCATCGCCCTGGAGGATCGCGAGGAGCTCGTCACGGAGTACATCGCGATCAACTACGGCAACGCGAAGGACATCGCCTTGCTGCTGACCGAAAACAGCAAGAACTCGGGCGGCAGCGGTGGTGGCGGTTCCGGCGGCGGCGCGACCGTCCGCGGCTTCCTGTCCCCGCGCGGCAGCGTCAGCTTCGATGATCGCACCAACACCCTGTTGATCATCGATATCCCCAAGAAGATCGAAGAAGTGAAGCAGCTGCTGGCCACCCTCGACCGTCCCGTCGACCAGGTGCTGATCGAGGCCCGCATCGTCGTCGCCACCGAGCTGTTCGCCCGGGAACTCGGCGTGATCTTCGGCGTGCAGGACCGCGTGGGCACCCTGCCGGGCGCCGCGGCGGCCGGCGAGAGCACCAGCGACTCCGGCTTCCTGGTCGGTCTGCCGGTCGACGCCGCGGCTGGCGCGCTCAACCTGAGCATCCTGCGCAGCGACATCTCGCTTGACCTCGAACTGTCGGCCCTGGAAGAAGAAGGTCGCGGTGAAGTGGTGTCCAACCCGCGCGTGATCACCGCCAACCAGCGCGAGGCGATCATCCGCCAGGGCGACGAGGTCGGTTACCTGACCATCCAGCCGGCGACCACCCCGGGTGCCGTGGCCCAGACCACCGTCGAGTTCAAGGAAGTCCTGCTCGAGCTCAAGGTCACCCCGACCATCACCCAGGACGGCCGCGTCTACCTGAACCTGATGGTGAAGAAGGACGAGGTCAGCGATCTGGTGACCAACCCGGCCGGTGGTTTCGTGCCGCAGATCGCCCGTCGCGAGGTCAGCACCGCGGTGCTGATCGACAACGGCCAGACGGTCGTGGTCGGCGGCGTCTACGAGTTCGACAACCGCGAAGACATCCGCAAGGTTCCGTTCCTCGGCGACGTGCCGGTGCTCGGCAATCTCTTCAAGAACAAGGGCCGCTCCACCGAGAAGGCCGAGCTGCTGATCTTCGTGACCCCGCGCATCCTCCAGGTTGCCGGCAAGCCCTGATCCCGCAGTCCATCGTTTCACCGCCACAGGGCCGCGAAAGCGGCCCTGTGCCGTTCAGGGACTCAGGAAGCCGCATGGACGGGTGGGGAAGACGATGAGTTCGTTGAGGGTGCATCTGCAGGCCGGTGAACTTCTGTTCCGCGAGGGCGATGAGCCCGGGGCCGCGTTCCTGATCGAGTCCGGCGCGGTGGAGGTGAAGACCCACCAGCGTGGCCAGGAGGTCCTGCTCAGCCTCCTGGGCCCGGGCGATCTGGTGGGGGAGATGGCCGTGATCGACGACGCACCGCGCACCGCGACGGCCACCGCCGTCAGCGCCACCGTGCTGTTCGCACTCGACCGGCAGCAGATCGCCGACCGCCTCGCCGCCACCGATCCGATCGTGCGTTCGCTGCTGGAGGGCCAGCTCAAGCGCTACCGCGGCGCCCTGGCGGCCCTGCAGGGCAAGCAGCCGGCGCCCGACACGCCGACCGCGTCGGAGCGCCTGGGCATTGGCCGGATCCGGCTCGAGGCCCAGCTGCGCGAGGCCCTTGCCAACCGCCATCTCGAGTTGAGCTACCAGCCGCTGCTGTCGGTCGCCGAGGATCAGATCGCCGGCTTCGAGGCGCTGGTGCGATGGAACCACCCCGAACGCGGCTGGATCTCGCCGGCCGAATTCGTCGCGTTGGCCGAGGAGACCTCGCTGATCGTCCCGGTGGGCGAGTACGTGATCGACACCGCCTGCGCGGCCGTCGGCCGGCTGATCGACTCGGGTACCTGCCGCGCGCCTTTCGTCGCGGTGAACGTGTCGGCCCGCCAGCTGGCGCACCCGGGCCTGGTCGAGCGCATCGTCGCCCGGGTCGACGCCGCCCGCCTTCCGCGTGGCAGCCTGAAGCTGGAGATCACCGAGAGCCAGGCCCTGGACTACACCCTGGTGGCGAGCCTGATCGATGTCTGCCACGGCCACGGCATCGAGGTGGCGCTGGACGATTTCGGAACCGGCTATTCGCATCTCTGCCACCTCCACCGCCTTCCCTTCGACACCCTCAAGGTGGACCAGTCGTTCTCGCGCAACATGCTCGGGGATCCGCGCTCGATGGCCATCGTCGAGACCATCGTCAGCCTGGGCCGGTCGCTGTCCGCGGACATCGTGGTGGAGGGCATCGAAACGGCGGAGCAGCTCGAGGCCTTGCGCCGGCTGGGCTGCCAGTACGCCCAGGGCTACCTGATCGGCCGGCCGCAGGGCCTGGACCAGCTGCTGGCGCGGGGCTGACAGCCGGGCCGTGGCTGGTAAGCTTCCCGGGCTTCCATTCCGGGATCCTCTGGTGACCCACGCCGTGTCGCGCCTTACCGGCGCCGCCCTTGCCCTTGCCGCGCCCAGCGTCCATGCCGCCCCGACGGTGGACGAGCGCATCCAGTCGGTGCTCGGTCCCGTGGCCGACGCCCTGGCGGCCCTGGTCTTCGTCGAGGTGCCGCTGCCGGGCGGGCTGAGCGCGCCGGTGATCGTGATCTGGCTGGCGCTGGCCTGCTGCGTGTTCACGATCTACTTCCGCTTCATCAACCTCACCGGCTTCGCCCACGGGCTGCGGGTGATCCGCGGCGACTACGCCGATGCCTCCGGTCCCGGCGAGGTCAGCCATTTCCAGGCGCTGACCTCAGCGCTTTCCGGAACCGTGGGGCTGGGCAACATCGCCGGCGTCGCGGTGGCGATCACGGTCGGCGGCCCGGGCGCGACCTTCTGGATGATCGTCGCCGGGCTTCTGGGCATGTCCTCGAAGTTCGTCGAGTGCACGCTGGGCGTGATGTACCGCCGCGTGAACGCCGACGGCAGCATCTCGGGCGGCCCGATGTACTACCTGCAGCAGGGCCTGGCCGCGAACCGGCCGAAGCTCGCCGGGCTGGGGCGGGGCCTGGCCGTGTTCTACGCCGCCTGCATCGTCGGCGGCGCCGCGGGTTCGGGCGCGCTGTTCCAGGCCAACCAGACCTTCGCCCAGGCCTATGCCGTCACCGGCGGCGCCGAGGGCCCGCTGGCCGGGCGCGGCTGGCTGTTCGGCATCGTGCTGGCCGCGCTGACCGGCGTGGTCGTGGTCGGCGGAATCGCGCGCATCGGCAAGGTCACCGCGCGCCTGGTGCCGGCGATGGCCGGCGTCTACGTCGTCGCGGGGCTGGCGGTGCTGGCGGTGAACGCCGACCAGCTGCCCGCCGCCGTCGCGGCGATCGTGCATGGCGCCTTCACCGGCGAAGCCGCCTATGGCGGCGTGCTCGGCGCGCTGATCGTCGGTTTCCGGCGCGCGGCGTTTTCGAACGAGGCCGGCCTGGGCTCGGCGGCTATCGCCCATTCGGCCGTGCGCACGCGCGAGCCGTTGACCGAAGGCTTCGTCGCCCTCTGGGAGCCGTTCATCGACACCGTGGTGATCTGCACGATGACCGCGCTGATCATCATCGTCTCCGGCCAGTACCTGCAGCAGGGCCTGGACGGCGTGGCGCTGACTTCGCGCGCCTTCGGGTCGGTGCTGCCCTGGTTCCCCTACGTGCTGACGGTCGCGGTGTTCCTGTTCGCCTATTCGACCATGATCACCTGGGGCTACTACGGCACCAAGGCGGTCGGCTTCCTCACCGGCGAATCAGCGCTGGCGATGAACCTGTTCAAGGCGGTCTTCCTGCTGATGACCGTCGTCGGCTGCTCGATGCAGCTGGGCAGCATCGTGGGCATCGCCGACTCGATGCTGCTGCTGATGTCCATTCCCAACCTGATCGGCGTCTACCTGCTGATGCCCGTCGTCAAGCGCGAACTGAACAGCTATCTGGCCCGGCTCCGTTCCGGCGAGATCCGCTCCAGCCGCGCCCGTCCCGCCCCGGAGGTCCCGCGATGAGCACCCGCAAGCCCCTGCCCCTGCACTGGAAGATCGCCATCGGCTTCGTCGCCGGCCTGGCCATCGGCCTGAGCGTCCACTATTCGGCCGGCAGCGACGCCGGCTGGGTGCAGTCGGCGATCCGCTACGTGACGCAGCCGTTCTCGACCCTGTTCCTGAGCCTGATCTTCATGCTGATCGTGCCGCTGCTGTTCTCGGCCCTGGTCGTCGGCGTGTCGGAGATGGGCGACGTGCGCTCGCTCGGCCGCATCGGCTGGCGCACGCTGTCCTACACCGTGCTGATGTCCGGCGCCGCGGTGCTGCTGGGCCTGGTGCTGGTGGGCCTGGTCAAGCCCGGTGCCGGCGTCGACCCGGTGCTGGCGCAGCAGCTGCTGACCGAAAGCGCCGAACGGGCCCAGGCGATCGTGCGCGACAGCCAGTCACAGGCCAGCGGCATCGACATGCTGCTGTCGATCGTGCCGCAGAACGCAGTGCGCGCCGCTTCCGACAACGGCACCATCCTGGCGCTGATGTTCTTCTCGCTGATGTTCGGCATCGGCATCGTGATGAGCCCGGCCACCCCGGCGCTGGCGGCGCTCAAGCGCGGCATCGAGGGCCTGTTCGAAGTCTCGATGACCCTGATCGGCCTGGTGATCCGGCTGGCGCCTTACGCGGTGTTCTGCTTCATGTTCAACCTGGCGGTGCTGTTCGGCTGGGACCTGCTGATCCGGTTGGGCACCTACGTGCTTGTGGTGGTCGGCGCTCTGGCGATCCATCTGTTCGTGGTCTACCCGGCGGCGTTGAAGCTGCTGGGAGGGTTCTCGCCGGGCAAGTTCTTCCGCGGCGTTCAGGAGGCCATGTTGATGGCCTTCAGCACCGCGTCGAGCAATGCCACGCTGCCGACCGCGCTGCGGGTGGCCGACGAGAAGCTGGGGCTGCCGCGCCACGTCTCGCGCTTCGTGCTGACCATCGGCGCCACCGCCAACCAGAACGGCACCGCCCTGTTCGAGGGCGTGACGGTGATCTTCCTGGCCCAGTTCTTCGGCATCGACCTGTCCCTCGGCCAGCAGTTCCTTGTGATGCTGGTCTGCATCCTGGGCGGAATCGGCACCGCCGGCGTGCCCTCGGGCTCGCTGCCGGTGGTGGCCCTGATCTGTGCGATGGTCGGCGTGCCGGCCGAGGGCATCGGCCTGGTGCTGGGCGTGAACCATTTCCTGGACATGTGCCGGACCACGGTGAACGTCACCGGCGACCTCGCCATCGCCACCCTGGTCTCCCAGGGCGAGGCGCATCGGCCGGCCGATCCGGTGCCGGCGGGCGGGAGCCCGGGAGACCGTCTGGCCTGAACCCGGGCGTCTAGCAGCGGCAGGCGCGGTCCGCAACCGCGACACCATGCCGAAGGGATGGGACAATACGGCGCCCGCAAACCGCGGGAGCCGCCCCTCAAGCCGTCCATGACCACGCCGACCCGCCGCGACCTCGCCAACGCCATCCGATTCCTGGCCATGGATGCCGTGGAGGCCGCCAAGTCAGGCCACCCGGGCATGCCGATGGGCATGGCGGACATCGCCGAGGTGCTCTGGAACGACTTTCTCAGCCACAACCCGAACAACCCCAAGTGGTTCAACCGCGACCGCTTCGTGCTGTCCAACGGCCATGGATCGATGCTGATCTACGCCCTGCTGCACCTGAGCGGCTACGACCTGCCTATCGAGCAGCTGAAGAAGTTCCGCCAGCTGCACAGCAAGACCGCCGGCCACCCCGAGTTCGGCCACACCCCTGGCGTCGAGACCACCACCGGCCCGCTGGGCCAGGGCCTGGCCAATGCCGTGGGCATGGCGCTGGCGGAGAAGCTGCTGGCGCAGCGCTTCAACCGACCGGAGTTCGAGGTCGTCGACCACCACACCTGGGTCTTCCTGGGCGACGGCTGCCTGATGGAAGGCATCTCGCACGAGGCCGCCTCGCTGGCCGGCACCTGGGGCCTGGGCAAGCTGATCGCATTCTGGGATGACAACCGGATCTCCATCGACGGCGACACCGCCGGCTGGTTCACCGATGACACCGCGGCCCGCTTCGAGGCCTATGGCTGGCAGGTGATCCGCAAGGTCGACGGCCACGATCCGCAGGAAATCGCCCAGGCGATCAAGACCGCGCAGGCCGAGACCGGCAAGCCGACCCTGATCTGCTGCCGCACCACGATCGGCTTCGGTTCACCCGGCAAGGCCGGCAAGGAATCCAGCCACGGCGCGCCGCTGGGCAAGGACGAGATCGCCGCCACCCGCGCCGCGCTGAACTGGCCGCACGCGCCCTTCGAAATCCCGCAGGCGATCTCCGACGGCTGGCGCGCCGGCAATTCCGGCCTGGTGCGCGAGGAACAGTGGAACCGCCTGTTCGACGCCTATGCCAAGGCCCATCCGGAGCTGGCCGCCGAGCTGGTGCGCCGCTCGCACGCCGAGCTGCCGGAAGGCTTCGCCGAGGCCGCGAAGGCCTACGCCGCCAGGCTGCAGCAGGACGGCCCGGTGGTCGCCTCGCGCAAGGCGTCCCAGATGGCGCTGGACGCCTTCGGCCCACTGCTGCCCGAGCTGATCGGCGGTTCGGCCGACCTGGCGCACTCCAACCTCACCCTGTGGAAGGGCAGCAAATCGGTCACCAGCAACGACGCCAGCGCCAACTACGTTCACTACGGCGTGCGCGAGTTCGGCATGAGCGCGATCAGCAACGGCATCGCCCTGCACGGCGGCTTCATTCCCTACGACGCCACCTTCCTGGTGTTCTCCGACTATTCGCGCAACGCGCTGCGCATGTCGGCCCTGATCCCGACCCGCGCCATCCACGTGTTCACCCACGACTCGATCGGTCTGGGCGAGGACGGCCCGACCCATCAGCCGGTGGAGCACCTGGCCTCGCTGCGCCACATCCCGAACAACGACGTCTGGCGCCCCTGCGACGCGGTGGAATCGGCCGTGAGCTGGCAGGCCGCGATCGAACGCGCCGACGGCCCGAGCTGCCTGGTGTTCAGCCGCCAGAACCTGGCCCACCAGGCGCGCGACGCGCAGCAGGTGGCGGACATCGCCCGCGGCGGCTACGTGCTGAGCGATCCCGGCGAGGCGAGCTTCGACCTGATCCTGATCGCCACCGGCTCGGAAGTGGAGCTGGCGATGGAGGCGATGCGCCGGCTGGCCGGCGAGGGCGTCAAGGCCCGCGTCGTGTCGATGCCCAGCACCGACGTGTTCGACCGCCAGCCGGTCGAGTGGCGCGAAGCCGTGCTGCCGTCCTGGTGCCGCAAGCGCGTGGCGGTGGAGGCCGGCGTCACCGATTACTGGCGCAAGTACGTCGGCCTGGACGGCGCGGTGGTGGGCATCGACAGCTTCGGTGCCTCGGCGCCGGCCGACCAGCTGTATGCGCACTTCGGCATCACCGCCGAAGCCGTGGTGGCGGCGGCGAAGTCGCTGCGCTGAGTCATTGCTTCAGGCGGTCCGCGATCCAGAAGCCGGCGAACATCGCCGGCACGGCCCACAGCGACTCCGGCGACAACCGCCCCAGCCCGGCCAGCGCCGGGCCCGGGCAATAGCCCGCCAAGCCCCAACCGATGCCGAAGACCGCCGCGCCCAGCAACAGGTCGCGGTCGACGCGTGTGCTCGTCGGCAGCTGCAGTGGGCCGCAGACCGCCGCACCGCGGCGGCGGATCCACGCGAAGCCGGGCAGGGTCACCACCAGCGCACCGGCCATGACCAGGGCCAGGCTGGCGTCCCAGCCGCCCAGCGGATCGAGGAAGTTGAGCACCTTGTCGGGGTCGGCCATGCCGGACACCGCCAGGCCCAGGCCGAACAGAAGGCCCGACAGGGCCGCGAACACCGCCGGCTTACGCGATGACATGGCGCACCACCGTCGTCGTCAGCATGGCCACCGCCATGAACAGCAGTACCGCCGCCAGTGATCTCCGCGAAAGCCGCGCCAGCCCGCAGATGCCGTGTCCGCTGGTGCAGCCGCTGCCCAGCCGCGTGCCGATGCCGACCAGAAGTGCGCCGGCCAGCAGCACCGGCAGCGGAAAGCCCTGGCGTGGCGCCCCCACGCCGGGCGAGAGGGCGAACCAGAGGCCGGCACCCGCGACCAGGCCCAGCAGGAAGCACAGACGCCAGGTCCGCTCCGGACCACGCTCGCGCACGCTGTTCCAGGCGATGCCGCTGATGCCGGCGATGCGCCCGTTGAGCCACAGCAGGGCCGTGGCGGACAGCCCGATCAGGGCGCCACCCAACAGCGAGGAAAGCGGAGTGAATTCGGTAGCCATCAGAGCGTGTCCAGCGGGATCTTGAGGTAGCGCGTGCCGTTGGTTTCCGCCGGCGGCAGCTGGCCGGCGCGGATGTTCACCTGCACCGAGGGCAGCATCAGCACCGGCATCGCCAGGCTGGAATCCCGAGCTCGGCGCAGCTTCACGTAGTCCATCTCCTGCACGCCCTCGCGCACGTGGATGTTGCTGCGCTTCTGTTCGCCGATGGTGGTTTCGCAGGCCACAGGCCGCCCGCCCGGCGCGTAGTCATGGCAGACGAAGACGCGTGTGTCGTCGGGCAGGGAATACAGGCGCTGGATGGACTGGAACAGCCGGCCCGCGTCGCCACCGGGGAAGTCGCAGCGCGCGGTGCCGCCATCGGGCATGAACAGGCTGTCGCCAGTGAACAGCGCGTCGCCCATCAGATAGCTCACGCTGTCGTTGGTGTGGCCCGGCGTGGCGATCACCCGCACGGTGACCGACCCCAGGGTGAAGGACTCGCCGTCGGCGAACAGATGGTCGAACTGCGAGCCGTCGGTGGCGAAGCCGGGCTCGAGGTTGAAGAGGGGCTTGAACGTGGCCTGCACCTCGCGGATGCCGGCGCCGATGGCGATGCGGCCGCCGAGCTCGCGCTTCAGGAAGGGCGCGGCGCTGAGGTGATCGGCGTGCGCATGGGTTTCCAGTATCCACTCCAGGCGAAGGCCCTGGCGCCGCACGTGGGAGACAAGTTGTTCGGCCGAAGCGTGGCTGGTGCGGCCGGATTTGGGGTCGTAGTCCAGCACCGGATCGATGATGGCGGCGGCGTCCCCGGCCGGGTCGCTGACGACATAGCTCCAGGTGCCGGAGTCGGCATGGTGGAACGCATGGACGATCGGGCGGGTCATGTGGGCGGCCTCCTTGGGCTGACAGCAAATTAGCACTTGCTAAATTAGAAAGCAAGCATATAATCCCGGCATGCCCAAGACACCCCACGCCCACCAGCCCCGCGACCTGCGCACGATGCCCGCTGCCGCCGCCGAAGCCGCCGCCCTGCTGCGCCGGCTGGGCAACGACCAGCGCCTGCTCATCCTCTGCCACCTGGCCGAAGGAGAACTCAGCGTCGGTGCGCTGCTGCAGCGGCTGGACCTTAGCCAATCGGCGCTGTCCCAGCACCTGGCCAAGCTGCGCGAGGGCGACCTGGTCCAGACCCGGCGCGAAGGCCAGGCCATCCACTATTCGCTGGCGGACGGCCCGGTGCGGACCCTGATGGCGACGCTGCATGCGCTGTATTGCCCGGAATGAATGCCTTGAGCCTCGATACCCCGAACGTGGCGATCCCCGGTTGGCGCAAGGCCGCCGACGGCCTGTACTCCGCCGGTCAACCGGAGCCGGGGCACTGGGTGGCGCTGGCTGCGGCAGGCCTGCGCGGCGTGGTGAACCTGCGCCCGGCGACCGAGCAGCCCGCCCGGGACGAGGCGCAGGAAGTATCCGCCGCAGGGCTGGCCTATGCCTCGCTGCCGATCGCCGATGCGAGTGCCTTGGGACGCGATTCGGCGGCGGCCCTGGACCGCGCCTTGCGCCGGCTGCCGTCGCCGCTGCTGGTGCATTGCGCCAGCGGGAACCGCGTGGGCGCGCTGGTCGCGCTACGCGAGGCCTGGTTCGCCGGGGCCGATCCCCAGGTCGCCCTGCAACGTGGTCGCGCCGCGGGGCTCGCCGGGCTGGAGCCCCAGGTTCGCCGCCAGCTCGGACTGGCTGACCCGGCCGGCTAGCTCCGGGTGCTGCGCAAGGCGTAGCCGACCAGCCGTGCCTCCATTCGTTCACGCCAACCCGAAGGGGGAGCCAAGGCCATGCGCTGCATCGCCTCCATGTCGTCCGGAGTTCCTGCCGCCATCGCGGCAACCAGCGTGCGCAAGCGTCCCGATCGGGTCGACGTGTTTGCCTTCAGCCAGCCCAGTGCCCGCACCAGCCGCTCTTCCACCGGGGTGAAGTCGCTGCCCATCGGGTAGTCGGGCAGCACGCCGCTGCGGCGCAGCGGGCGCAGGCGGGCGGCGAGGCCCTCGCGACGGTTCTCCCGCGCGGCCGACGGCAGGGTGAAATCCGGCGCCAGTTTGCCGGCCGCGATGGCGTCGCGCGCCAGCGCCGGCTGGTGCGCCGCGTCGGTGATCGCCAGCATCGCGCGCACGCAGTCTTCGTCGCTGCGGCCGCGC
>CBFGOZ010000039.1:0-12995 GCA_965650505.1 uncultured Arenimonas sp.
ATTCACCAGGCCGACTCCCGATACACAGCCAGGTTCCATTGGATCACCATCGTGGATGTCCGCAGCGTCCCAGTGGACCATCTTCTGGAGCTGATTGAGCGGTCGCGGGCGAGGGACGCGCGCGACTGAGCCACCGCCTCAGGGCGCGACGCCCGCGCCGTTGCCTGCCGCGCGCGGCAGCAGTACATGCCGCCGCAGATGCGCGCGCAAGGCCGCAGATGGCGGCGCCGGTGCCGGCCCGCCCAGGTGCCGGTGCAGCAGCGATTCCGACAGGTACAGGAAGGCCTCGCGGGTGAGATCGGCGTCCAGCGCATGCCCGGCGTCCGGCTCGATGAACAGGGTGACGTCCTTGCCGGCGTTGCGCAGCGTCGCCGCGTAGTGGGTGACGCTGCGGATCGCCACCCGCTCGTCGCGGCCGCCGGCGAACACCAGCACCGGCCGCCTCAGCCGCGCCGCCATCGCCAGGGGCGATTCCGCCGCCAGCGTCGCCATCTGTCCGGCATCGGCCACGTCCACCGACAACAGCCGGAACATCGTCTCCAGCGGCAGGCCGTGCGCGCGGCTCAGGTCGCTGCCGGTGATCGCCCAGCGCGCTGCCCAGCCGAAATCCGGCGGCGGCGCCGCCGCCAGCGCAAGCCGGAACAGGTCGGGATGCCGGCTGACGGCGAGCAGGGCCGCATAACCGCCGAAGGACCCACCCTGGATCGCCACCCGGCGCGGATCGCCCACGCCCTGGTCGAGCACGAAGCGCGTGCCCTCGACGATGTCGCGCAGTACGCGGCCGTCGCCGAAGTCGCCGTTCGCGGCGAGCAGGTAGTCGCGGCCCAGGCCGGTGGAGCCGCGGAAGTTCGGCAGGAACACCGCATAACCGCGGTTGACGAAGAACTGCGTCAGCCCCGAATACTCCGGCCCCGCCAGCGACCAGGGCCCGCCGTGCACGCTGGTGATCAGCGGCACCGTGGCCGGATCGCGCCCCGACGGCAGCGCCAGGTAACCGTGCAGCCGCATGCCGTCGGAGGCCACCCAGCTGATCGCATGTTTGCGCGCCAGCAGTTTCTCGTCCGGAAGGTCCGTGTCGCCGATGTCGGCCAGCACCGGCGTGCGGACGCCGCTGCGCGGGTCGTAGCGGTGCCAGCGGGTGGCGGCCAGCGTGCTGTCGTTCTCGCCGACCAGCCAGCCGTCCGCGGACACCTGCAGGTCCAGCGCGCGTCCGGGCAGGGCCGCCTGCAGCGTGGCCAGCGGCGCCTCCATCGAAGGCGACAAGGCCAGCTGGCGTGCGCCGGTGCCGCGGTAGATCGCCACCAGCGGCTCGCCGGTGGCGGGATCGAGCACCGCCTCGGCCAGGTCGGCTTGCTCGAGCGGATCCGAATGCAGCGTCTGCGTCCGGCCGTCGTGCTCCAGCCGAAGCAGGCGCACGAATCCGGCGCCGGCGTCGGAGGCCAGCAGGGTGTGGCCGTCGTCGCCGGCGGCGAGCAGGCGGCATCGTTCGAGCTGTACGCAGGCCATCAGCTCGCGCAGCCGGCCGTCGGCCTCGCGGGCGAGTACGAGGTGCCGGTCCGACGCCAGCACGCGCAGACGCAGCGAACTGCCGTCCGGCGACAGGGCGGCGTCCAGGATCGGGCGGATGTCTTCATGCAGCACCTCGCGCCGGCCCTGCGCGTCGAGGCGAACCAGGCGCGAACGCTGCACCGGCGCGCTTCGGCGCGTCTGTTCCAGCAGCAGCAGCGCGTCGTCGCGCGAAGGATCGGCGCCGATCACTTCGTGCAGACGCTGCGGGTCCAGCCGCGCCACCGTGCGTGCCGCGGTCACCGGAGCCACGCCCAGCACGTCCACGTGTTCCGCCGAGGGCAGGAACAGCCAGCGGCCATCGCGCGACCACAGCAGGCTGTCGCCGCCGGTGCGCGCCAGCAGCCGCTTCGCGCGGGTTTCGCCCGGCGCCAGCAGCCACAGGCTCCGGCGTCCGGCTTCCTCGCGCAGGACCGCGACATGGCCGCCGGCGGGTGCCAGCCGCGCCGCGGCCAGGTTGCCGGAACGCAGGAAGGCGCTGCGCGGCAGCGCCGCGGGCGCCGCCTGCGATCGCGCCTCCGCGACGGCATCCCGCAGCCCGGTCGCATGGCCGGGAAACACGGCGAGCGCGCAAACCAGGGCGCAGCACCGCACGCACCGCCGGAAGAAGGCAGTCATGATCAACTCCTTGGCGCGGCGACGATCGCCGCTTTCATGGGCCCGCGTCCGGACGCGGACGGGACGGAACTCAGGCGAATGAAGGCGTGGCGGCGGGCGCCGGCGCCGGTTCGGGCGCGTCGGTCGGCGGGTGCTGCAGCCACAGCGCCACCACGGCCGGTGGACCCAGCGCGGCGCAGGCCAGGCCCCAGGCCAGGCGCTGCCCGCGCGTCAGCCCACGGCGCGCGCGCAGCAGCCACAGCGCGGCCAGCGCCGAAACCAGCAACGTGCCCATCGCCAGCCAGCGCATGGACATCGGCCTCGTCACCGGCTCCCGCACCTGCAGCGGCTCCGGTGACGACAGTCCCGCCGGCAGCGCGGCCATCAGCGGCGACAGCCACCAGGCGTAGTGGCGCAGCGCCAGCGGGAAGTCCTGGCCCAGCGTGCGCCCACCGATCCGCTCGGCGCTGCCGTCCCCGCGCAGCCACCACACTTCCTGCCAACTGCGGCCCGGCCCGTCGATGCTGGCGCGGCCGGAGAGGAAGGACACCAGGTGGCCATCCAGAAGTTCGACCACGTCGACGTCGGCCAGGTCGCCGATCGCACCGGGCAGGGGCAGCCGGCCGGTCGGTTCCGGCGCTGGGTCTTCGGCCAAGGCGCGCGCGTCGTAGAAATAGAGGGCGCGGTCGCTCAGCACCGCCTGCGACTCGCCGGCCGGCGCCGGCAGGCTGGCCAGGGTTTCGCCGGCCGGCAGCCGCACGCGCCGGGACACTTCGCGGGAGTCGCTGTCGTAGGCATAGATGCCGTCCGGCGCCACCATCAGGCCGTCGCCCACCGGCAGCATAGGCTGCGCGAAAGCCGCCTGGCCCGCGCCCAGCCCGAGCGCGCCTTCGCGGCGCCGGTCCTGCAGGGAAACGCCGACGAAGCGCAGCGTGTCGTGGCTGAAGATCCAGCGCAGCTGGCGCGCCTCGTCGTCGAACTCCAGCGGCGCCGGATTGGTGAGCTGGTGACGCACCGGGAACCCTTCGATCTGCACGCCCAGCCCATGCACTTCGGAAAGCCGCACCTGCTCGCGCCACAGCGCCAGCTGCGGATGCGCGGCTTCGGCGACGCCGGCCAGCACCCGCGCCTGGCCGTCGGCGCGACTGGCCGCGAGGAAACCGCCCGGCGGCGGCGCGCTGTTGAGCGGATGCGAGCCCACCATCATCCAGGCCAGCTGGTAACCCAGGCTCGCCATCACCAGCAGGCCATACGCGCCGACCAGCAGCGGCGACGCGACGACCGCCTGCTGCAGGCCGGTGCCGGGCAGGCTCGAGAGATCGGCCTTGAACTGCGCGCGCATCAGCAGCGCCAGCCAGGCCAGCACCGCCAGCTGCGCGCCGATCGCCGCCAGGCCGCTGCCGCCCGCGGCGAACAGCAGCAGGGGCAGCGCCAGCACGAAGGCCGCGCGCCGGCGCGGCGCCAGCATCGCGTTGGCGCCGGCGAGATAGCCGATGACGGCGACCAGCACCGCCGACAGCGGCAGCAGCCAGTGCCGCGCATCCACCACGCGCGCGCTCAGCGCGAGCTGGCCGGCGACCAGCGCCAGCACCGGCAGCGCGATCGCCAGCAGCAGCACCGCGGCCGCGGCCGCCGCCAGCGCCAGCGCGATGCGCGTCGGCGGCAGCGGCCGGTGCAGCAGGTAGAGCCAGGTGCTGGGCCGACGGTAGCTGCCCATCTGGTACAGCCCCAGCAGCAGGCCAAGCGCGCCGTAGACCACGGCCACGACCTGGTAGACCAGGGTCGGCTGCTGCAGCGGGTCGACCATGCGGCCGAAGAAGCCCAGCACCGCCAGGTGCACCACCAGCGCCGCGACGGCCCAGGCGCGGAAGCGCAGCAGTTCGTTCTTGAACAGGTCGGTCATGTCGGGCTCCTCAGGCCGCCGGGGCGATGTGGTTCTTGGCCAGGAAGCCGTTCACGGCCCGGTCCAGGCCGACCGGCATGCTGCGCACGCTGCGGGCGCCCTGCGCCTTCAGGAACTCGGCGAAGCCCTCGTCCTGGTCGATCACCACGTAGTGGTGCAGGCCGTCGATGCGCTGCACCTGCAGCAGGCCGGGCACCGACGCTGGCTCGGGGCCCTTGAACGGGATGTCGGCGACCCAGTAGCGCACGCGGGCGCAGAAGTCCTCGGGTGGCGACATGTTCTTCAGCTCGCCGCGTTCGAGGATGATCAGGTTGTCGGCGACGCGCTCGATTTCCTCCATCTGGTGCGAGCAGTAGATGATGGTGCAGGCCTCGCGCGCTTGCGAATACAGTAGCGACTCCAGGAAGGCGCGCTTGGCGACCACGTCCAGTCCCAGCGTCGGTTCGTCCAGCACCAGCAGCTCCGGTGACTGGGCCAGGGCCATCGACAGGTTCAGGCCGGCGCGTTCGCCGCGCGAGAGCTGCGACACCTTCTGCTCCGGCAGCACGTGGTAGTGGCCCAGCACCTCGCGGTGCGCGGCCTCGTTCCAGCGTGGATACTGCCGGCGCTGCATCGCGACCACGTCGGCCACGCGCATCCAGCCGGGCAGGGTGTGTTCCTCGTTGACGAAGCCGACGCGGCTGCGCAGCTCCGGGCTCAGCCGCCGGCTGTCGCCGCCGAGCAGGCGCGCCTCGCCCGAGGTCGCCGCCTGGAAGCCCAGCAGCACCCGGAACAGGGTGGACTTGCCGGCGCCGTTGGCGCCGACGATGGCATGCACGCCGCCGCGCGGCACCTGCAGGTCGAGGCGGTGGAGCGCCCATTTGTCGCCGAAGCGGACGCTGAGCGCGGTGGTTTCGATCACCCGGTCGGACATGGTGGGCTCCGGTCAGGCGCGCTTGCGCGGCGCATAGGCTTCGAGCCGGGCCTCCACCCGTGCGACCGCCTCGTCGGCCCGCACGTCCAGGGCCACGACCTCGTGCACGAAGCGGTTGAGTGCCTCGTCGAAGCGCTTCTCGCGTTCGCCGGCGCTCAGGCGCTGGCGCGGTGCGGCCACGAACAGGCCCAGGCCCTGGCGTGCCTCCAGCCAGCGTTCGGCGGTCAGCTCGGAATAGGCCTTCGCCACCGTGTTGGGGTTGATGCCCAGCTGCTGGGCCAGGCCGCGCACGCTGGGCAGCTGGGCGCCGGCGATCAGTTCGCCGGTGGCGATCTTCATGCGCACGCCGTCGACGATCTGCTTGCTGATCGGGCGGGCATCGCCGGTGGCGATCTCGAACATCAGGGCCTGGGTGCGTGCCATCGGCGGTCTCACTGTACTGTGTGTGCTAGTACAGTGCAGACAGTGGGCCGGGGCTGTCAAGCCCCCCGGGTCATGGCCCGACAAAAAGAAGCCCTCCGCGAGGGAGGGCTTCATCGCAACCGGTGCGGCGCGGCCTTATTGCGCCGGTGCAGTCTCGGCCTGCGGCTTCACGAAGCGCAGGGTCATGCGGTCGCTTTCACCGATGGCCGCGTACTTGGCCCTGTCGGCCTCGTCGTGGTTGTTGCCCGGCGGCAGGGTCCAGACGCCGTTCGGGTGGTCCTTGGTGTCGGCCGGGTTGGCGTTGATCTCGCTCTTTTCCTCGAGCACGAAACCGGCGGCGGTGGCCAGGCCGATCACATAGTCCTCGGGCAGGTAGCCGCTGTCCTTGACCTCTTCCATCGTCTTGCCGGCGGCCGCGCGGTGTTCGACCACGCCCAGCACGCCGCCCGGGCGCAGGGTGTCGAAGAAGGCCTTGAACATCGCCGCCTCGCTGCCGTCGTTGACCCAGTTGTGCACGTTGCGGAAGGTCAGCACCACGTCGGCCGAACCGGGTTCGCCGATCACCGGCGCCTTCGGGTCGATCTCGAGCAGGGTGGCGTTGCCGTAGACGTCGGCGCGCGCGGCCAGCTTGTCGCGCAGCTTCTGGTTGTTGCGGGTGTAGTACTCGGTGGCGCGCTCGCTGCCGGCCTTGGCCGGGTCGTTGATGACGCCCGTGTAGCTGCCCTTGCCGCGCGCCAGCGGCGCCAGGATCTCGGTGTACCAGCCGCCGCCCGGGCTGATCTCGACGATGTCCTGGCTGGGGCCGACGCCGAAGAAGGCCAGCGTCTCGCGCGGGTGGCGCCAGGCGTCGCGGGCGGCATTGGCCGGGTCGCGCCAGTCGCCGGCCAGGATCGCGTCCATCGGGTCGGTCTGGGCGTCGCGGTCGGCGGCGTCGGCGTCGGCCGGCGCGGTGGTGTCGGTCGCGGCGGCGACGGCATCCTCCGGCGCGGCATTGACGCCGCTGGCCGGCGTGTCGGCGCCGCAGGCGGAGAGCAGCAGGCCGGCGGACAGGGCGAGAGCGAGCGGATTCAGGCGCATCTAAAGACTCCGTAAGGTGTGGCGGGAACGAGCGCGGAGGCTAGCACGGGCCCGGGTTAAGCCTCCGTCGCCAGGCCGTGCCGTGCCCGATGCCTTTGGTCTCGGCGTCGCCGCCCAGGCAATAGCCAGAGGCTATCGAACGCATCACAAACATTCATTTTCCATCGCCGGGTTCCGGGCGTAGCGTGGGGTTTCCCCCGGCAGCTGCCGCCACCTACAGGAGAGTTCCCATGTCGAACGAAGCCAAATGCCCCTTCTCGGGCGGCGCCCGCAGCCAGGCCATCACCGGTGCCTGGACCAATGCGGACTGGTGGCCTAACCAGCTCAACCTCGGCATCCTGCACCAGCACTCGCCGCGGGCGAATCCGCTCGGTGAGTCCTTCGACTACCGCAAGGAATTCCAGACCCTCGACCTCGACGCCGTCATCAAGGACCTGCACGGCCTGATGACCGACTCGCAGGACTGGTGGCCGGCCGACTACGGCCACTACGGCCCCTTCTTCATCCGCATGGCCTGGCATGCCGCCGGCACCTACCGCATCTGGGACGGACGCGGCGGCGGCGGCACCGGCGACCAGCGCTTCGCGCCGCTCAACAGCTGGCCCGACAACGGCAACCTCGACAAGGCGCGCCGCCTGCTGTGGCCGATCAAGCAGAAGTACGGCAATAAACTTTCCTGGGCCGACCTGTTCATCCTCACCGGCAACGTCGCGCTCGAATCGATGGGCTTCAAGACCTTCGGTTTCGGCGGCGGCCGCGCCGACATCTGGGAACCGCAGGCCGACGTGCACTGGGGTTCGGAAACCGAATGGCTGGCCACCAGCGACAAGCCCAACAGCCGCTACTCCGGCGAGCGTGAACTCGCCAACCCGCTGGCCGCGGTGCAGATGGGCCTGATCTACGTGAACCCGCAGGGCCCGGACGGCAATCCGGATCCGCTGCTGTCGGCACGCGACGTCCGCGAGACCTTCGCGCGCATGGCGATGGACGACGCCGAGACGGTCGCGCTGGTCGCCGGCGGCCACACCTTCGGCAAGGCGCACGGCGCCGGCGACGCCTCCCTGGTGCAGGTGGAACCCGAGGGCGCCGACATCGAGAGCCAGGGCTTCGGCTGGGCCAGCACCTACGAAAGCGGCATGGCCGGCCACACCATCACCAGCGGCCTCGAGGGCGCGTGGACGCCGACGCCGACCAAGTGGGACATGAGCTACTTCGAGACCCTGTTCGGCTTCGAGTGGGAGCTGACCAAGAGCCCGGCCGGCGCGCACCAGTGGAAGCCCAAGGGCGACGCCGGCCGCACCGTGCCCGATGCGCACACGCCCGGCGTGTTCCACCAGCCGATGATGACCACGGCCGACATGGCCATGCGCATGGACCCGGCCTACGAAAAGATCTCGCGCGACTTCATGGCCAATCCGGACAAGTTCGCCGACGCCTTCGCCCGCGCCTGGTTCAAGCTGACCCATCGCGACATGGGCCCGCGCGTGCGCTACCTGGGCAAGTACGTGCCCAAGGAAGTGCTGATCTGGCAGGACCCGGTGCCCGAGGTCGACCACCCGCTGGTGGACGCCAAGGACGTCGAGGCGCTGAAGGCCAAGGTGCTGGCGTCCGGCCTGACCACGCCGCAGCTGGTGGCGACCGCCTGGGCCTCGGCCTCGACCTTCCGCGGCAGCGACAAGCGCGGCGGCGCCAACGGCGCCCGCATCCGCCTGGCGCCGCAGAAGGACTGGGAAGCCAACCAGCCGGCGCAGCTGGCCAAGGTGCTGTCGGTGCTGGAAGGCATCAAGAAGGACTTCGATGCCTCGGCCGCGGGCGGCAAGAAGGTGTCGATGGCCGACCTGATCGTCATCGCCGGCAACGCGGCGGTGGAGGCGGCGGCGAAGAAGGGCGGCTTCGAGGTGACCGTGCCGTTCGCGCCGGGCCGCACCGACGCCACCGACGCGCAGACCGACGCGCACTCCTTCGCGCCGCTGGAGCCGAAGGTGGATGGCTTCCGCAACTACGTCGCCAAGGGCTTCGAAGGTTCCGAGGCCGAGATGCTGGTCGACAAGGCGGCTCTGTTGACCCTGAGCGCGCCGGAGATGACCGTGCTGGTCGGCGGCCTGCGCGCGCTGGACGCCAACTACGGCGGCAGCAAGCACGGCGTGTTCACCCAGCGTCCGGGCACGCTGAGCAACGACTTCTTCGTCAACCTGCTCGACATGCGCACCAAGTGGAAGCGCTCCGAAGCCAACCGCGACATCCTCGAGGGCCGCGACCGCAAGACCGGCGAGCTGAAGTGGACCGGCACGGTGTCGGACCTGGTGTTCGGCTCGAACTCGCAGCTGCGCGCACTGGCCGAGGTTTATGCCCAGAGCGACAGCCAGCGCAAGTTCGTCAACGACTTCGTCGCCGCCTGGACCAAGGTGATGAACGCCGACCGCTTCGACCTGAAATAAATCCGGGGTCAGATTGCATTTATCATTGCTGGGGTGATGGGTGGATCGGAAGGGGCGGCGTCGCAAGGCGCCGCCCCTTCCTTATTTGCCGGGCGGCCGCTTCGTCCGGGGCCGGTTCTGAATCCGATGCGGTCCTGGATCGTTCGCGCGAAAGCCTCCGACCCCAAGGGGCGCTGGCGGTGCAGCTGCCGGCGAATCATCTCGGTTTCTCCGGATGCGATCGACCCGGCGACAAACTCCCGGTAGGCCTGCTGCCGTTCCGCCGCATCCCTGCCGAGGCCGACAAGAACCGGATGAGGCGATACGAGAGCATCGGCCCGCCCCAAGGCATTCGCGCCATAGCTTGACCAGCGAAAATCGGTCGCGGTCGAAGCCAATCCCGCGCGCACGGGATTCAGTTCGATGTAGCGATGGCAACGAAGCAGGTAATCTTCGGCATGCACCGGCCCCGACCGGTAACGACCTTCCCACAGCGTGCCGCTGCGGGCATGGGTGTCGTTGAACCAACGCACGTAGCGACGACCCAAGGCCTGCATCATGCGATCGACACGGCCGATGGCGCCAGGCGTCAACAGCAGATGCACGTGGTTGGTCATCAGCACGTAGGCATGGACGGCGCAATCGTTCTCGCGGGCCAGCACGCGCAGATCATCCAGGTAGCGACGGCGGTCGCGGTCGTCGAGGAAACACGGTTGGCGGTCGTTTCCGCGCTGGACCAGATGCAGCGGCAGGTCCGGGAGGTGCAGTCGGGGGCGGCGGGGCATGGCATTGCTCCGGAAGGGAGCCCATGCTGGCGCGGATCCGGCGGCGGGGTTGTCAGCGAAAACGCCGGAGCGCGTCCGACAAGGCGGGGCCTCCGCCAAGATAAACGCACTCTGACCCCGGATTCTCTTCTCAGATCACGTCCCAGGGGTAGTGGCCGCCGTCGATGATCTTCTCGGCGATGTGTTCGGTCGCCGCGTCTTCGTTGTGTTCGAAGGCGCGGATGTTGCGGGCCATGCGGCGCCGGGCCTGGCGGGTGAAGGTGCGGGCGATGGCGGTGACGGTCTCCGCCTGGGCCGGGTCGGACTTGAGCAGCGCGTCCGCGCGCGACAGCACGCACAGGCCCACGAAAAGGTCGATCACCAGGTCGGCGATGCGCTTCTGCAGGTGCTGCTGGTCGGCGATGGCCTTGCCGTGCCTGCGCAGCGCGGCGTCGGCCACGCGTGCCAGCTCGGTGGCGTACTTCTCGTAGACCTTGGCCAGCGGCTGCAGCTCCGGCCCCAGCTGGCGCAGGATGCGGTCGGCGCCGAAACCCGTGGCCTGGGCGAAGCGCCGCTCGGCATAACCGGTCATCAGGCCGAAGCCCTTGATCGGATCGTTGAAGATCGCGTTCACCGCAGACTGCAGCTCCTTCAGCGAGGCGCCCACGCCCTTGAGCCCCGACAGCGCGATGAACAGCCGCAGGATCTCGTTGGTGCCCTCGAAGATCGGCAGGATGCGCGCGTCGCGCGCGAACCGTTCGTACGGGAACTCCTTCATGTAGCCGTTGCCGCCGGCGATCTGCAGGGCCTCGTAGGCCGCGCGCTGCATGGCCTCGCTGGCGTAAACCTTGCTGATGGCGGCCTCGACCGAATAGTCCTGGTGGCCGCTGTCGATGAAGTGCGCGACCATCCACACCGCGCTCTCGGCGGCGAAACATTCGACCGTCATCTGGGCGATCTTCTCGCGCACCAGGCCGAATTGCGCGATCGGCGTGTCGAACTGCTTGCGGTCCTTCGCCTGCGCCACCGCGCGCTTGATCAGCGCCTTCATGCCGCCGACCGCGCCGCCGCCCAGGCCGGTGCGGCCATTGTTCAGGATGCCCATCGCCACCTTGAAGCCCTTGCCGGGCTCGCCGAGGACATTTTCCGGCGGCACCCTCACGTCGGCGAAGGCGACCGTGGTGGTGGACGAGGCGCGGATGCCCATCTTGTCCTCGTGGTGGCCGCGGCTGACGCCCGGCCACGCGGCCTCGACCACGAAGGCGGTGATCTTGCCGGCATCGCCTTCGGTGCGCGCGAACACGGTGTAAAGGTCGGCGATGCCGCCGTTGGTGATCCAGAGCTTTTCGCCGCTGAGCGTCCAGCTGCCGTCCTCGTTCTTCTTCGCCGACGTGCGGATGGACGCCGCGTCGGAGCCGGCGCCGGGTTCGGTCAGGCAGAAGGCGGCGATCATCTCGCCCGTCGCCAGCCTCGGCAGATAGCGCGCCTTCTGTTCGTCGGTGCCGTACAGCAGGATGCCCTTCATGCCGATCGAGCTGTGCGCGCCGATGGTCAGCGACACCGAGCTGTCGTGCGCGCTGGTCTGCGCCAGCACGCGCGCATAGGCGGCATTGGACAGTTCGAGGCCGCCGTGCGCTTCGGGAATGATCAGGCCGAACAGCCCGAGTTCGCGCAGGGACTGGATGAAGGCCGGCGGCTGCGCGGCTTCGGCGTCCCACTGGCGGAAATCCTTCTCGTGCCCGTCGAGGAAACGGTCGATCGAGTCGACCATCAGGCCCAGCATCTCCCGGTCGCGCTCGCGCATCACCGGGTAGGGGAACAGGTTCTGTTCCAGGATCTCGCCGAACAGCAGGTTCTTGGCCACGCTCTGGTCGAGCAGCATCGGCGTCGCCGCCGGAATGTCGGGCTGGTTCATGGCACCACCTCACGGAACCGGGAATTCGGATTCTATGCCGGCCCCACGGGCAATCCGGGGTCAGAGTCTATTTATCTTCCGCGACTCACCGAGAGCAGGACGGCTTCTTGAGGAAGATAAATAGACTCTGACCCCGGATTACGCCGTGACACCGGCGCCACCGGGGAAAGAAACGGGGCGCCGAAGCGCCCCGCCGTTCACGCCGCTTGCCGCAGCAGGCTCAGCCCAGCAGGGCCAGCGCCGCGTTCAGGGTCGGGCTGGGGCGCATCGCCGCCGAGACCTTGGCCGGGTCCGGGCGGTAATAACCGCCGATGTCCACCGGCTGGCCCTGCACCGCGACCAGTTCGGCGGTGATCTTGGCCTCGTTCTCGGTCAGGGCCTTGGCCACCGGCGCGAACTTCGCCTTCAGCGCGGCGTCCTCGTCCTGCGCGGCCAGCGCCTGCGCCCAGTACAGCGCCAGGTAGAAATGGCTGCCGCGGTTGTCCAGGCCGCCGACCTTGCGCGCCGGGCCGCGGTCCTCGTCGAGGATGCGGGCATTGGCCAGGTCCAGGGTCTTGGCCAGCACCGGCGCCGACGAGTTCAGCCAGCGCTCGCTGACGTGTTCGAGCGACGCCGCCAGCGCCAGGAACTCGCCCAGCGAATCCCAGCGCAGGTAGTTCTCTTCGGTGAACTGCTGCACGTGCTTGGGCGCGCTGCCGCCGGCGCCGGTCTCGAACAGGCCGCCGCCGGCCATCAGCGGCACGATCGACAGCATCTTGGCGCTGGTGCCCAGCTCCATGATCGGGAACAGGTCGGTCAGGTAGTCGCGCAGCACGTTGCCGGTGACGCTGATCGTGTCCTGGCCGGCGCGGATGCGCTGCAGCGACAGCTTCATCGCCTCCACCGGCGCCAGGATGCGGATGTCCAGGTTCTGGGTGTCGTAGTCCTTCAGGTAGCGCTGCACCTTGGCGATCACCTGGGCATCGTGCGGGCGCGCGCGGTCGAGCCAGAACACCGCCGGCGTGGCGCTGATGCGGGCGCGGTCCACGGCCAGCTTCACCCAGTCCTGGATCGGCGCGTCCTTGGTCTGGCACATGCGCCAGATGTCGCCGGCCTCGACCGGGTGTTCGAACACCACGTTGCCCTTGTCGTCGGTGACGCGCACCACGCCGGCGCTGGCGACCTGGAAGGTCTTGTCGTGCGAGCCGTATTCCTCGGCCTTCTGCGCCATCAGGCCGACGTTGGGCACGCTGCCCATGGTCGCCGGGTCGAAGGCGCCGCTGGCCTTGCAGTCGTCGATGACGACCTGGTAGATGCCGGCGTAGCAACGGTCCGGGATCACGGCCTTGGCGTCCTGCAGCTTGCCGGCCGCGTCCCACATGCCGCCGGAGTCGCGGATCATCGCCGGCATCGAGGCGTCGACGATGACGTCGCTGGGCAC
>CBFGOZ010000040.1:0-12879 GCA_965650505.1 uncultured Arenimonas sp.
CCTGGCCGTGCGCGGCGCAGGCGGCGCGCAGCTCGCCGATGCGGGCGTCGTCGAGCGCGAAGTGGAAGGCCATCTCGGCGCGCTGGTGTTGCGACGGCACCGTGCCCAACGACAGGCCGGGCCGCAGTTCGGCGGCGAGCGCCGCGTCCAGGCGCGCGGCCAGCGTGCGCGCGATCGCCGGCAGGGGCGATGGACTGTCCACGCCGAAATCCTCGAGCTGTTTGCGCACGAAGTCGACCTGGGCCGTCATCGGCCGCACCGGATCGCGCAGCTCGAAGGCCGCGTGCAGCGCGTTGCCGAAAGCGGTGCCGCGCACATCGGCCAGGGCCAGGAGCTCCGGATGCGGCGTTTCCGGTTCGGTCGCGACCGGTTCCAACAGCGGCCGCTCGGCTTCGTCGTCGGCGGGGGACTCCTCCACCGCGCGGAGCACGCCGCCGACCAGCGAGGAGAAACTCAGGCGCTGGCGCAGGCGGGCCGGCGCGGGTTTCTCCAGCGCGCGCAGCGTGATGGCGGCCGGCGCAGGCTCCGGCGCGCGCTGCGCGAGGCTGACCGGCCAGCCTTCGTGCCAGTCGATCCCGGGCAGGTCCTCGTGCGGCACCTGCAGCAGGGCGGATATCATCGCGTCCAGCGGCGAACGCACCGGATCGGCATGCGGCGCCTTGCTCTTCGGCGTCGGCAACCGCTCCGGCGGCAGCGTGTAGACATGGCAGGCGTGCACCGCACGGGTCAGCGCGACATACAGCACGCGGAAACGTTCGTCCTGGGTGTCCCAGGCCAGTTGCTCGCGCGCGGCCGGGTCGAAGGCCACGGCGCGGCCGGGGCGGTCGTCGCGCGGCACCAGGTAGGGAGCTTCGATGCGCGAGGTTTCCTGTGCCCACATCAGCGGCAGCAGCACCACGTCGAACTCCAGGCCCTTGCTGCGGTGCAGGGTCATCAGCTGCACCCGGTGCGCGTCGGATTCGATGCGCAGCTGGCGTTCGTCGGCGGCATCGCCGCCTTCGTCGTCGCCGTTGCGCTGGTCCGCCAGCCAGGCCAGCAGTTCGCGCGGCCCGGTGCCGCGCTCGGCCTGGGCCTGCAGCAGTTCGCCTAGATGGCGCAGGTCGGTGAGGTCGCGCTCGCCCGCGGGCGTCGCCAGCAGCCGGCCGGCGGCCTCGGTGGCCAGCTGCTGCACGACCGCCAGCACGCCGCGCTGCCGCCACAGCTCGCGCAGCCGGCGACGGCGTGCGGCGACCACCTCCCAGGCGGCGGGATCGGCGTCCAACGCTCCCAGCGCCGCAAGGTCGCCGCCCCAGAGCCGGGTCAGGATCGCGGCGCGCAGCGCCGAGTCGTCGTCTTCGGCCAGCAGGCCGTTCAGCACGACGTCCAGTTCGAACGCCCATTCGCCACCGAACACGCTGTCGCGCGCGCCGCCGACGCAGGGCACGGAACGCGCCTGCAGGCGCCGGCGCAGCGCGATGATGTCTTCGTTGCGCGGCAGAAGCACCGCGATGTCTCCGGGCCGCAGCGGCCGTTCGCCGATCGCAGATGCGCCGGGCCGCAGCAGGTCGACGATCTGGTCGGCACAGGCGTCCAGCGCGTGGCTCCGGCGCATCGCCTGGTTGCCCGGATCCTGCGGCAGATGGTGCAGCACCAGCGGGCGCTCGACCGGCTGGCCGTGCAGCGTGAACGGCGCCTGGTCATGGCGGCCGCTGGCTTGCACCGCCGTGTAGTGGATGTCGGCGGTTTCGCCGCGACCGAGCGCGGTACCGGCGCCGGCGTACAGCGCGTTCATCGCCGCCACCAGCGCCCGCGACGAGCGATGGTTGGTGTCCAGCGCCAGCACGTGGCCAGCATCGCGGCTGGCGCGCCGGTAGGCGTGGATGTCGCCGCCGCGGAAACCATAGATCGCCTGTTTCGGGTCGCCGATCATCACCAGCCGGCCCCGCGGCCGTCCCTCCGCGTCGCGATAGAGACGATCGAGGATGCCGTACTGCAGGGCGTCGGTATCCTGGAACTCGTCCACCAGCGCCACCGGCCAGTCCGCGAACAGCGCGTCGGCCAGCACCGGCCGCTCCTGCAGCGCCCGGTGCGCCTGCCGGATCATCTCGTCGAAGGTGGTCTGGCCCCGCGCGGCCAGGCGCTGGTCGCGCCAGCGCGCGGCGCGATCCACCTGGTTGCGCCAGAAGCGAAGGCGCGGCAGATGGCGGCAGGCCTCGATGCGTTCGAACAGGTCGCGCGCGGTCCGCACCAGCGGGTGCGCGGCGAATTCCGCGGCCAGGGCCGGTTGTACCTGGTCATCCACGTCGAAGGCGCGCAGGTTCTTCGCCGCCGAATCCTTCAGCTCGGCGGCGTGATCGGCCAGGTAGGTGGCCAGCGAGCGAAAAGCGTTCGCCAGCGCCGATTTGCGCGGCAGGAACCAGGGCTTGGCGGCCAGGAAGTCGGCGATGTCGGCGGCGAAGTTCGGCGGGCACGTGGCGCGGACCGCGTCCAGGTCCTCGCCGTCGGCTTCGATGTGCACGCCAGGCCGCAGCAGTCTGGTCAAGGTCTTGGTGAAGGTCGACAGCTTGAGTTCGTCGAATCCTGCGGCGTCGAGCTCCGAGGTGTCCTCGCCCTGCTGCAGCACGCGCCAGGCATCGCGCGCCAGTTCCTCCATCAGCGCGGCATCGGCGGTCGGTTCGCCGGGGTCGAAGCCGGTGCCGCCTTCCAGCGGGTGTTCGGCCAGGATGCGCCGGCACAGGCGGTGCAGCGTGCCGACCGGTGCGCGGTCGAAATCGGCCAGGGCCAGGCGCAGGCGGCGGCGGTCTTCGGCGCGGATGGCCTCGTCCTGCCAACGCGCGCGCAGCCAGGCGATGTCTTCGGCCGGGTCCTGGGGCGCGGTGTCGGAGTCGAGCAGATGCAGCGCGCTGACCAGGCGCCCGCGCAGGCGGTCTCGCAGTTCCTGCGCCGCCGCTTCGGTGAAGGTGGTGACGACCAGATGTTCGACGCCCACGCGCGGCGACGATTCCAGCAGCAGGCGAAGGTAGAGCACGCCGATCGTCCAGGTCTTGCCGGTGCCGGCGCTGGCCTCGACCAGGGCGCGGCCACCCGCCTCCAGCGGCAGCTCACGCCAGTTCCGGACGCGGATCGGGGCGCTCATTCCGCCTCCGGCGAATAACCGATGGCCTCGGCCAGCACGGACGCGGCGCGCAGCACGCGTTCGGCATCGTCCTCGCCCGGGCCCAGCTGCAGGCCACGGCCGAGCAGGCGCGCGTAACCCGGCGCGTAGCTCCGTTCGGCCCGCCATGCCGATTCGACGTCGCCGCCGGCCAGGGCCTCGGTCGAGGTGCGCGGGAAGTACCACGGCGACTGCGCGACCGGGCTTGCCCAGGCGTCGAGCAGCACCTTCGCGCGAGCGGCCAGGCCGTGTGCGAGCAATTCGCGCACCTCGCTACTGGCCGCGAGGAAGGTTTCGTCCTCGACATTCACCTTCTCCTGCCAGGCGTGAACGCCGCCCGGCAGCAGGGCACAGATCCGCACGCGCCGGTTCGCATTCTCCGGCGCCAGCCGCAGCAGCACCCAGGCCAGGAACAGGCCGATGCGTTCACCCAGCCGCAGGTGATCTTCGTCTTCCCGGTGCGGGAAAGCCTCGAACACCCACAGGGTGCCGTCGCGTTCGCGCACGCCGGGCAGTTCGCCGGTTATCCGGAACCGGCCCAGCTGGCGGCAGATCGAAGGCGCATCGACTGCCGGCGCCAGCACCGGCTGGAACAGCGTGGCCGCGTCCTCGCGCGCCTGCGCCTTCGCGACCAGCTTCTTGGCGGCATCGGCTTCGGTGCGCCAGGCACGCGCACCGAGCGCACCGGCCGGCAGCACGCCGCCGAGCACCAGGTGTTCGGGCGGCATTTCGTCCAGGTCCACGCCGGGGTCGGACAGCGCGGCGAGGCAGAGGCCCTTGGCCGCGCGGTCGAGCGGATCGAGTTTCGCTTCCAGCGGCTCGTCTTCGGCCAGCGCCTCGTCCTCCAGCGCATCCAGCCGCGCGCGCAGGCGGCTCGCCAGCAGGTGCCGCGCCGGGTCGCGGAAGTACTGGCGCAGCGCGTCGAGCGGCGCTTCGACCGGCGCGTCGTCGGGCGCGGCCGGGGTCGTGGACAGCAGCCGCGTTGCATCGCGTTCGCCGCCGGCCATGCCGGCGCGGCCGGCGTCATAGGAGAACAGGGCCGGGTCGTGGCCGTCGAAATAACGGGCGTCGAAGGGCTGAAGCGGATGGTCCACGCGCCATTCCGGCGTCGCCCCGTTTTCACCCGGTGGCAGCGCGGCCATCAGTTCGGCCAAGGGCGAGGCCGGGTTGCGCTGGCGGCCGTCGTGCACGCCGCGACCGACGAAACTCAGGTGCAGGCGGTCGCGCGCCGACATCACTGTTTCCAGGAACAGGTAGCGGTCGTCGCTGCGGGTGTCGCGGTCGCCGAGCCGGCGCTGGCCCGGGCGGCGGATCGGATCGAGGCCGGCATCGACGTCGTTGCGCGGGTAGTCGCCTTCGTTCAGGCCAAGCACCGCGACCACGCGGAACGGGATGGCACGCTGCGGCACCATGCCGCAGACGGTGATGCCCCCGGCGAGGAAACGCTGGCGCGCCGGCACCGCGTCGAGTTTCTCCTCGAGCCAGCGGCGCACCACCGGGAACGGCAGCGGCGGATCCAGCCCGGCGTCGGACGGCTCGTTGGCCAGCGCGCGCAGCAGGGCGCGCAACGAGGCCATGGCGTCGCGTTCACCGGGGTCGTCGGGGTTCTCCTGCAGCAGCGCGTCCACACGCTCCTCCAACTGCCGCGCCCAGGCACTGGCGGTCAGCATCGCCGCGGCGTCGGCGCGCAGGATCGCCACCTGTTGCAGCAGGTGGTCGAAGGCGCCGAGCGCGGTCGCGGCACCGCCCATCACGCCGGGCACCGGCGCCACCGCCGACTGGTCCGGGAACCGGTGCACCGGTTCCGCCGCTTCGTCGCCGAAGACGTGGCTGGTGAGCAGGCGGTCCATCGCCCAGGCCATCGTGTTGTGTTCGCGCGCCGGCACGCCGAACGCCGTGCGGAAAGCCGGATCCAGGCCCCAAGCCGCGCGCGCGCCGGCCAGCCAGCGCGCCAGGCTGTCCAGGTCGTCCTCGTCCAGGCCCAGCCGGCGTGCGACATCGGGCTGGCCGATGAAGTCGAGCAGCTCCGGCGCGGTCAGGCGCGAAGCCGGCAAGGCCAGCAAGCGCCGGAAAGCCGTGAGCAAGGACGAAGCGCGCGCGCTCGGGATATCGGCCAGGTGGTAGGGCAGCTCGCCGCCGGTGTCGCCCGCCGGACCGAACACGGTCGGCAGCAGCGGCACGTAGGCGGCGATGTCGGGCGCCATCACGACGATATCGGACGGCTCGATGCTCGGGTCGTCGGCGCGGAAGCGCAGCAGCGCGTCGTGCAGCACCTCCAGTTCGCGCAGGCGGGTATGGCAGGCGTGCACGCGCAGGCTGGCGTCGGCGCGGCGCGCGGCCGACGGGCGCGGATCGGTGGCGGCAAGCGCGGGCTGCAGGCGGCGCAGGCTTTCCTGCAGGCGGTCCAGGCGTGACACCGGCTCGACCTCGGCACCGGCCTCATCGCGGAAATGGCGGACGTCCAGCCGCGCCTCGAGTTCCTGGACCTGCAGCATGAAGTGCTGGCCGAGCCGGCCCCAGGCCGCGAGCAGCGGATGGGTCTGTTCCAGGAAGAAGGCTTCGCTGTCGTCGGAATGCGGATCGCGGGCCAGCGCGCGCAACCGGTCTTCGCGCGTATCCAGGCCGGCCCAGAACTCGCGGCAGGGATCGGGCACGTACAGCACCACCGGCCGCCGGATCGCCAGCGCCTGCAGCACCGCCAGTTCGGTCGGCGCCAGGTGGCTGAGGCCGAACACATGCAGCGGCTGGTCGGCATCGGGCACTTGCGCGGCCCGGCGCAGGCTTTCGGCGAGCGCGGCCAGGCGTTCGCCGCGGTGCCGGGTGTGCGCGCCCAGTCGCTGGCGCAGCGCCCGCCACAGCGCCGGATGGAAACCGGCATCGGTGAACGCACGCTTGCCCGCGGCCCAGTCGCGCAGCCAGTCGGGCCGGTAGGCCATGTACTGCGTGTAGATCCGCGCCAGCCGGTCTGCCAGCTGGAAACGCCGCAGCGCGCTGTCGCCGCCTGCGAGCGCGGCCTGCAGCACGGGGTCGGGGGGCGGGTCCAGCAGTGCATGCAGGTGCCAGCGCAGCGATTCCCGGCGCCAGGCGCGCGGCGATACCGCGCGGTCGCCCAGCAGTTCGCCGGCCAGCCCGTCCAGGAAGGTGGACGGCAGCACGATGTCGAGGTTGGCGACGATGCCGCCGGCGCCACGCCGCCGCGCCAGCGCGCCCGCCAGCCACTGGCGCATGCCCGGATGCGCGGCCACGACGGTCTGCGGCGCCAGCGGCGAGGCCGGGGCCTGGGTGGCCAGCAGGTGGTCCAGCGGTTCCAGCAGCGCCTCGAGCCGGCTGGCCCGAAACACGGTGATGCCTTCGCTGGCGCGTTGTTTCCAGTCCGGTGACATTTTTACAGCCTAGCCGATCGCGGTACCCACCTTGGTACCGGGCCGTCTCAGCAGCCGAGACCGCGGACGCCCTGCAATCCGCACGGCGGGAGCAGGCGCCCGTGCAGTCCGCCCGATCCTGCGCCGGGCCAGCCACCGAATCCCGCGGCCCGTGGGGCCCTCCCTGCCGCTGGCACGCTTCGTGCTGGATTTCCCGAAACCACAGGCTTCCGCCCCCCCGGAGATCGCCGACATGACCGTGCTGATTCGCGAAGACCTCAATGAGTCCGACCTGCTGTGGGCGGCGGCCGACCTGGCCGTCGCGGGTGCCCAAGGCCAGGCGCTGCGCGCGCGTGTCGCCGCCGCGCGCATGGCGACCAGCTGGCCTGCGCCCGCTTCCAACCCACCGGCGCAGGCCAAGTCCGGGCTCGAGCCCCGCCGGAGCCGGCCATGACCGCGCGCGCGTTCGGCGCGCTCACGCTGGCCGTGTCGATGGGGCTCGCGTCGCCGTGGCTGACCGCCCCGGCGCCGACGCCCACCGCGGAAACCCCGGCCAGCGCCGGACCCCGGGTTTCCGCGGCGCCGGCGGTGTACCCGGAAGGCCGCCTGCACGCGGCCGTGGAAGCGGCGGCCCGGCGGCAGGTGCCAGGCGCAGGCAGCGGCGAATGGCGGCTGGACCGCATCGACGTATCCGACGCCGATGACTCGGGCGTGCAGCATGTGGTCGCCACCGGCGTGATCGCCGCGGCCGGCGATGCCGGCACCCGGGTTCGCCTGAGCGGTCGTTACGACGCGGCCAGCGGCGCGCTGAAGCGGGTCAGCTACCGGCTGCTGCCGGCGACGCGCGCATTGCCGGAACCCGGAGCCGGCACGCCTGGCTGGACCCTCCAGGACGCGGTGCAGGATTCGCTGGCGAAGGCGCACCCGGGCTCGGACGTACGCTTCGCGCTGGACTCGGCCCAGGCCTCGCGGCTGGAACGCGGCGGCCGCCGCTTCGAGGGATTCGGCCTCGCGGTGATGGACGGGGACGCCCGGTTCGTCGCGTTCACGCTCGACCTCTCGGCGCAGGGCCAGTCGCTGGCCTTCGACTTCGGGCCCGAGGCGCTTGCGGCGAGGGTGGGCCCCGAACTGGCCGCCGCGCCGATCAGCGACCGGGACTGAGCGCTCCAAAGACGGGCCAACGCAGGCGGCGGGGTGCTGCCCGGGGCCGGGTGTAGAATCCGTGTCCCCACGCACGGCGCCACTCCATGGACATCTTCAAGGTCTTCCGCATCGAGGCCGCGCACCGGCTGCCGAACGTGCCGCCGGGGCACAAGTGCGCGCGCCTGCACGGCCACTCGTTCGCGGTGGAGCTGCATGTGGGCGGCGAACCCGACCCGTTTACCGGCTGGATCATGGACTTCGGCGACATCAAGGCGGTGTTCGCGCCGATCTACGACCGCCTGGACCACCACTACCTCAACGACATCCCCGGCCTGGAGAACCCGACCAGCGAGAACCTCGCGCGCTGGATCTGGAACGAGCTCAAGCCGAAACTTCCGGCCCTGTCGCTGATCGTGGTGCACGAGACCTGCACCTCGGGCTGCCGCTACGCGGGCCACTGATCCCACAGGCTCCGCACGAAAGAAAACCCCGGCCGTAGCCGGGGTTTCTTCGTTCTCCTCCCGGCGCCTCAGGCGGCCGAGGCATGCGCCTTCTGGTGGTTGCGCGCGATCAGCAGATAGACCACCGGCACCACGAACAGCGTGAAGAAGGTGCCGATCGCCATGCCGCCGACGATGACCAGGCCGATCTGGTTGCGGGCCTCCGCGCCGGCGCCGGTGGCGATGGCGAGCGGCACCGAACCCAGCACCATCGCGCCGGTGGTCATAAGGATCGGGCGCAGGCGCAGCGCCGCCGCATCCAGCACGGCGTCGAACTTGGACTTGCCCTGTTCCTGGAGCTGGTTGGCGAACTCCACGATCAGGATGCCGTGCTTGGCGATCAGGCCGACCAGGGTCACGATGCCGATCTGGCTGTAGATGTTCCAGCTGCCGTGGCCGCTGAGCACCAGGGCCAGGAAAGCGCCGAACATCGCCAGCGGAACCGCCAGCAGGATCACCAGCGGGTCGATCCAGCTTTCGAACTGCGCGGCCAGCACCAGGAAGATGAAGACCACCGCCAGCACCATGATCACGCCGAACTCGCTGGCCGACTCGCGGAACTCGCGGCTCTGGCCCGACAGGTCGTACTGTGCGTCCGGCGCCACCTCTTCCAGCGCGCCCTCCATCCACTCCAGCGCCTCGCCCATCGAATAACCCGGGGCCAGGCCGGCGCTGATGGTCGCGGCGCGCAGCTTGTTGAAGTGGTTGAGTTCCTTGGCCGCCACCGTTTCCTCGACCTTGATAAGGTTCGACAGCTGCACCATCTGGCCGTCGCCGGCGCGCACGAAGATGTTGCTCAGGTCGCCCGGCGTGCGGCGGCCGTCGTCCTCGACCTGCACGATCACGTCGTATTGCTCGGAACCCATCTTGAATCGGGTGACGTTGCGGCCGCCGAGCAGGGTTTCCAGCGTGCGGCCGACCGTGCTCACCGACGTGCCGACGTCGGCCACCTTGTCGCGGTCGAGCTCGAGCCGCAGCTGCGGCTTGTCGAGCTTGAGGTCGGAGTCGGGGTTGGTGAGGTTGGGGTTCTCGCGCATCTTGGCCATCATCGCCTGCACGGTGGCGCCCAGCTCTTCCCAGGTGCCGGTGCTCTGCACGACGAAGTTCACCGGCTGGCCGAAACCGTCCTGGCCCAGCGGCGGCGGCAGGGTCGGGAAGGCCATGATGCCGGGGATGCCCATGAACTGCGGGAACAGCTGGCCCTGCACGTCCTGGGTGCTGACGTCGCGCTCTTCCCAGTCCTGCAGCATCACGAAGCCGATGGTGTTGGTCACGGCCGGGAAGCCGACGATCTGGAAGTACTGCTTCACCTGCGGGATCTGCTGGAAGCTGGCCTCCATGCGCCGGGCGTACTTGTCGGTGTAGGCGACGGTGGAGCCTTCCGGCGCGACGCCGAAGCCGATCAGGAAACCCTGGTCCTCCTGCGGGGCCAGCTCCTGCGGCAGCGTCATCCACAGCGCGCCGGCGCCGGCGAACAGCGCCAGGCCGATGCCGACGACCACCAGCCGAAGCTTCAGCGCCTTCTCCAGCACCGCGCGGTAGCCGCGGTCGAGCCCGGTCAGCATGCGTTCGCCGAAGTTGTAGAAGGCGCCGTGCGAGGTTTCGTGGCGCAGCAGCTTCGACGACATCATCGGCGACAGCGTCAGCGCGGTGAAACCCGACACCAGCACCGCGCCGGCGAGCGTCAGCGCGAACTCGACGAAGAGCTTGCCGGTGCGGCCGGTCTGGAAGGCCAGCGGCACGTACACCGCCACCAGGGTCAGCGTCATCGCGACGATGGCGAAGCCGATTTCCTTGCTGCCCTTGAGCGCCGCCTCGAAGGGCGGCATGCCCTCCTCCACGTGCCGGTAGATGTTCTCCAGCATCACGATGGCGTCGTCCACCACCAGGCCGATCGCCAGCACCATGGCCAGCAGGGTCAGCGTGTTGATGGTGAAGCCGAAGGCGAACATGATCGCGAACGCGCCGATCAGCGACACCGGGATGGTCACCAGCGGAATCAGCGTCGCGCGCCAGCTGCGCAGGAACAGGAAGATCACCACGACCACCAGGATCACCGCCTCGCCCACGGTCTTGTAGACCTCTTCGATCGACTTCTCGATGAAGATGGTGGTGTCGAAGGCGATCTCGATCTTCATGCCCTCGGGCAGGCTGCGCTGGATCTGCGGCAGCATGGCCTTGAGGTCGGCGGAGATGTCGAGCGGGTTGGCCACGGCCTGCTTCACCACCGCCAGCGGCACCGCGTTGACGCCGTTGAAGCGGGAGGTGAAGCGCTCCTCCTGCGAGCCCAGCTCGACCCGCGCCACGTCCTTCAGCCGCACCAGGTAGCCGTTGACGTTGCCGAGGATGACCTCGCCGAACTGCTCCGGCGTCTTGAGGTCGGTTTCCGACAGCACGGTGAACTCGCGGTCGCTGCTCTCGACGCGGCCGGCCGGGATCTCGACGTTCTGCGCGCGCAGGGCGTTCTCGACGTCGACCGGGGTCAGGCCGAAGCCGGCCAGGCGCTGCGGCTGCAGCCACACGCGCATCGCATAGGTGCTGGAGAACACCTGGGCCTGGGCGACGCCGGGGATGGTCTGCACGCGGTCCTTGACCAGGCGCTCGGCGTAGTCGGCGATCTCGACGCGGCTGTGGCGGTCGGACGAGAAGGCCAGGTAGATGATCGGCTGGGCGTCGGCTTCCTGCTTCTGGATGATCGGTTCGTCGACTTCGTCCGGCAGCAGGCCGCGGGCCTGGCCGACGCGGTCGCGCACGTCCGAGGCGGCGCCGTCCGGGTCGCGGTCGAGCCGGAACCGGATGGTCACCTGGCTCGACTGCTCGCGGCTCACCGACTGCATGAACTCGATGCCCTCGACGCCGGACAGCGCGTCCTCGATGGGCTGGGTCACCTGCGACTCGATCACCTGGGCGCTGGCGCCCGGGTAGGTCGTGTTCACCGTGATCACCGGCGTGTCCACGTTCGGGATCTGGCGCACGGCCAGGCGGTCGAAGGCGATGATGCCGACCAGCAGCACCACCAAATTGATCACCGTCGCGAAGACCGGGCGACGGATCGAAAGATCGGAAAGGACCATGCGTGGCTCCGCTTATTCGCCGTCGCCGGCCGGCTTGGCGTCGGCGTCGCCGGCGGCGTCCGTCTGGGCGTCGGGCGCCTTGCCCGCGGCGGCATCCGCGGCGGGCGGCGCGGCGCCGTCCTCCGGCACCACCATCACGGCCGCGCCCTCGTACATCATCGGCTTGCCCTGGCCGGCGGTGATCACCTGGTCGCCTTCCTTCAGCCCTTCGATGACCGCGACGCGGCCCGGCAGGCGCTGGCCGGTGGTGACGTTGGCGCGTGCGGCCTTGCCGTCGCGCACCACGTAGACGAAGCGGGTTTCGCCTTCCTGCAGCAGCGCCTGCTCCGGGATCAGGATCGCGGTGGCGCCGGCATCGCCGACGCCGAGCGTGATGCGCGCGAACAGGCCCGGACGCAGCTTGTAGTCCGGGTTGACGACGCTGGCGCGCAGCTTGGCGCTGCGGCTGTTGATGTCGATCACCGGCTCGATCGCCGAAACCTTGCCTTCGAAACGCTCGCCCGGGAAGGCGTCCACGGTCACCGTCACCGGCTGGCCCGTGGCCACCAGGCCCAGGTCGCTTTCGGGCAGGCTGAAGTCGACCTCCATCGGGTCCAGGCGCACCAGGTTCACCAGGGCCTGGCCCGGGCTCACCACTTCGCCGACGCTGACTTCGCGCAGGCCGATGACGCCGCCGAAGGGCGCGACGATGGTGGTCTTGTCCAGCTGGGCGCGGGCCGATTCCACCCGCGCCTGGGTCACGCCGAGCTGGGCGCGCGCTGTATCGACGTCGGACTTCGACAGCAGTTGCTTCGAGCCCAGGTCGGTGGCGCGGGCGTCCGCACGGCGGGCGTTCTCGAGATTCGCCAGGGCTTCGCTGAGCGCGGCTTGGGCCACGGCCGGGTCGAGCGTGAAGAGTGGGTCGCCGGCGTTCACGCGCTGGCCTTCCTGGAAGTGGATCTTCACGAGGCGGCCGTTGATCTCGGGTCGCACCACCACCGACTCGTCGGCGCGCAGGGTGCCGACGGTGGTGAGGCCGGCACGCAGGGCCTCGGCCTTCACGGTCACCGCCTCCACCGGCAGCTGCATGCCGCCCGGCGGGCCGCCGGCGGCCTGGGCCGCGGGGTCCTCGCCTCCGGAGCAGGCCGCCAGGGCCGTCAGGAAAACGAGCGGAATCAAGGGACGGAGCGGGGAACGGCGCATGCGGGGGCTACCTCGGCAGGAGTCGGGCCAGGCTGGGCCCGGCCGTTATCAATCTAATTACTATACTGGCGAGTTTAGCTTAACCGGCAAAAATGGCACTAGCCCGAAAGTCCCGGCCCGTTCAGTCGAGGGCAAGGTGGACGGCCAATTGGGCAGGATTGGTCCCAGGGGCATTTGGCAATTCGCCCAGGCAGGGGACCGGCAGGGCGCGGTCGAGCAGCGGACGGTAGGACGCGGCGTCGAAGTCCGGATCGATCCGGCTGCCGATCCAGCCCACCAGCCGGCCGCCGTCGGCGGCGATGGCCCGGGCCGTGAGCCGCGCATGGTTCAGGCAGCCGAGCCGCAGCCCGACCACCAGGATCACCGGCAGGTCCAGGGCCCGGACCAGTTCGGCCTGCTCCAGGTCGTCGGCCAGTGGCGCCAGCCAGCCGCCGACGCCTTCGACCACGACGTGCTCGGCCATCGACCGCAGCTGCGAGAAGGCG
>CBFGOZ010000041.1:0-12864 GCA_965650505.1 uncultured Arenimonas sp.
GCCGCAGCAGGAAGCGGATGTCCTTGATGAAGCCCAGGTCGAACATGCGGTCGGCTTCGTCCAGCACGCAGACCTCGCAGGCGTGCAGGGACACGACCTTGTGCTGCTTGACGTAGTCGATCAGGCGGCCCGGGGTGGCGATGATCACGTCCACGCCCTGCTGCAGCAGCTCGCGCTGCTTGTCGTAGTCGACGCCGCCGTAGACCAGGGCGAAGCGCAGGCCCAGCTCGTTGCCGAACTTCACCGCGTCCTTGTGGATCTGGATGGCCAGCTCGCGGGTCGGCGCCAGGATCAGGGCGCGCGGGTCCTCGGGCTTGCGGTCGGCCAGGGCCGGGCGGGTCAGCAGGCGGTTGATCAGGGCGACCAGGAAGGCGAGGGTCTTGCCGGTGCCGGTCTGGGCCTGGCCGGCGACGTCGCGGCCGGCGAGGGCGATCGGCAGGGTCAGGGCCTGGATGGGGGTGCAGCGGGTGAAGCCGGCGGATTCGAGGCCGGCCTGCAGCGCCGGGTGCAGCTCGAAATTGGAAAAAGCGATATCGGTCAGCGGTTTGTCGGACATGGGTCTCTCTGGGTGCGCGGCTCTGCGCTTGCGCGGCCAGCCCGGCGGGTCGCAAACTGCGGGCATCCGGGGCGGCGGCTGGACGGTTGAAAGTCGGTCGAAAGCGCCCCAGTTTACCCCAACGGCGGCCGCAACCGGCCGCATCCCCCAAGAAAATCAGGAGTTTGACGCATGAGCGACCAGGTGCTTCATGTGGGTGATGCCGACTTCGAGGCCCAGGTGCTCAAGTCCGATACGCCCGTGCTGGTGGATTTCTGGGCCGAGTGGTGCGGCCCCTGCAAGATGATCGGCCCCATGGTCGACGAGCTCGCCAACACCTACGCCGGCAAGGTGAAGGTGGTGAAGCTCAACATCGACCACAACCCGATGACCCCGCGCCAGTACGCGGTGCGCGGCATCCCGACCCTGCTGATGTTCAAGGACGGCAAGGTCCAGGCGACCCAGGTCGGCGCCGTCGGCAAGGCGCAGCTGGCGCAGTTCATCGACAAGGCGCTGTAAGCGCCGACTCCGGTCGCGGGCGCCCTCCGGCGCGCCCGCGGCTCAGGTTCCGGCCGGCCGCGGACATCGCGCGGCTTGTCGCCGCCGCCCTCGCGGTGTTAGCGTTAGTCCCATCACGCGCCCCCGGCGCCGATCTTCTGCAGCATCCCCTTCCTCCCCCACGCTCGCTTTCGCGAGGTGAATTCCGTGTCCGAAAACGAAAACGAAACCGGCGCCAGCGCCGAGAAGCGCCCGCGCAAGCCGCGTGCCGCCACCCCCGGCAATGCCCCGTCCAGCGACGCTCCCGCACCCGTCTCCGCTCCCTCCCACAGCCCCGAACGCAGCGCCGAAAGCCCGGCGCCGGCGGCCGCGCCCGCTTCGTCGGGCGGCGGTGGCGGCGGCGAGCCGCAGGGCGGCGGCCAGGACGGCCAGGGCGGCGCCCCGCGTGAAGGCGGCGGTGAAGAAGGCGGCTTCCGCGAAGGCCGCAACCGCCATCGCCGCGACCGCTTCCGCGACAAGCGCGACCGCTTCCGCAACCGCGAAGGCGGCGGCGGCGGTGGCGACGACGAGGCCGGCAACGGCGGCGGCAATGGCGGCGGCGAACGCAACGACCGCCCGATGCCCCAGCTGCCGCCGGACTTCCCGACCTACAGCCTCAACGACCTCAAGCGCATGCCGGCGCACAAGCTGCTGGAGATCGCCGACAAGCTGAACCTGCATGAGGGCGTGGCCCGCATGCGCAAGCAGGACGTCACCTTCGCCCTGCTGAAGGTGCTGACCCGCCACCCGGCCGGCGTCGCCGGCGACGGCGTGCTGGAAATCCTGCCCGACGGCTACGGCTTCCTGCGCAGCGACGACGCCAGCTACCTGGCCGGCCCGGACGACGTCTACATCTCGCCCAGCCAGATCCGCCGCTTCAACCTGCGCACCGGCGACCACATCGCCGGCCGCATCCGCAGCCCGAAGGACGGCGAGCGCTACGTCGCGCTCAACATCGTCGACACCATCAACGGCGAACCGCCGGAGGCGTCGAAGGGCAAGGTGCTGTTCGAGAACCTGACGCCGCTGTTCCCGCGCGAGCGCTTCAAGCTCGAGCGCGGCAACGGCTCGTCCGAGGACATCACCGGCCGCGTGATGGACCTGATGTCGCCGCTCGGCAAGGGCCAGCGCGCCCTGATCGTGTCGCCGCCCAAGGCCGGCAAGACCATGCTGATGCAGAACGTCGCCCAGGCCATCATCAACAACCACCCGGACGTGCACCTGATCGTGCTGCTGATCGACGAGCGGCCCGAGGAAGTGACCGAGATGCAGCGCACCGTGCGCGGCGAGGTCATCTCCTCGACCTTCGACGAGCCGGCCGCGCGCCACGTGCAGGTCGCCGAGATGGTGATCGAACGCGCCAAGCGCCTGGTCGAACACAAGAAGGACGTGGTGATCATGCTCGACTCGATCACACGCCTGGCCCGCGCCTACAACACCGTGGTGCCCAGCTCCGGCAAGGTGCTCACCGGCGGCGTCGACGCCAACGCGCTGCACCGCCCGAAGCGCTTCTTCGGCGCCGCGCGCAACGTCGAGGAAGGCGGTTCGCTGACCATCATCGCCACCGCGCTGATCGACACCGGCAGCAAGATGGACGAGGTGATCTACGAGGAGTTCAAGGGCACCGGCAACAGCGAAGTGCACCTGGACCGCCGCATCGCCGAGAAGCGCGTCTACCCGGCCATCAACATCAACCGCTCCGGCACCCGCCGCGAAGAACTGCTGATCGAGCCGGACATGCTGCAGAAGATCTGGATCCTGCGGAAGCTGCTGCACCCGATGGACGAGCTGGCCGCGATGGAGTTCCTGCTCGAGAAGATGAAGAACACCAAGTCCAACGACGAGTTCTTCAGTTCGATGAAGCGCTGAGGCCGGCCCTGCCGACCCACGAGGACGCCGGCCCCGCGCCGGCGTCTTCGTTTCCGCCCCTTGGCAAGCCACGGACCGGCCTTATGATGGGCCCATGCACGGACACGGCGGCTACCTCGGCATCATCCTGATCTTCCTGGTCGCCGCGGTGATCGCGGTGCCGTTGTTCCGCCGGCTCGGGCTCGGCGCCATCCTGGGTTACCTGGTGGCCGGCGTCGCGATCGGCCCCGACGGCCTGAAGCTGGTGCCCGATCCCGAAGACGTGCTGGCCGCCTCCGAATTCGGCGTCGTCATGCTGCTGTTCGTCATCGGCCTGGAGCTGAGCCCGCCGCGGCTGTGGGTGATGCGCCGGCAAGTGTTCGGCACCGGCGGCCTGCAGGTGCTGGTGTCGGCGCTGGCGATCGGCGCCGGCCTGGCCTTCCTGCTCGGCGGCTGGAAGGCGCCGGTGGTGATCGGCCTGGGCCTGGCCCTGTCGTCCACCGCGGTAGGCCTGCAGCTGCTGGCCGAGCGCAAGGAACTGACCGCCGAACACGGCCGCGTCGCCTTCGCCATCCTGCTGTTCCAGGACCTGGTGGCCATCCCGCTGCTGGCCGCCATCCCGCTGCTGGGCCAGGCCAAGGCGCTGGAGCAGTCGGCGCCGCCGATGGACGCGGTGGTCACCGCGGTCGGCGCGATCATCCTGGTGGTCATCGGCGGTCGCTTCCTGCTGCGCCACCTGCTGCGCGTGGTGGCGCGGGCCAACCTGGTGGAGGTGTTCACCGCCACCGCCCTGCTGGTGGTGGTCGGCAACGCCTGGCTGATGCAGCAGGCCGGGCTGTCGATGGGCCTGGGCGCCTTCCTGGCCGGCGTGCTGCTGGCCGAGTCGGAGTTCCGGCACGAGCTGGAATCGCACATCGAGCCGTTCAAGGGCCTGTTCCTGGGCCTGTTCTTCATCGCCATCGGCATGAGCATCGACCTGAACGTGATCGCCGAGCAGCCGGCCCTGATCGCCGGCGGCGTGCTGTCCCTGCTGGCGCTCAAGACCCTGATCCTGGTGGTGGTCGGGCGGCTCGCCGGCGGCCTGGGCCTGCGCAGTGCGCTGATGCTGGGCGCGGTGCTGGCGATGGGCGGCGAATTCGGCTTCGTGGTGTTCGCGGAGGCGCTCAAGGCCGGGTTGATCGACGGCGCGTTGCGCGACCAGCTGTTCGTGGTGATCGGCCTGTCGATGGCGGCCACGCCGCTGGCCCTGCTGGCGGTATCGCGCTGGCTGAAGGACCACCCGGAGTCGGCGCGCAAGCGCGAACCGGACCCGATCGACCACGACCATCCGCGGGTGATCATCGCCGGCTTCGGCCGGGTCGGGCAGATCGTCGGGCGCATGCTGCGGGCGCAGAAGATCCCGTTCACCGCGCTCGAGACCAGCGCCGACCAGGTCGATTTCCTGCGCCGCTTCGGCAACAAGATCTACTTCGGCGACCCGTCGCGGCCCGAGCTGCTGCGCGCCGCGCACGCCGACCGCGCCGAAGTGTTCGTGCTGACCACCGACGACCCCGAGGCCAACGTGCGCACCGCGCGCATCGTCAAGCGCCTGTTCCCGCACCTGAAGATCTACGCCCGCGCCCGCAACCGCCAGCACGCCTTCCGGCTGATGGACATGGACGTGCAGGTGACGCGCGAGACCTTCCACTCCAGCCTGGTGATGGGCCGCCGCGTGATGGAGGCGCTGGGCGTGCCGCCCGACGAGGCCGCGCGCAACACCGAACGTTTCCGCGAACACGACGAGAAGCTGCTGCGCCAGCAGCACCTGGTCTACGACGACGAAGCCGCCCTGGTGGCGTCGGCGCAGGAGGCGCAGCGCGAGCTCGAGACGCTGTTCGAGGCCGACGTGCCGTCGGACGACGACGGCGACGCGGGACGCTGAGCGCCTAGCTCCTGGGGTCGCGCAGGAACCGCGCCAACGACGGCGCCCCGCCCCGGGCCGGTTCGAACTCCGCCGCCACGTCGACGAAACCGCGCAGCACGGCGATGTCGTGCGGCGTGCGGCCGAGCGAATCGCGGGCCTGGCGGTTGGCGCCCTCGCGCAGCAGCCGCTGCACGACCCGCGGCAAGCCGTGCAGCGCGGCAAGGTGCAGCGGAGTGAAGCCGCGCGGGTCCTGCGCGTCCAGGCTGACGTCCTCGCCCAGCAGGCGGTCCAGCGCCGCCAGCAGCACGTCCTCGTCGCAGGCGGTACCGGGTTCGGCGCGCGCGCCCAGCAGCAGCAGCAGCGGGGTCTGGCCGCTGCCGTTGGCCTCGTCGGCGCCGACGTCGGCCAGCAGCAGCACGTCCACCAGGGCCAGCACGCGCTGGCGGTCGCGCGACGAGAACGCGTGCAGCGCGGCGCAGTGCAGCGGGCCCAGGCCCTGGGCGTCGCGCGCCTGGGGGTCGGCGCCGTGCGCGAGCAGGCGCGAGATCAGCTCCGGCTGGCCCAGGGCGGCGGCCAGCATCAGCGGCGTCACGTTGCCGGGCAGCGGCAGGTCGGGCTGGGCGCCGGCGCGCAGCAGCTGATCCACCACGCCGACGTGGCGCATGCTGATCGCGGCCGACAGCGCGGTGGCGCCGGTGCGCGCCGCCAGGCCGGTATCGGCGCCGCGTTCGAGCAGCAGGGCCACCACCACGTCGTGGCCGCCGCCTGCGGCGCGCAGCAGTGCACTGCAGCCCTGGGCGTCGACGCCGTCCACCGGCAGACCCAGCTCCAGCAGGCGCAGCACCGCCTCGGCGTCGCCGGCCATCGCCGCGGACGGCAGGTCGGCCGGCTGCAGCGCGCGGCCGGGCAGCTGCCACTGCCGCCATTCCAGCCAATGTGAAAGTTCGCGGCGGTCGGCGGCCAGGGCCAGGCCCAGCGGCGTCTGGCCGTCGGGCGCGGCCAGGGCCGGCGAAGCGCCATGGCGGATCAGCACCCGCAGCGCGCCTTCGCGGCCCAGGGTGGCGGCGCAGTGCAGCGCGGTGTGGCCGCGGCCGTCGCGGGCATTGGGGTCGGCGCCGGCGGCCAGCAGGGCTTCGGCCAGGCGCAGCCAGCCCAGGCGGATGGCCAGGCCCAGCGGCGGATCGGAGGGCGCGCCGCCGAAAGCGTCGGCGCCGCGTTCGAGCAGCATCAGAGCCAGCTGTTCGTGGCCACGGCTGGTGTGCTCGGCGTCCATGCAGGCCTGCAGCCAGCGCGCCAGGCCGCCCGCGCCGCCCACCGCCTGGCCGCGCTCAAGCAGGCGGTGCAGCGCGCCGGCGGCGTGGCCGCCGCGGCCCAGCAGGTGGAACACCACGCTGTCGTCGCCGTCGATGATCCGGTCGGCGCTGGCGCCGTGGCGCAGCAGCCAGTCGAAACCGACGCCGTCGCCTTCGCCGGCGAACTCCAGCAGCAGCGAGGACAGGCCGCGTTCGTCGGGTCCCGCGCCCAGGCGCAGCATCGCCTCGGCCGACTCCCGCCGGTCCGCCAGAAGGGCTTCGCGCAGCAGCTCGCGCGGGGTTTTCTCGAAGTGGCCCTCGGCCAGCCCTTCGGCGACGCTGGCGGGCAGCGGGTAGGACGGGTCCAGCACCGCGACCAGCGGCCAGCGACCACTGCCCAGGGCGTGTTCGAGCGCGCGGCGGCCATCGCCGTCGCGCTGCTCGGGGCTGACGCCGAGCGCGATCAGGTGGCGGAGGAACTCGGGCGGCACGCCGGCCTCGGCGGCCAGCACCAGCGCGTTGCGGCCACGGGCGTCGGCGGCGGCGACATCGGGCCGGGCCTGCGCCAATCGCGCCAGCACCGCGGCGTGGCCGCCGCGGGCGGTTTCCAGCAGCGGCGTCATCTCGTCGGCGTCGCGGGCATTGCGGTCGGCGCCGGCGTCCAGCAGCTCGGCGACGATCTCGGCATTGCCGGCGGCGCAGGCCAGCAGCAGCGCGGTGCGCTGGCGGGCGCCACGGGCGTCCACGCGCGCCTTGTGCCGCAGCAGCAGCTGCACGCCGGCCGGGTCGTCGTCGCCGGACACGGCGGCGAGCAGGGCGGGCTGCCCGTCCTTGGGTTCGGGCTTGGCGCCGCGTTCGATCAGGAACCGCGCCAGCCGCCAGTTGCCCGCCGCGCAGGCGATGCCCAGCGGGCTGAAACCCTCGGCATTGAGCGCCTCGACGGCGGCGCCGGCGTCGAGCAGCAGGGCCGCGACGGCGGGGTCGGTGCTGCGGGCGGCGTGGTGCAGGGGTGTGTTGCCATCGGCGTCGGCGCGGCGGGCATCGGCGCCGTTGGCGAGCAGGGTCATCACCGCCTCGGGGCGGCCGTGCCAGCTGTCGCGGGTGGCGGCCAGCAGCGGCGTCAGGCCGGCGTGTTCGGCATTGAGGTCGACGCCGCGCGCGATCAACTCGCGCAGCAGGCGCAGGTCGCCCAGCAGGGCGGCAAGCATCGGCAGGGTGCGCTGGTCGCGATCTTCCGGCAGCGGTTCGGCGGCCGGATCGGCCCCCGCTTCCAGCGCGGCGAGCGCCGCTTCGATGCGGCCGGCGCGGGCGGCGGCGTAGAGCTGGCTGTCCGGGTCCTCGTCTTCGTCCGCGCCCATGGCCGGCGCCGGCTCGTCGTCGGCCTCGTCGCCATAGATCGGCAGCGACAGCACCGAGGGCGGGGACGGCGCGGCGCCGAAGCGCTGGATCAGCCCATGGGCCAGCAGGGCCGAAGCCAACTGCGCCAGCACCGCGGGCAGGCGCCAGCCGGCGGGCACCAGGCCCGGCCAGGCCAGCAGCAGGCCCCCGGCCAGCACGACCAGCACGGCCACCGCGACCACGAACCCGCGGCCGGCATCGGCCGGCGTGCCGGAGCCCACCGCCGCGGCCACCGCGGGCAGGCGGGCGCCTTCACGGCCGGCCAGGCCGAAGGCGGGCCAGGCGCGCCACAGGCAAAGCAGCGCGGCGCCGACCATGCCGCTCAGCGCCAGGGCCGCCGCCAGCGAACCGGTGTCGCGCAGCGCCGACAGCGGCCAGCCTGCCGCCAGGGCCAGGCCGGCGTACGCCACCGCCCACAGCACCGCCAGCGAAACCAGATGGTCGCGGCCGTCGGCGTCGGCCCGGAGCCCGCGCAGCCTGGCCAGGCCCAGCGCAAGCGCCGGCTGGGCCAGCCAGGTGCCCAGCAGTGCCAGCGGATGCGCCAACAGCGGCAGCAGGGAAAGTCCGGCGCCCAGCGCCAGCCAGGCCCAGGCCAGGCCGGGACGGCGCAGCTCAGCCATCGACCATCGGGTCCAGCACGGTGGGCGGAAACTGCAGGTGGAAGCCGTGCGTGGCCAGGTTCAGCCGGACGACGGCGGCGTCCGCGCGGGCCAGCTTGCGGTCTTCGGTGATCGCCAGCTCCATCACGAAGGCCAGCTCGCCCAGCGGCGCCCGCACCGCCTCGGGCAGCACGGCGAAATCGTCCCGCTTGCGCAGGTAGAGATAGGTGTCGGGCTTGCGCAGGGATTTATAGATGAAGGATTGCATGGGCGCGCCGGGGGAATCGGGCGATTGTCGCCGCAAACCGCGCGGGGGAAAAGCCGGAAACCGGGAAATCCAGCACGGGCGACGACGACGACGCCTTTGTTAGGCTTGCCGGCCTGCCTGAACCCGGAGCCGCCATGCGCCATCGCCCGACCGCCCTCGCCCGGCTGACCGCCGTCGCCTTCGCCGCTGCCGCCACCCTGGCCCACGCGCAGACCCCGGCATCGCCGCCGGCCTTGACGCTGGACCAGGCCATGGCCCATCCCGACTGGATCGGCCCCCCGGTGGAGAGCGCGTGGTGGGCGCTGGATGGGCAACAGGCCTACTTCACGCTCAAGCGCGCCGGCTCGCCGGTGCGCGACACCTGGCGCCAACCGATCGCCGGCGGCGCCGCGGTGAAGGTCGAAGGCGCCGAGCTTTCCACGCTCGACGGCGCCCAGGTCGAATACGACGCCAGCCGGCGCCGCGCGGTGTTCGTGCGCAACGGGGATGTCTTCCTGCGCGAACTGGGCGGCGGGCTGCAGCAGCTCACCCGCAGCGCCGAAGCCGAGGCCGAGGCGCGTTTCGCCGCCGACGGCCGCGGCGTGATCTGGCGCGTCGGCAACGACTGGTTCCGCTGGTCGCCCGACACCCGCCTGGTGCAGCCGGTGGCGCTTCCGCGCGCCGAGAAGGATCCCGCGGCCGCTCCGGATGCCGACGCCCTGCGCGACCACCAGCTGCGCCTGAGCGCCGCGCTGGCGCGCGAAAAACAGTACCGTGAGGAGCTGCGCGACCAGGCCGAGGCCAACCGCCGCGCCGACCCCACCCGCGCCGCCGCACCTGTCTACCTGGGCGACAAGGTCGAGATCAGCAACACCGCGCTGTCGCCGGACGGCCGCTGGCTGCTGGTGGTGACCCAGGCCAAGGGCGCCGAACGCGGCCGGATCGGCAAGATGCCCAAGTACGTCACCGAGTCGGGGTACGAGGAGGCCGAGGACGTGCGCGTGCGCGTCGGCCGCAACCCGCCGCAGGGCCAGCAGCTCAAGCTGGTGGACCTGGTCGACGGCAGCGTGCGCGACCTCGCGCTGTCGGCGCTGCCCGGCATCGACAGCGACCCGCTGGCGGACCTTCGCAAGGCCGCCAAGCTCGAGCCGCTCAAAGGCGAGCGCACCGTGCGCATCGACGGCATCGCATGGAGCGACGACGGCGCCAACGTCGCGCTGATGGCGCGCGCGGTCGACAACAAGGACCGCTGGCTCGCCACCGTGGACCTGGCGGCCGGCAAGCTGGCCCCGGCGCACCGCCTCACCGACCCGGCCTGGATCAACTGGAACTTCAACGATTTCGGCTGGCTGCCGGGCGGCCGCACGCTGTGGTTCCTGTCCGAACAGACCGGCTATTCGCATCTGTACACCGTGGTGCCGGGCCAGCGCGCCAAGGCGCTGACGCGCGGCGGCTGGGAAGCGTCCTCTCCGGTGTGGTCGCCGGACGGCAGCACCGCGTATTTCGTCTGCAACCGCGAATGGCCGGGCGACTACGAGGTCTGCGCGGTGCCCAGCACGGGCGGCGAAGTGCGCGAGCTGACGGCGCTGGACGGCGTCGAATCGTTCTCGCTCTCCCCCGACGGTTCGCGCCTGCTGCTGCGCTGGTCGGCGCACCACACGCCGGCGCAGCTGGCGGTGCAGCCGGTGGCCGGCGGCGAGGCGCTCAAGCTCACCGACACCCGCAGCGAAGACTACCGGTCGCGCCAGTGGCTGGCGCCGAAGATCGTCAAGGTGCCGTCGACGCACGGCGCCGGCACCATCTGGGGCAAGCTCTACCGCCCGGAAACGCTGGAGGCCGGCCGCAAGTACCCGGTGGTGATGTTCGTGCACGGCGCCGGCTACCTGCAGAACGTGCACGCGCGTTTCCCGGTGTACTTCCGCGAGCAGATGTTCCACCAGCTGCTGGTCGAACGCGGCTACATCGTGCTCGACCTCGACTACCGCGCCTCCGAGGGCTACGGCCGCGACTGGCGTACGGCGATCTACCGGCAGATGGGCCATCCGGAGCTCGAGGACTACCTGGACGGCGTGAAGTACCTGGTCGCCGAACACCAGGGCGATGCCGCCAACGTCGGCATCTACGGCGGCAGCTACGGCGGCTTCATGAGCTTCATGGCCCTGTTCCGCGCGCCGGACGAGTTCAAGGCCGGCGCCGCGCTGCGCCCGGTCACCGACTGGACCAGCTACAACCACGAGTACACCTCGAACATCCTCAACACGCCCGAGCTCGACCCCGAGGCCTTCCGCAAGTCCTCGCCGATCGAATACGCGCAGAACCTGCGCGGCCACCTGCTGATCAGCCACGGCATGATCGACGACAACGTGTTCTACCAGGACTCGGTGCGGCTGGCGCAGCGCCTGATCGAGCTGAAGAAGGACAAGTGGGAGATGGCCAGCTATCCGCTGGAGCGCCACGCCTACCAGCATCCGGAAAGCTGGTACGACCAGTACCGGCGCATCCTGGAGTTGTTCGAGCGCAGCCTCAAACCCTGAGGTTCCGCGCAAAACAGAAGGGCGGACCGGCAGCGGTCCGCCCTTTTCCATTCCGGGCGCCGGTCGCGATCAGCCGGCCGCGAACACGCCCTCGAGCTCGACGTCGAGCTCGCGCCGGCAGACTTCGCCGCGCAGGTAGCTGATGCGGTCGGCGGGAATGCCGCTGGCGGCCATCACCGCCTGGGCCGCGGCCAGGTCGGCATCGTGGCGCAGGTAGATGCGCAGGGCCTCGCAGCCTTCGCGGCGGAAGACGCGGCCGGTTTTCGCGGCGGCTTCCGCCATCAGCGCGTCGAGGTTGCGCAGGCTCTCGCGCAGCTGCTCGCCGCAGTCGCCGACGTGATGCGAGACGTGGCCGACGATGCTGGCGGTGCCGGAGGCCAGCAGGCGCGGCGTGGCGGTGTCGGCGTCGAGCACGGCGCCACGCGAGAATCCGGGCGAGACCGGGCCGTGCTCGCGCGGATAGCGCCAGGCGGGCGTCTGGCGCGGGTTTTCCAGCGCCAGCGCCGGCGCGCGCGAGCACAGCGCCACCACCTGCAGGCGGCCCGGCTCGGCGACGGTGCCGATCGCGGTGGCGGCCGGCGGCGGGTCGTTGAACATGCCGTCCACGGCGCCGGCGCGGCCGACGCAGAAGCGCCGGTAGCGTTCGTCGTCGCCGTCGCCGCGGTTGATGGCCGCGAAATAGTTCCAGATCCGCAGCAGGTAGGGATGGGCCGAAGGCCGCACCGCCACCAGCAGGCGTTCGTAGGCGCGGGCGGCGGCGGCCTCGATGTCGCCCTGATCTTCCTCCACCACCACCGCGACCAGGGCGTAGTGCTCGCCGTGGGCCCAGGCGGCGCCGTGGGTTTCGGCCGATTCGCCGATCGCCCCGGCCAGCCAGGCCTCGGCGCGCGGGCCGGCCAGCGGCGCGCAGGCCACCGCCAGCGGCGAATCGTCCGCCGCGTCGAAGGTGAAGGGGATCAGCGCCTCGTCCTGACGCTCGGTGAGGACGCGCAGGCGGGCGGGGGCGGGGGCGTGGGAGGTCATTGCTGGGCGCGATTATAGCGGCCGGCACGGGCGGCTATCATGTCGCCTCCCCTGCTTCCGGCCCCGCCATGTCAGATTTCACCGCCGTCCATGCCTACCTGCGCGACCTGCAGGACCGCCTTTGCGCCGGTTTCGAAGGCGTCGACGGCGGCCGGTTCGCCCAGGACGAGTGGGCGCGGCCCGAGGGCGGGGGCGGCCGGTCGCGGGTGCTGAAGGAAGGCGCGGTGTTCGAACAGGCCGGCGTCGGCTTCTCGGACGTCTCCGGCGCCACGCTGCCGCCTTCCGCCACCGTGCACCGGCCCGAACTGGCCGGCGCCCCCTGGCGCGCCGCCGGCGTCTCCCTGGTGATCCATCCGCGCAACCCGCACGTGCCCACCGCCCACGCCAACGTGCGTTTCTTCGAGGCGCGTCCGGAAGGGCGCGACCCGATCTGGTGGTTCGGCGGCGGTTTCGACCTGACGCCCTTCTACCCCGTGGACGTGGACGTGCGCCACTGGCACACGGTGGCCCGCGACGTCTGCGCGCCCTTCGGCGCCGACCGCTATGCCGAACACAAGGCCTGGTGCGACCGCTACTTCTTCCTCAAACACCGCAACGAGGCGCGCGGCGTCGGCGGCCTGTTTTACGACGACCTGCACGCCGACGGCTTCGAGCCCTGCTTCGCCTACACCCGCGCGGTCGGCGACGCCTTCCTCGACGCCTATCTGCCGATCGTGCGCCGCCGCCAGGACACGCCCTATGGCGAACGTGAACGCGAGTTCCAGCTCTACCGCCGCGGCCGCTACGTCGAGTTCAACCTTGTCTGGGACCGCGGCACCCTGTTCGGCCTGCAGAGCGGCGGTCGCACCGAGTCGATCCTGATGAGCCTGCCGCCGCGGGTGCGCTTCGAGTACGCCTGGACCCCGGAACCGGGCAGCGCCGAAGCGCGGCTGTTTGATTACCTGCGGC
>CBFGOZ010000042.1:0-12813 GCA_965650505.1 uncultured Arenimonas sp.
GTCGGCGAGCTGGTGCTCAACGACAACTACCGCCAGAACCAGGCCATCAGCCTGATGGAGCGCATGAGCGTCTCCCGCCTGGGCTCGTTCGGCCACTTCATCCGCACGCTCGAAGGCCAGGGCCTGCTGGATCGCGCCATCGAGTTCCTGCCCACCGACGCCGAGCTCAACGACCGCAAGTCCCGCGGCCAGGGTCTGACCCGGCCCGAGCTGAGCGTGCTGCTGAGCTACGACAAGATCGTCGTGTTCAACCAGATGCTCGATTCCGACGTCCCGGAAGATCCCTACCTGTCGAAGGAGCTGGTGCGCTACTTCCCGAAGGCGCTGCAGGACACCTACGCCCAGGACATGGAGAACCACCGGCTGCGCCGCGAGATCATCGCCACCGCGGTCACCAACTCCACCGTCAACCGCATGGGCTCGACCTTCATCCTGCGCATGCAGGAGGACACCGGCGAGACTCCGGCGCAGATCGCCAAGGCCTACACCATCAGCCGCGAAGTGCTGGACGCGCGCGAGCTGTGGGCCGCCATCGACGCGCTCGACCTCAAGGTCCCGGAAAGCGCGCAGCTGGAGGCCCTGATGGGCATCTGGCATCTGCAGCGCAACATGACCCGTTGGCTGCTCAACCGGCCGGGCGAGAACCTCAACATCGCCGAGAAGGTCGAGCGCTACGCCGGCGGCGTGGCCGCGCTGCGCAAGGCGATGGCCGAGGTGCTGCCGGCCGGGGCCCGCGCCGAACTGCTGGCGGACCTGGCGCGCTGGCAGCAGCTGGGGTTCCCCGAGGACCTGGCCCGCGCTTTCGCCAGCCTGCCGTTCCTGGCGTATGCGCTGGACATCGTCGAGGTGGCCATAGAGAAAGGCCTGTCGGTCATCGACGTCGCGACCGCCTATTTCGGCCTGTCGGACGCGCTGCACACCAAGTGGCTGATGGACGGCGTGGAAGCCCTTCCGGTCGAGGGCCGCTGGCACGCCCAGGCCCGCGGCGTGCTTCGCGACGAGCTCCAGGCCCAGCAGCGCGCGCTGGTTGGGCAGGTGCTGGCGGCCGCCGCGCCGGGCATGTCGCCGCAGGCGCTGGTGGAACAGTGGCTGGGCCGCGACGACGCGACGCTGAAGTACACGCTGGGCATGTTCGCCGACATGCGCAACCTGCGCGGCATGGACTATCCGACGCTGTCGGTGGCGGTGCGCCGCCTGGCCCAGATCGCCAGCGCCGGCGGCCGGTGAAGCCGGGCCGGCCCTCCCGCGGGGAGGGCCGGCAGCCATCCGGCGCGGAACGGTCGCGGCTGAAGCCGCTCGTGCAGTAAGCTCGGCGCCATGAGCCTGCCTGCCCAGCCGCGCATCGCCTTCCTCGCCAGTCCGACGCCGGAAGCCCAGGCCGCACTGGCCAAGCTCACCGCCACCCATGGCCAGGTCCCGCCCGACGAAGCCGACGTCATCGTCGCGCTCGGCGGCGACGGATTCATGCTGCAGACCCTGCACCGCCACGGCGGCCTCGGCCGCCCGGTCTACGGCATGAAACTGGGCACGGTCGGCTTCCTGATGAACCAGCATCGGCCCGAGAGCCTGATCGAGCGCCTGCACGCGGCCGAAACCACCGTGCTTCGCCCGCTGGAGATGGTGGCCACCACCGAATCGGGCGCGACGGTGCACTCGCTGGCCTACAACGAGGTGTCCCTGCTGCGCCAGACGCGCCAGGCGGCGCATCTGCGCGTCTATCTCAACGGCCAGGTGCGGCTGGACGAACTGGTCTGCGACGGCGCCCTGGTCGCCACGCCTGCCGGCAGCACCGCCTACAACTTTTCCGCCCACGGTCCCATCCTGCCGCTGGGCTCGCAGGTGATCGCGCTGACCCCGATCGCGGCCTTCCGGCCGCGGCGATGGCGCGGCGCCCTGCTGCGGGCCGATACGGAGGTCAAGCTGGAGGTGCTGGGGGGCTACAAACGACCGGTCAGCGCCACGGCCGATTCGCACGAGGTGCGCGACGTGGCCGAAGTGGTGATCCGCGAGTCGCGCGAGCGCACCGTCACCCTGCTGTTCGACCGCGAGCACAACCTCGAGGAACGCATCCTCAACGAACAGTTCATCAGCTGAGCCGTCCCGGCCCCTGAGACTCCGATCCGGCACACTGCAGCCAATGAGCCCGTTGTCATCGCCACCCGCCAGACCCTCCGACCGCCTGATCGTGGCGATCACCGCCCGGGCGCTGTTCGACCTCGAGGACAGCCATGCGCTGTTCCAGTCCAGCGGCCTGGACGCCTATGCCGAGTTCCAGCGCAGCCGCGAGAAGGAAGTGCTGGCTCCGGGCATCGCCTTCCCGATGGTGCAGAAGCTCCTGGCCCTCAACGCCGGGGCGCCGCCGGAATCGCCGCGGGTCGAGGTGGTGCTGCTGTCGCGCAATTCCTCCGACACGGGCTTGCGCATCTTCAACTCGATCCGGCATTACGGGCTGGGCATCGTGCGCGCCGTTTTCACCAGCGGCGCCGAGACCTGGCCCTACATCAAGCCCTTCGGCGCCCAACTGTTCCTGTCGGCCAATCCGGCTTCGGTACGCAGCGCGCTCGAACACGGTTTCGCCGCGGCGACGATCCTGCCGGCCAAGGCCTACGAACCCTCGCATCCGCAGCTGCGCATCGCCTTCGACGGCGATGCAGTGATCTTCGGCGACGAATCCGAGCGGGTGTCGCAGGAATCGGGCCTGGCGGCCTTCCACAGCAACGAGTCCAGCCGTGTGAACGAACCGCTGTCGGGCGGGCCCTTCCGCGGCTTCCTGGCGGCCCTGCACGAGCTGCAGCAGGCCTTTCCGCCGGGCGACGACGCACCGATCCGCACCGCCTTGGTCACCGCACGCTCGGCACCGGCGCACGAACGCGTGATCCTGACCCTGCGCGAGTGGGGCGTGCGCCTGGACGAGGCCATGTTCCTCGGCGGCCGCGACAAGGGCCCGTTCCTGCAGGCCTTCGGGGCCGACATCTTCTTCGACGACAGCCGGCACAACATCGAGAACGCGCGACGGCACGTGGCGACAGGGCATGTGCCGTTCGGGGTCACCAACGAAAGCTAGGAGTTGGGGGGACAGCCCACCAACTCCTGTTTCCGGCGCAGCGCATAGATCACCCACGCCACCACCGTCACCGCCGCCCCCAGCGCAAACGCCAGCTCGCCGCCGCCCGCGCTCTCCCACGCCAACGCGGCCATCGCCGCACCCAGCACGCCGCCCACGCCCTGGCTGAAGCCGAAGAACAGGCTCTGGCCGGCGCCGGCGCGGCGGCCGGGGAAGAAGTCCGCCATCAGGCGCATGCAGCAGGCGTAGAAGGTGGCGAAACTCAGTGCATGCGTGGCCTGGGCCAGGGCCATCACCGGCAGCGACCCGGCGAAGAAAGCCGTCAACAGCCAGCGCAGCACGGTCACCGCCAGGCAGGCCATCAGCAGCCGGGAAGCGCCGAAGCGCACGATCAGCTTCGGCGCCTGCCAGAACATCAGGATCTCGATCAGCACGCCCAGCGCCCACAGTCCGCCGATCACCGCGCCCGTGTGCCCGTTCGCCTGCAGGTGCAGGGTGTAGAAGACATAGAAGGGGCCGAAGCCGGCCTGCATCAGCAGCGCCACGATCAGGAAGCGGCGCACCCCGGGGCGTTTCCACAGATGACCCGCATCGGCGGCCGTGTCGACATGCGCCGGCGGCTGGTCGTCGCGGTGCAGCCACGCTGCCCCCAGCATGGCGGCGAACAGCGGCAGCGCCAGCCAGGGAAATGCCGCGCCGCCGAACCCGTCCAGCAGCGCGCCGTAACTGCCGGCCACCAGCAGGAAGCCGATGGAGCCCCAGACCCGCAGCCTGCCGTAGAGGTCGCTGCGCGGCCCCAGTGCGGTCAGGGTCATTGCCTCGAACTGCGGCATCACCGCGTTGTAGAACAGGCCGAACACCGCCATCACGGCCAGCAGCGCCCAGGCGCCGCGGGTGAACAGGAAGCCGGCGAAACAAACCAGGGTCAGCGCGCAGCCGGCGACGAACCAGAGCCCCGGTCGCGGACTGCGGCCCGTCAGCGCGGCCCAGGCCGGCGGCGCGATGATCCGGGTGCCGTACCAGAGCCCGAGCATGCCGCCGACCACATAACCGCCGTGGCCCAGCGCATCCACCCAGGTGCCGACATAAGGCGTGTAGGCGCCCAGCGCCGCGTAATAGCAGAAGTAGAACAGGGAAAAACGCCGGAGACTCGCGTCCATGCGGGATGCCTGAAAGAAAACGGCCGGACCCGAGGGCCCGGCCGTCATCATCGCCGGTTTGACCGGCGCCCGGAACTAGCGCTCGGGCGATCGGCCACGCACCGGCAGCCGTGGGCGGGCCGGCGGGCGGGTGCCACGCTCGCGCAGCGCCAGTTCGCGGGTTTCCAGCGTGCCCATGCGGGTCTGGTCCTTCAGCTCCAGGAAACGCAGCTCGTAGGGCGGACCGTAGCCGGTGGGCACGTGGCCGCGCCCGAACGCCAGCGACAGCCGGCGCTGGCCCGGCCGCAGCCAGTCGGCCGCCTGCGCCTGCGATACCGGCCGGCTGACGCCGTCGCGTCCGGTGGCATAGAGCGTGCCGCGCAGTTCGTAGCGCCCTTCGGCCGCCACCTGCACCGGCAGGTCGAAGCGCAGCGTCCCCGCGTTGAAGGCATAAGCGCCGGCGAGGCGGGCGGTCGGGCGGGTGATCTCCACCGCGGTGCGGGCATCGCGCTGCACGCTGGCGCCGTCCTGTATCTGGCCCGCGAACAGCTGGACCTCCCAGAGCCCGGGCTGGTCCGCGGCTTCCAGCGGCACGGTCAGCCGCGTCTTGCCGCCGCCGAAGGCCAGCGGGTAGCTGCGGCCTGAGGGCGACACCAGCTGGCCCTGCAGTTCGCCGCCGGGCAAGGCGCGGGCGCCGCGCTGCATCACCGCCGCCACTTCGAGGGTTTCGCCGGCCAGCAGCTGGCCGCGGGCCGCCTGGGCCTTCAGAACATAGGGGCTGTCGGGTTCGTAGACGTGCACCAGGTAGCGGTCGCGCGCCTTGGGCAGCTGCAGCTGGAAGCGGCCCTGGCCGTGCTCCCTGGCCAGCTGCACGACCGCCGACCCGTCCGGCACGTCCATGCCGGCCGCACGAAGCTGGGCGGCATTGGCGGAGCGTTGGAAACTCTGCGGCTGGGCGATGCGGCGGCCCGCCTTCGAGACCTGCAGCAGGGACGGATCCACCGCGGCGCGGCCGTCCACCGGGCTGAGCCGGATCACGGCGCCGGGGGCGGTCGTGTCGATGCTGAGGCCGCGCTGGAGTTCGGCAGCGTCGGCCTGGATCCAGTACTCGCGGCTTTCCGCCAAGTGCGGCGCGGGACGCGAGAGTTCGGCCATTGGATCCAGGGCCCAGGCGAAACTCACCGGCTGGCGTTCGAACTCGCCGGCCGGCAGCGGCGCGGCCACGAGGCGCGAGGGCGAGGCGTCGCCCTCACCGGGCGGCAGCAGGTTGGCGGCCTGGCCGGTAGACGCGAGGGCGAAAAACAGTGCGCAGGACAGGAGGTTCTTGTTCATGGCTCAGGACCTCATGTCGGTGCGCAGGATGGAGTCCAGGCCGAAGCAGGCGCGACGGCTCTGGTTGTGCGACAGCGGCTCGCTGCCGGCCATGCGGCTCTTGTCCTGGAACCAGACGTAGCCCGCGGCGGACTGGCTGCTGCAGTTGAGGAAGCCGTCCGAGCAGGAGTTCAGCCACAGCTGGGTGGTCTCGAGTCCCACGTTCTCGAAGTAGCCGCCGCAGTAGCTGTCGCCGTCCCAGACCGCCGAATCGACGTCGGTGCCGACCACGCTGCGGAAGGTTTTCGGCAGGGCGGGGCGGCCGGCGGTGCCCAGCAGCCAGTTGGCGTTGTAGCTGGCCATCCAGCTGGTCTGCTGCATGCGCACGGCGTCGTTCTTGAAGCCCAGCAGCCAGCCGACCGACGCCTCGAACACATTGCCCGAGATCACCGCATCGGCCAGCGGCGTGCCGGCCGAGGACGGCGCCAGCGCGTTCACCCGCACGGTCTTGCTGATGATGTTCGGGTAGCGGCTGTCCCAGGTCGGGTTTGACAGGATCCAGCGCATGACGTTGCCGCCGTTGCTGTGGGTGATCACGATCAGGCGGGTGATGCCGCGGTTGTTGATGAAGGTGGTCAGCTGCCCGGCCAGGCAGCCGGCCGCGCCGGCGTCCCACATGTACTTGCTGAAGTCGCAGTTGATGACCGTGTAGTTGTTCGGGTCGGGCAGCCCGCCGCGCACGTTGTTGACGAACTCCGGCTTCCAGTAGTCCGCGGTGGCATTGGTCTGCTTGCCGGTGCCGTGCACGAAGGCGACACCGGTGTTGGCGCTGCACACGCCCGAAACGGCCGCCAAGGCGGCAAAGAGTAGATGGCGCACGATCCCTCCCCAGGAATTCGATGCGTAACGCGGGGTTCCCGTCCTTGCGTCGCCACGTCCGGCTGGAACCGGTGCTCCCCTGCGCCGGCGTATGGCCGTTCACACTACGGCCAAATCCGTGATCGTCAACACATTTCGATGTTGCGATGCGGCAGGGTATGGTCCCGCGGACCGTACGCCGGGGCGGCATCCCGGGAAGTATCACTATCGGTCCGTTGGCCACCATCTATGCGAGGGACAGGCCGAAGGCGACTGTCGGCGGGGCGGCGCGCAGGAGGCGCTCAGCCGCTCGCAGCAGGGCAGGCGGGGCTCAGAACTCCAGGTCGAGCGCAGCGCAGAGGTAGTCCATCAGCGGCGCCAGGCCGGTGAATCCCGCGACCACCGACTGCCGCAACCGTGGCCCCAGGACCGTCGAGTCCTCGAGGGCGGTGCCGGCCGTGAAGTCCTTGCGCTTGATGTCGTCGATCAGCGGATGGTCGGCCGGGAAGCCGCGCGGCGGGCGGACGAGGCTTTCGCCCCACATCTCGTAGCGGCGACGGAACGCCGGCGCGCGCACCGCCGCGGTCCAGCCGGCGGGATTGTCCAGCATGAAGTTGCGGATCCTGCGCTGGGTATCCGGCTCCGGGTGCCAGATGCCGGCGCCCAGGAAACAGCCGCCCGGCTGCACGTGCAGGTAGAACGATGGCGCCGGCACCTGCTTGCTGCGCGCGTGGAAGAAGCGCGCGCCGGACCAGGTCTTGTACGGCGTCTTGTCGTTCGAGAAGCGGGTGTCGCGGTGGATGCGGAACAGCGAGCCGCCGGTGCCGCGCGGATCGGCGCGGTAGTGCGGGCTGATCGCCAGCAGGTCCGGCTGCAGGTCGGCGATCAGGCGCTGGAAGGGTTCCTTCAGGTGCGTCTCGTAGTCCGTGCGATGTTGATTGAACCACTCGCGCGAGTTGTTGCGCGCCAGCGCGCGCAGGAACTTGAAGCTCTTCTCGCTGAAGTAGGTGCTCATGCCAGGGAAGCCTCCAGGTCGCGGCCCCAGGCTTCCAGGGCGTCCAGCCAGGCATGCTTGGGTCCGGGTTCAGTGCCGGCGCGCAGTGTGGCGATCTCGGCGTAATAGCTCGTGAAATCGTATTCCGCCAACATGCTGCCCGGCGTCAGGCGCCGGCGGCGGTAGTCGTCCCAGCGCCGGCGTTCGCCGGCGTCCAACGACTCGGGCCAGTTCCGGGCGCGGAAGCGGAACAGCAGCTCCGCATAGCGCGGGTCGTCGAAGCGGGCGGCGAAACCGGCCAGCTCCGTCACCGGCGCACTGCGCACGCGGGGAAAAAGGCGCTTGTCGCCGTCGGACGGGAATCCGTCGTACAGCGCGGCGTCGGCGTCGGCCGGTTCGTGTGCGGTTTCGGCCGCGAACACGCGGCGCACGGTTTCGGCCAGGCCCGGCGCGCTGCGCAGGCGTGCGGCATTCGCCAGGCAGGCGGCGCGGTCGATGCCCAGGCGTTCGAAGTCGGCGTCCCGCAGGTGCTCCAGCGGCAGCAGGATCGGGCACTTGTTGGTGTGCACTTCCTTCAGCGGCACGCGGCGCTCGCCTTCGGGCAGATCTGCCGCGGGCGTGTAGAGGCGGTCGGCAATAGCGTCCGGATCCATGCCCAGCCAAGCACCGGGATCCTCGTCCAGGCCGCAGACGATCACCCGCGACTCGATCTTCGGGTGCCGCGCGACCGGCGCCACCAGCGCCGCGCAGTGGCGGCTGGCCGGATAGCGCGAGGAGATGTGCAGCAGCGGCGTCATGTTGACCACGTCCAGCAGCGAGGCGACCTTGCGCTTGTCGCGCAGGGCATAGGCGTAGTCCCAGAGTCTGGGCTGGGCGGCCTTGAACTTGCGCGCCAGGCCGATCAGGGCGCGCACGTCGCTCAGCGCCTCGTGCGCCTCGCCTTCGCGCACGCCGTTGGCCTCGGCCAGGTGTTCGAGCTTGAAGCTGGGCGCGCCGTCCTCGCGCCGCGGCCACTCCAGGCCCTCGGGGCGCAGCGCTTCGGCCAGGCGCAGCACGTCCAGCAGGTCCCAGCGCGAGTTGCCGTTGCGCCACTCGCGTTCGTAGGGGTCGTGGAAGTTGCGGTACAGCCCGAAACGCACGAACTCGTCGTCGAACCGGATCGAGTTGTAGCCCAGCGCGCAGGTCTGCGGCTGGCCCAGTTCCTCGGCGATGCGGGCCATGAAGTCCGCTTCGCGCAGGCCCTCGGCGCGCGCGCGCTGCGGCGTGATGCCGGTGATCAAGGTCGCGGCGGGCGAGGGCAGCAGGTCGTCGGCGGGCTGGCAGAACAGGCTGACCGGTTCGCCGACCGGGTTGAGTTCGAGGTCGGTGCGGATCGCGGCGAACTGGGCGATGCGCGTGCGGCGCGGGTCGCGGCCGAAGGTCTCCAGGTCGTAGAAGAGGAAACCGGGTGCCGTCACGGCTCCAGTCCCGCCAGACGTTCGCGCACGCGCGCATCGGCCGCCGCCAGGTCCACGTCCTCCAGCCGGGTGCAGCCCCGGGTGGAATCGACCAGGATCTGGCGCTGCACCTTGCCGCGCTCGAAGGCGACCGCGTAGGGCACGCGCAGGAAACTGACCATCGAATAGCGCGGCACGAAACGGTCGGGATGCCGCTCGGCCAGCACCCGCTCCAGCGCCCGCTGCAGCAGGAAGTCGGCGTCGTCGACGCGGTCGCGCATCTCGACGTAGTTCTCCAGCGCCATCGCCTGGATGGCCTCGGCATTGGGCCGGCGCTCGGCCTCGAAGGCGGCGAAGGCGGTGGCGAAATCGGGCGCCTCGGCGAGGTGGCGGTCCAGGGCCACGCAGTCCTCGAAAGCGCAGTTCATGCCCTGGCCGTGGAAGGGCACCATCGCGTGGGCAGCGTCGCCCAGCAGCACGGCGCGGCCGTCCAGGTGCCAGCGCTGCAGGCGCAGGGTGCCGAGGCCGCCGATCGGGTTGTTGGTCCAGTCGGCGTCGAACTCCGGCAGCAGCGGCAGTGCATCGGCGAAGTCGCGGGCGAAGAAGTCGCGCGCGGCCGCCAGGTCGGGCAGGGTGGCGAAGCTCGGCTCGCCCTGCATCGGCAGGAACAGGGTGACGGTGAAGGTTTTTTCGGTATTTGGCAGGGCGATGCACATGTAGCCGCCGCGCGGCCAGATGTGCAGGGCGTTGGGCTCGATCCGGAAGCCGCCGTCGGCTGCCGGCGGAATCTCCAGTTCCTTGTAGCCGTGGCCCAGGGGTTCGAAGCTTTCGCCAAGGGCCAGGTGCGGTCGCAGCGCCTCGCGCAGGCCGGAGCCGGCGCCGTCGGCGCCCAGCAGCACGTCGAAGGGCTGCTCGTGGGCGCGGCGGTCGTGGTCGTCGACGAAGCGGACCCGGCGCGCCTCGAAATCCACGCCATCCAGCCGCTGGTTGAAATGGATGCGCGCGCCGGCGGCCTCGGCCGCGTCGAGCATGGCGATGTTCAGGCGCCCGCGGTGCACCGACCAGATCACCTCGCTGTCGTCGCGTCCATAGCGCTGCAGCATGGTTTCGCCGCCCAGCGGATGCACCATGCGGCCGCGCATCATCACCGCCTGCGCCATCACCGCGTCCTGCAGACCGGCCAGGCGCAGCGCATGGAGGCCGCGTTCGGCCAGCGCCAGGTTGATCGAGCGGCCACCCTCGTAGCCGCGGCGGCGCGGGTCGGGGCGTTTTTCGAAGACGTCGACCTGCCAGCCCCGCCGGGCCAGCAGGATGGCGAGCAGGGCACCGGCCAGGCCGGCGCCGACGAGGGTGATCTTCTGCTGCGGGGTGGGCTGCACGGGGGTTCCGGTTCTGGAAGGGTCAGGCGGCCGCGGCGTCGGAGACGACGCGGTTGCGGCCGTTTCGTTTGGCTTCGTAAAGGGCGCGGTCGGCGCGGTCGAGCGCGGCGGTGAGGCTGCCTTCGCCGCGCCGCCACTGCGCCACGCCGATGCTGATGGTCACCGGCACGCCTTGGAAGTCGGCGTCGGCGATGGCCGCGCGCAGCTCTTCGGCCACGCGCCGGCCTTCCTGGAGCCCGAGATCGACCAGCAGCACCGAAAACTCCTCGCCACCGTAGCGGAACAATGGTGTGCCGGCAGTCAGCGCTCGCCCGAGTTCGGCCGCGACCTGGGTGATGATGCGGTCGCCGGCCAGGTGGCCGTGGCGGTCGTTGATGGCCTTGAAGTGGTCGATGTCGATCAGCAGGAAGGTGCAGCCTCCGGCGGTGCCGCGCGGACCGGCCAGCTGCTCCACCGCCTCGTTGAAGGTGCGGCGGTTCAGGCAGTTGCTCAGCGCGTCGTGGTCGGAGTGGTAGCGCAGCATCACCGCGGCGCGCTCCTGCAGCAGCGCGTAGGTGAACATGAAGCAGACCAGCAGGCCGTAGCCGCTGGCAAACCGGATCACGTCGATGGCCGGGATCAGCGGCGCGATCATCGCCGATGCGTAGATTCCGAAGCTGACCATGGCGACCAACGCGCGGTCCGGCCGCAACAGGAAGACGACCACCGGCGGGAAGATGTAGGCCCAGTGCTGCATCGGCCGGCCGTGGTAGAGCCCGAAGGCCATCACGGCGACCAGCAGCAGGGCGATCGCGACGAAGAAGACCGTGCCGCCCAGGTGCCGCGGCAGCGTCAGCAGGGCGACGATGCAGGCCGCGGCAATCGTGAGCACGATCCAGGCCAGCCGGGCCGTGTCGGGAAGCCCGAGCCGGGTGTTGACCATGCCCAGCACGATCATCAGCCCGAAGATCAGCACCGACAGGACCAGCGCCACCCGCCAGCGCATCAGCTCGCGCAGCAGGGTGAACGAGTCGCGGCGCAGGGTGGGCATCGTCAGCGGCCGTCGCGCCAGGCTTCCACGGCGTCGACGAAGCGGTGCAGGTCGGCGAACCGGTTGTAGAGAGGCACCGGCGATATCCGGATCACGTCCGGTTCGCGCCAGTCGCCGACGATTCCGCGGGCTTCAAGGTATTCGAATAGTTCGCGTCCGCGGCTGCGGCCGCCGGCGACCCGCAGCGACAGCTGGCAGCCGCGGCGAACCGGATCCGACGGCGTCACCACCTCCAGCGTCCCGACGCACCGCGCGTGGATCAGCGACTCGAGATGGGCGGTGAGCTGTTCCGACTTTGCCCGCAGCCGATCCATGCCTGCTTCGGCGAACAGCTCCAGCGACACCCGCAATGGCGCCAGCGCCAGGATCGGCGGATTGCTCAGCTGCCAGCCGTCGGCGCCGGGCGTGGGCCGGAACTCCGGGCCCATGCGGAAGCGCGTGGCCTGGTCGTGGCCCCACCAGCCGGCGAAGCGTGGGCGGTCGGTGTGGGCGTGGCGTTCGTGCACGAAGGCGCCGGCGACGGCACCCGGACCGGCGTTGCAGTACTTGTAGTGGCACCAGGCCGCGAAATCGGCGCCGCTGTCGTGCAGGGCCAGGCGCAGGTTGCCGGCGCCGTGCGCCAGGTCGAATCCGACGATGCAGCCCCGGGCCTGCGCCAGCCGGGTGATTTCCTTCAGGTCGAAGGCTTGGCCGGTGCGGTACTGCACGCCGGGCCACAGCACCAGGGCGATGCGGTGGCCGTGTTCCGCCAGCACACGTTCGATCGCCGCCATCGAGATCGTGCCGCCGGGCTCGTCGGCCTCGAGCTCGATCAGGTCGGTGGCCGGGTCGAAGCCGTGGAAGCGGATCTGCGACTCGACGCCGTAGCGGTCGGACGGGAACGCGCCGGCCTCGACCAGGATCGCCGGTCGCTCGCGCGTCGGTCGGTAGAAACTGACCATCAGCAGGTGCAGGTTGGCGGTGAGCGAGTTCATCGCCACCACTTCCGAGGGCAGCGCCCCCACCAGCGTGGCCAGGCCCTCGCGAACCTCGTTGTGGTACGGCATCCACGGATGTTTGCCGCGGAAATGCGCTTCCACGCCCAGCGCGGCCCAGTCGTCGAGTTCCTGCACCAGCGCTGCGCGCACCGCCCGCGGCTGCAGGCCGAGCGAGTTGCCGCAGAAATAGGCCTGGTCTTCGCCGTGATGCTGCGGGATGTGGAAACGGTCGCGGAAGCCGCGCAGCGGATCGGCGGCGTCGAGCGCCAGGGCCAGTTCCAGGGTGGGGCTCATTCGAACCTCGTGCGCGGCAGGCCCAGCCACTCCAGCGCGGTGCCATGGTAGAGCCGCGCCTGTTCCGCGTCCGACAGGCCCATCGCGGCGATGCCGGCGCCGGGAACCTGTTCGCCCAGCGGGAACGGATAATCGGTGCCCAGCATCACCCGCGGCACGCCGACGGTGTCGAGCAGGTAGCGAAGGGCGCGGTTGTCGGCGACCCAGCTGTCGAAATAAAGCTGGTCGAGGTATTTGCGCGGGTTGTGCGGGTTGTCGGTGGCGACCAGGTCGGGCCGCATGTTGAAGCCGTGCTCGATGCGGCCGATGGTGTAGGGGAAGCTGCCGCCGC
>CBFGOZ010000043.1:0-12621 GCA_965650505.1 uncultured Arenimonas sp.
CGGCAAGGGCGACGGCCGCAAGGCCGCCACCGTGGCCGGCGCGGTCGCCGGCGGCATGGTCGGCCACAACATCGCCCAGCGCCGCGCCGAGGCCGAGGCCCGGGGCTGCACCCTGGTCGAGGTCGAGCGCGAGGAGCGCCAGGTGGTCGGTTACGACGTCGAATACATGTACAAGGGCGAAAAATACATGTCGCGCCTGCCCTACGACCCGGGCAACCGCCTGCGCATCCGGGTCTCGGTGATGCCGGACGACGGCGGCACCGCCGCCCGCTGAGTTGCGGCCGCCGGCCCCGGCCGGCATACTGCCCGCCAATGAACCTGACCCGCGCCAGCGCCGACGTCCTCACCTCCGCCTACATGGCGGCGGGCATGACCTCGCGCGCGCGCCGACCGGAACCCTCCACGCCAGCTGGGTAAACCGGACGTCACTGCTTGTTCACCGGAAAAGCCCAGCCTCGCGCTGGGCTTTTTTGTTTTGGGATTTTTCAAAGGGCCGATCAATGAAGCATTTCCTCAATACCCAGGACTGGACCCGGGCCGAACTGGACGCCGTGCTGGCCCAGGCCGCCGCGTTCAAGCGCAGCAAGGCCGGTGACCAGCTCAAGGGCAAGTCCATCGCCTTGGTCTTCTTCAACCCGTCGCTGCGCACCCGCACCAGCTTCGAGCTCGGCGCCTTCCAGCTGGGCGGCCATGCCGTGGTGCTGCAGCCCGGCAAGGACGCCTGGCCCATCGAGTTCGGCGTCGGCACGGTGATGGACGGCGAGGCCGAGGAGCACATCGCCGAGGTGGCCCGGGTGCTGTCGCGCTACGTGGACCTGGTGGCGGTGCGCGCCTTCCCGAAGTTCCAGGACTGGTCGGTGGACCGCGAGGACCGGGTGCTGCAGGCCTTCGCCAAGTACTCGACCGTGCCGGTGATCAACCTCGAGACCATCACCCACCCCTGCCAGGAGCTGGCGCATGCGCTGGCCCTGCAGGAGCACTTCAAGACCACCGACCTGCGCGGCAGGAAGTTCGTGCTGACCTGGACCTACCACCCCAAGCCGCTCAACACGGCGGTGGCCAACTCCGCGCTGACCATCGCCACCCGGCTGGGCATGGACGTGACCCTGCTGTGCCCGACGCCGGAGTACGCGCTGGACGAACGCTACCTGGGCTGGGCCCGCGACAACGTCGCCGAGTCCGGCGGCAGCTTCCGCATCAGCCACGACATCACCGCGGCCTACACCGGCGCCGACGTCGTCTACGCCAAGAGCTGGGGCGCGATCCCGTATTTCGGCCGATGGGAGCAGGAGAAGCCCATCCGCGATGCGCACAGGCACTTCATCGTCGACGAAGCCAAGATGGCGCTCACGAACAACGGCGTCTTCAGCCACTGCCTTCCGCTTCGCCGCAACGTCAAGGCCACCGACGGCGTGATGGACGCGCCCTACTGCATCGCCATCGAGGAGGCCGAAAACCGCCTGCACGTGCAGAAGGCGGTGATGGCGGCGCTCGCGAATCAATAATCACAGGACCTTCCCCAGATGACCGACAAGAAAGACATCGTCCTCGCCTTCTCCGGCGGCCTCGACACCAGCTTCTGCATCCCGTGGCTGCAGGAGCGCGGCTTGGCCGTGCACACGGTGTTCGCCGACACCGGCGGCGTGGACGCCGACGAGCGGGCCTACATCGAGCAGCGCGCCGCCGAACTCGGCGCCGCCAGCCACGTCACCGTGGACGGCGGGCCGGCGATCTGGGACGGTTTCGTCAAGCCTTTCGTGATGGCGGGCGAGGGTTACCAGGGCCAGTACCCGCTGCTGGTGTCCGACCGTTACCTGATCGTGGACGCGGCGCTCAAGCGCGCAGCGGAGATCGGCACCCGCGCCATCGCCCACGGCTGCACCGGCATGGGCAACGACCAGGTGCGTTTCGACCTGGCGGTGAAGGCCGCCGGCGACTACCAGATCGTCGCGCCGATCCGCGAGATCCAGAAGGAACACACCCAGACCCGCGCCTACGAGCAGGCCTACCTGGAGGAGCGCGGCTTCGGCGTGCGCGCCAAGCAGAAGGCCTACACCATCAACGAGAACCTGCTGGGCCTGACCATGTCGGGCGGTGAGATCGACCGCTGGGAAGCGCCGGGCGAGGGCGCCCGCGGCTGGTGCGCGCCGCGCGCCGAATGGCCCACCGCGCCGCTGCGCGCCACGATCACCTTCAAGCAGGGCGAGGCGGTGGCGCTCGACGGCGTCGCGATGCCGGGCGCCGCGCTGCTGGCCAAACTCAACGGCCTGTTCGCGAAGTACGGCGTCGGCCGCGGGCTGTATACCGGCGATACGACGATCGGCCTCAAGGGCCGCATCATCTTCGAGGCCCCCGGCCTGGCGGCCCTGCTCACTGCCCACCGCGCGCTGGAAGAGGCCGTGCTGACCAAGCACCAGAACCGGTTCAAGCCCGAGGTGGCGCGCAAATGGGTCGAGCTGGTCTACGAGGGGTTCTACAACGATCCGCTCAAGACCGACCTGGAGGCCTTCCTGGCCTCGAGCCAGGCCACCGTCAACGGCGACGTGGTGGTCGAAACCCAGGGCGGCAGCGTCGGCGCCGTCGCGGTGCGGTCCCCTCACATCCTCAACGCCAAGGGCGCCACCTATGCCCAGTCGGCCGACTGGGGCGTGGCCGAGGCCGAAGGTTTCATCCGCCTCTACGGCATGAGCAGCACGCTCTGGGCCGAAGTGAACCGGAAGGCCTGACATGGACGACTTGCTGCCCGAGGTCCTCAGGCACCTGGAAGCGCTGGTGTCCTTCGACACCCGCAACCCGCCGCGCGAGATCGGCACGGGCGGCATCTTCGACTACCTGCGCGCGCAGCTGCCGGGGTTCCGCATCACCGTGACCGACCACGGGGCCGGCGCGGTGTCGATGCTGGCGGTGCGCGGCGCGCCCCGGCGCGTGTTCAACGTCCACCTCGACACCGTGCCGTCCTCGCCGGCCTGGACCGCCGATCCGCATATGCTGCGGGTCACCGCCGACCGGGCCATTGCGCTCGGCGCCTGCGACATCAAGGGCGCCGCGGCCGGCCTGGTGGCGGCCGCGCGGCGGACCACGGGCGACGTCGCCTTCCTGTTCAGCACCGACGAAGAGGCCAACGACGCGCGCTGCATCGCGGCCTTCCTGGCCTCGGACCACGGCTTCGACGAGGCCATCGTCGCCGAGCCGACGATGGGGCAGGCGGTGCTGGCGCATCGCGGCATCAGCTCGGTGCTGATGAGGTTCCGCGGCGAAGCCGGCCATGCCTCGGGCCAGCAGGCGCGGGACACCAGCGCACTGCACGCGGCGATGCGCTGGGGCGGCCAGGCCATGGACTTCGTGCAGGCGCAGGACCACCTGCGCTTCGGCGGGCTCACCGGCCTGCGCTTCAACATCGGCCGGGTCGAGGGCGGCATCAAGGCCAACATGATCGCGCCCAGCGCCGAGCTGCGTTTCGGCTTCCGGCCGCTGCCCTCGCAGTCGCCGGAAACCCTGCACGAACTGTTCCGCAGCTTCGCGCCGGCCGGCATGCTGGCGACCTACGAAGAAACCTTCTCCGGTCCCTCGCTGCCTTCGGGCGACGTGGCACGGGCCGAAGAGCGGCGCCTGGCCGCGCGCGACCTGGCCGACGAGCTCGGCCTGCCGATCGGCAATGCCGTGGATTTCTGGACCGAAGCCTCGCTGTTCTCGCAGGCGGGGATGACCGCCCTGGTGTACGGCCCGGGCGACATCGCCCAGGCCCACACTGCCGACGAATGGGTTTCGCTGGACCAGCTCGCCGCCGTTTCCGCCACCTACCACCGCCTGATGGAGGCCTCGTGAACGACCTCAGCCTGATCGCGTCCGCCGCCCCCGCGTCCAACGCGGGCCATCTCGAACTCTCCCGGAGGGCACTTCCGGGATACGCCTGCCACGCCCACCCTCACCATGACTGAAATGCGCACCACGATCGTCCGGCTGCTGTCCAACATGGCCAGCGCCAAGGAGATCCAGCAGTACCTCAAGCGCTTCTCGCAGCTCGATGCCGAGCGTTTCGCGGTCGTCAAGGTCGGCGGCGCGATCCTGCGCGACGACCTGGACGCGCTGGTCAGTTCGCTGTCCTTCCTGCAGCAGGTGGGCCTGACGCCGATCGTGATCCACGGCGCCGGCCCGCAGCTGGACGAGCAGATGAAGGCCGCGAAGATCGAGAAGGTCACCGTGGACGGCCTGCGCGTCACCGACGCCGCCGGCCTGGCCATCGTGCGCCGCGTCTCGCAGCAGGAGAACCTGCGGCTGGTGGAGGCGCTGCAGGCCCAGGGCGTGCGCGCCACCTCGATCACCTCCGGCGTGTTCGAGTGCGATTACCTGAGCAAGCGCAAATACGGGCTGGTGGGCAAGGTGGAGGCCGTGCATACCGCCGGCATCCAGGCCGCCATCAAGGTCGGTTCCATCCCGGTCATCGCCTCGCTGGGCGAAACCGCCGGCGGCCAGATCCTCAACATCAACGCCGACTGGGCCGCGAACGACCTGGTCAAGACCCTGCAGCCCTACAAGATCATCTTCCTCACCGGCACCGGCGGCCTGCTCGACGGCGACGGCAAGGTGATCGACTCGATCAACCTGAGCACCGAATACGCCGACCTGCTGCGCCAGCCCTGGCTGCACTCGGGCATGAAGGTGAAGATCGAGCAGATCCACGACCTGCTGATGGAGCTGCCGCCCTCGAGCTCGGTCTCGATCACGCGGCCCGACCAGCTGGCCAAGGAGCTGTTCACCCACCGCGGCTCGGGTACCCTGGTGCGGCGCGGCGAGCAGGTGCGCAGCGTCACTTCCTGGAAGAAGCTCGACCTCAAGCGCCTCAAGCTGCTGATCGAGTCGGGTTTCGGCCGCAAGCTGGCGCCGGACTATTTCGAGAAGACCCAGCTGTTCAAGGCCTATGTCAGCGAACACTACCGCGCGGCGCTGATCATCACGCTCGAAGACGGCATCCCGCACCTGGACAAGTTCGCGGTCAGCGACGACGCCCAGGGCGAAGGCCTGGGCCGCGCCGCCTGGCAGGTGATGCGGGCCGAGACGCCGCAGCTGTTCTGGCGCGCCCGCAGCGGCAACCCGGTCAACGACTTCTACTTCGACGAGGCCGACGGCTGCCTCAAGGGCGAGAAGTGGAATGTATTCTGGTACGGGCTCGAGGGCTGGGAGCAGATCCGCTACGCGGTGGACCACTGCCTGGCCCGGCCGGCGACCCTCAAGGGCTGATGCATGAAGAACAACCTGCACTGGAGCATCCCCCCGATCCTGCAGGGCGTGCACGTCACGCTCGAGCCGCTGCAGCGCGAGCATGCCGCAGAGCTGCTGCAGGCGGCCTCGGACGGCGAGCTCTGGAACCTCTGGTACACCTCGGTACCGGGGCCGGAAACGGTGCGCAACTACGTCGCCAAGGCGGTCGAGGACCGCGAGGCCGGCACCGCCATGCCCTTCCTGGTGCGCAACGCCGCCGGCGATCCCGTCGGCAGCACCCGCTATTTCCGCATGGACCCGGTGATCCCCAGCCTGGAGCTGGGCTACACCTGGTACTCGGCGCGGGTCCAGCGCACCGCGCTCAACACCGAGGCCAAGCGCCTGCTGCTCGGCCACGCCTTCGACGCGATGGGCTGCACCGTGGTGGAGCTGCGCACGCACGCCTTCAACCACCGTTCGCAGCGGGCGATCGAGCGGCTGGGCGCGCACCGTGACGGCGTGTTGCGCCGGCAGATGCGCATGCCCGACGGCCACCTGCGCGACACGGTGGTTTATTCCATCCTCGACAACGAGTGGCCGACCGTGCGCCGCAACCTCGACTTCAGGCTCGAACACGGAGCCCCGGCGTGAGCGATACGATTTCCCTTGGCCTGGTCGGCGCGCGTGGCCACGTCGGCGCCGAGCTGATCAGGCTGGTCGCGGCCCATCCGCGTTTCGAATTTGCCTTCGTGTCCTCGCGCGAACGCGCCGGCCAGCGCCTGGCCGAACACGAGCCCGCCTACGCCGGCGACCTGCGCTACGTGAACCTCGACGCCGAGGCGGCGGCCGGGCAGGGCGCCGATGCGCTGGTGCTGGCCCTGCCCAACGGCATGGCGGCGCCCTTCGTCGCGGCGCTGGACGCGCAGGCGCCGGACACCGTGGTGGTCGACCTCTCGGCCGACTATCGCTTCGACGACCGCTGGCACTACGGCCTTCCCGAGTTCACCCGTGCCCGCGCGGCCGGCATGCGCCGAATCAGCAATCCAGGCTGCTACGCCACGGCAATGCAGGTCGCGGTGGCGCCGATGGCCGACGCGCTCGATGGGCCGGTGCAGTGTTTCGGCGTCTCCGGCTATTCCGGCGCCGGCACCAGCCCCTCCGACAAGAACGATCCGGACAAGCTGCACGACAACCTGATGCCGTATTCGCTCACCGGCCACGTGCATGAGCGCGAAGTAACGCGCCAGCTTGGCCACCCGGTCGAGTTCATGCCGCACGTGGCGGCATTCTTCCGCGGCATCACGCTCACCGCCAACCTGCACCTCTCGCGGCCTTTCGATCTGGACGAGGTGCGCGGTCGCTACTACGCGGCCTACGGCGCCGAACCGCTGGTGGGAGTCACCGGCGAAGCCCCTTGGGTCAGCCGGATCGCGGGCAGGCACCACGCCGAGGTCGGGGGCTTCACCCTGACCGCCGACGGTCGCCGCCTGGTGGTGGTGTCCACGCTCGACAACCTGCTCAAGGGCGCCGCCACCCAGGCCCTGCAGAACCTCAACCTGGCCTTCGGCCTGCCGGAAACGATGGGAATCCCCGCATGAGCGAACTGCTGTGGCAGAAACCCGGGGTCGAGGTCGACCCGCGCATCCAGGCCTTCCTGGCGGGCGACGACGTGGTGCTGGACCGCGAGTTCATCGGCCACGACATCGTCGCCAGCCGCGCGCATGCGCTGGGCCTGGCGCGCATCGGCCTGCTCAGCGACGCCGAATGCGCCGACCTGTGCCGCGAGCTCGACGTGCTGGCCGCGGACCTGGCCAGCGACACCTTCGTGCTCGACGCGCGCTTCGAGGATTGCCATTCGGCGATCGAATCGCGCCTGGTCGAGCGGCTGGGCGACACCGGCCGCAAGATCCACACCGGCCGCAGCCGCAACGACCAGATCCTGGTCGCCACCCGCCTGTGGCTGAAGCAGCGGCTGGGCGAACTGCGCGCCCTATGCCTGGACACCGCCGACGTCTGCCTGGCCCGCGCCGGCTCCGAACGCCTGCCGATGCCCGGCTATACGCACCTGCAGCGCGCGGTGGTGTCGTCCACCTCGATGTGGTGGGCCGCCTTCGCCGAGGCCTTCATCGACAACGCGGCGCGCGCGGCGCAGGCGCTCGACTGGGTCGACGCCAATCCGCTCGGCACTGCCGCCGGCTACGGCGTGAACCTGCCGCTGGATCGCGAGTTCACCACGCGTGAACTCGGGTTCGCCCGAATGCAGGTCAGCCCGATCTATGCCCAGCTTTCGCGCGGCAAGTTCGAGATCGGCGCGATCGACGCGCTTGGTGCGGCCCTGCTGGACCTGCGCCGCCTGGCCTGGGACCTGAGCCTGTTCACCACCGCAGAATTCGGCTTCGTGCAGCTGCCGGCCCAGTACACCACCGGTTCGTCGATCATGCCCAACAAGCGCAACCCGGACCTGGTTGAGCTGATGCGCGGCACCTACGCCTGCGTGTCGGCGGCGCGCGTCGAGCTGGAACAGCTGCTGTCGTTGCCCTCGGGCTACCACCGCGACCTGCAGTTCTCCAAGGGTTCGCTGTTCCATGCCTTCGGCAAGGGGCTGGGCGCGCTGGCCCTGCTGCCGGCGCTGCTTCGTGGGCTGCAGTGGCGGCCGGAGAAACTGGCGGCGGCCTTCGACGACGGCATGTATTCCACCGATCGCGCGATCGAACTCGCGCGTTCGGGCCTGCCGTTCCGCGAGGCCTATCGGCAAGCCGCGGGCGATCCGCTGCCGGCCGCCGGCGCCGATCCGTCCGCCAGCCTCGCCGCGCGCGTTTCGCCCGGGGGCGATGCCGCCCTGGGGCTCGACCTGCTGCGCGCGCGCCTGGACGCGGCGAAGGCCTGATCCCGGCGCGCCGCCCCGGGGCGGCGCCCCATCGCAACGGGATTCAGTTCGCCGGCGGGGTACGCAACACGCGCAGCGACACCGCCAGCACCAGGCCGGCGCCGATGGCCAGCACCGCCCACAGCAGCCAGCGCCGGTACTGCGGCCCGCGCAGCGGGCTCAGGGCCGCGTCACCCGCCGCAACGGTGCCTTCGCCAAGGGTTGCGCGCGGCGGCTGCCAGCCCGGGGGTTTCGAAGCGCCCGCCGCGGCCAGCGCGGCTTGCACCGGATAGTCCGGCCGCGCGGCGCGGGTGCTGCCGGCCATCAGCCGGTAGGGGGCGCTGCCCTGCGTCAAGAGCACGAACCGGTCCGGCCGGTAGCCCAGCACCAGGGTCGGGGCCTGCGCCAGCGCCGGTTCGGTCACGATCCGCCACTGCCGCTGCCGCTGCAGGCCGACATCGGCAGGCAGATGCCGGACCTCGTCGCTGCCGCCGCCGAGGCGGAAGGCGGTGAACCCGGTCACCGGGTACCACGGGGCTTCGTCGTCGTCCCGCGCCTCGAAGCGCACCGAGGCCACGATGTTGGCGGTCAGCAGCCGCAGGTCCAGCCGCTCGACCGGGAAGGGCCCGGCGCTGCGGTATTCGAACAGGCCGGGCTTGCCGTCCACCGGCCGGCCCTCGATCGCCAGCTCGCGCAGCTCCGGCAGGTCGCGGCCGGTCTCGCGGCGCTCGTGTTCGATGCGCGCGATCGCCGGCCAGGTGCTGCCGCCAGCCACGCGCAGGCGCAGGTAGCGCTGCCGCGACGGCGCGAAGTCCAGGCGCAGGCGCTCGATGCGCAGGCCGTTGTCGTTGATCGCGACCACGGCCAGGTCGCTGCCCAGCACCTGCCACTGCGCCAGGTCGTCGCTGGCCAGCACGTCGACGCGCAGGTTGACCGGCAGCGCGGCCCGGTCGTCCAGGCCCAGGCGCAGCGAAGACACCGAGGGCGGGTCCTTTTCGCCCAGGTCGATCAGCAGGTCGGCGCTGGGCGAAGCCGGCGCGGTGCTGCCGCTGTCGAGCTGCAGGTCGCGCACGCGGCCGTCGGCGTCGCGCTCCAGGCGCAGCGACAGCGAATCCCCTGCCGGCGCGGCCTCGACCGGCAGGCGCAGCCAGCGCAGCGCGGTGCGCTGCTCGGTTTGTGTTTCGGCGTGGGCCAGCGGCGCGAATGGCACCGGCTGGCCCTCGGCATTGAACACGGCCAGGTCGCGCAGGTCGGCGCGGGTGACGTGCGCGTACACCGGCTCGTCCAGTTCCAGGCGGTAGGCGCCCTGGTCGCCCTCGAGCGCGATCGGCCACTGCCACGCGAACTCATCGGGCGCCTGGGCCTGGGCGGCGCCGGCCAGGGCCAGCAGCAGGAGGGAAAGCTTGCGCATCAGTTCGGCTCCGAGCGGGGCGGGGTGGGGGCGATGCGGCCGACGATCACCAGCAGCAGACCGACCGCAATGAAGGACACGACACCGGTGATGTTGCCGATGAACTGGCGGTCCACGACCAGCAGCTTCAGGCAGACCACGCCCAGCAGGGCGGCGCCCAGCCACCACAGCGGCCGGTCGTGCCGGCGCGAGCCGAGGATCCAGGCGACCACGCCGGCCACGCACCAGGCGATGGTCAGGCTGGCCTGGGCCAGGCGCGAGGACAGGATCGACTCCGACCAGGGCAGACCGGCCAGGTGGTGGCAGGCACGCAGCACCGCCATGGTCAGCGTCAGCAGCGCGGCGCCTGCCCACAGCGGCCAGCCGGCCGGGCCGATGTCGCGTTCGCGCAGGGCCAGGGCCATCACCAGCAGGCCCAGCAGCAGGCTCAGCTCCAGCGGATTGAGCAGGGGCAGCCAGGGCAGGGGCGCGCTGCCGCCGGGCATGAACTGCCCGACCAGCCAGCCCAGCCCCAGTCCGAGGCCGGCCACCGCCAGCCAGAGCGGACGCCAGCCCTCGAAGGCCGCGGCGACCGGCCAGCCCGCCCACTGCGGTCTGCGCCAGGCCAGGGCCGCCAGCGCGGCCAGCGGCGCCAGCGCGGCCGGCAGCAGCCAACCGTCGCCCATGCCGAAACGATCGTCGAACAGGCGCACCAGGCTGGTGCCCAGCGCCGCGGCAACCGTCGCGAACACCGCCAGGTGCCCCACCGCCAGGCCACGCGAACGCGGCTCAAGCAGCGCGCGCAGCGACAGCAGCAGCGCCGCCACGATCGCCCACCAGGGCAGCAAAGGCAGGTCGAACCAGGTCGCGTAGCGCGACTCCAGTGCCGCCAGCGCCAGCGGGAAGGCCAGCACGGCGCCCAGCGGGATCAGCCAGCCCACGCGCGGCCAGCCCATCGGCCGGCGCAGCAGCGCCGCCAGCACCGCGGTGAGCGCGGCGAACAGGCCGTAGGCCGTGCCTTCCGAGTCCGGTTCCAGGTTGACCTCGATCTCGTGCACGCCCAGCAGGAACCACCAGAACAGACCGGCCAGGAACAGCAGGACCGCCAGCACCTTGCCCTTCCCGGCGCGGTCGTGCAGCCAGGACGCGCCGAAGGTCGTCAGCGCCAGCAGGCCCAGGTTCATCGCCTGGCCATTGAGCAGGAAACGTTCCTTCAGGGTCGGGTCGTAGTCGAACAGGCTGACCACCCAGGCCACGCCGGCCAGGCCCAGCAGCACCAGGCCGGTCCAGCGCGTGAGCCGGCGATCCTGGCGCAGGCCGAGCCAGACCATGCCCAGGCCCTGCAGCGCCCAGGCCGCCGAGGTCCAGCGCGCCGACAGCGCCAGCGGGATCGCCAGCGTCACGAACACCACGCCCATCGCCGCGCTGCTCTGCGCCAGCACGCGCAGGCGCTCATTGCTGCGCGCCCACAGGGCCAGCCCGGCATAGATCGCCGCGACCACCACGGCGCTCAGCGCCAGCGGCAGCGTGTCCTCGCGGTCGGCCAGCAGGCCGGCCTGCATCGGGAAGGCCAGCAGCGGCGTGCCGAACAGCAGGGTGCCGTCGACCTTGCCGTTCTTGCCGCGTCCCGCCAGCGCATACAGCACCGGTATGGCGACGTAGAACAGGAAGAACAGCACCAGGAAGGGTTCGACCGTGTTGAAGAACTCCGGCTTGTAGTACTTCGCGCCCCAGACGCCGCCGATGGCGAAGGTGAAGACGAAGCCCACCAGGTTCAGCGCCCGCCACGGCCGCTTCCAGGCGATGGCGAACACCGCGGCGTTGAGCACCGCGTAGTAGCTGAAGAGCGCGACGTGGTTGCCGCTGCCGGTGGAGATCAGCACCGGCGCCAGGTAGCCGCCGATGAAGCCGAGCACCGCCAGCGCCGGCGCGTTCTGCCGCACCGCCAGCACGCTGGCGCCGGCGACCAGGATGATCACCATCACGAAGGCCGGCATCGCCTCGATCAGCTGGTAGTAGCGATAGGTCGCGAACACCGTCAGCAGGAGGATGCCGATGGCGCCACCCTGCAGGCTCAGGCCGAAGGCGGGCCGTTCGCGTGCGGTGCGCAGGCCCCAGACCAGGCCGGCGATGGCGCCGGCGGCGATGCCGGCCAGGCGGAACTCGATCGGCAGGGTCAGCCAGCCGGCGTCGGCGGCGTACTTGAGCGCGGCGGCGACGCCGAACATCAGCACCAGCAGGCCGATCTTCACCGGCACGTTGCCCTCGAACAGCCAGCCGCGCACGGTGGCGAGCAGGTGTTCGAAAACGTCGGAGGCCGGCGGCTCCGCGGCCGGTGGCGAAACCCGGGCCGCGGCCGGCGCGGAAGCGGCGACCGGAGCGGGTGCGCGGGGCGCGGGGACAGGCGGCGGCGTGGCCGCGGGCCGGGTGGCGGCGGGTTCGACCGACACCGCCGGCGCGGAGGCTGCCGCCGCGGACATCTCGGGCGGCGCGGCCGGCGAAGGCGGAACGCGGACGCTTTCGGGCGTTGGCACCGACGCCGGTTCGGCGCCCGGCGCAGCCGTGGCGGCGCGGCGCGACAGCGCCTCGACCCGCGCCAGCCGCTGCTCCATCCCGGCCAGGCGCCCGCGCAGGCTGGACACCAAGCCGAGCAGGGCACCCAGCAGGGCGCCGGCCACGAATCCGAACAGTTCTTCGCTGGCATCAGCCATCACGGCCCCCAGCACGGCGCCCAGCAAGCCCAGGATCCAGCTCATCCCCATCCCCATGGTCCACGTGGCCCGAGTGTAGCCAACCCGTGAAGGGGTGGGTGGACGGAAACAAAAACGCCGCCCGGTTGGGCGGCGTGTTCGCGGAACCGATGGTCGGGGAGACAGGATTTGAACCTGCGACTTCTACGTCCCGAACGTAGCGCTCTACCAGGCTGAGCTACACCCCGAGGGATCGAGCCGCGTATTCTAGGGGGGAAGCACGGCATCGGCAAGCCCGGGTTCGCCAGGCCCGCCCCGGAGCGGCTCCGCGCCGGGCCGCTGCCGCTAGAATGCGCCATCGACCTGGAGTGACCCGCCTTGATCAAGCCCCGCACCCCGCCCGGTGTCATGGAGCTGCTGCCCCGTGACCAGATCGCCTTCCAGCGCATGCTGGACGTGATCCGCCGCAACTACGA
>CBFGOZ010000044.1:0-12593 GCA_965650505.1 uncultured Arenimonas sp.
GACGTTTTCCGAAACACAAATTCCGAAAAGACAAAGGGGCCCGGTGGGCCCCTTTTCTTTTGCATATGGCGGAGAGGGACGGTGCCGGTTCCGAGCCAGGGTTCGAGCGATTCGTCTGGAACGAATCGCGGGCGCCGAAGGCGCACCCGGCGCAGCCGGGCGGGGGGCAGGAAAGCCCCCCGCTATCCCTCCCGGTGCATCACGTACACTTCGCAGGCAAACGGAGCCAAAAATGTCCGAAATCCAAGTCCCCGTCTCCTTCGGCGAACTGCTCGACAAGATCGCCATCCTGCAGATCAAGTCCGAACGCATGACCGACCCGGCCAAGCTGGCGAACGTGTGCAAGGAACTGGAGGCGCTCGACCGCACCTGGGCCGCGCATCCCGCCGCCGCCACCGACATCACCCGCCTGCGCGCGGCGCTCAAGGCCGTGAACGAGCGCCTGTGGGTGATCGAGGACGACATCCGGCTGAAGGAGAAGGCGCAGGCGTTCGACGCCGAGTTCGTCCGGCTGGCCCGCGCCGTCTATTTCGAGAACGACGAGCGGGCCCGGATCAAGAAGGACATCAACCTCGCCCTGGGCTCGGCCTACGTCGAGGAGAAGTCCTACGAGGACTACCGGGCCACGCCGCGCTGACGCCGGGCGCCGTCACCAGGCGCGACGCTCGAAGTCGACTTCGTTGAGCAGCCGGTTGCTGCTGGCCAGCATCGGCAGGTAGTCGGCGCCGGTGCCGAAGTTGCGCAGGTTCGGGAAGATCTCCACCGCATCGCCGTAGCGCAGGCCGAACCAGCGCGCGAAGGTGCTGCCCATCTGCTCGATCGACGTGGTCGGGATCAGCCGGCCGCGGCCCACGTCCAGGTCGCTGCCCAGGCGCAGCTCCGGAACCTGGCCGTAGATGCGCCGGCCGACGACGTCGCCGCCGACCACCCAGCTGTGCCCGCCCCAGCCATGGTCGGTGCCGTCGCCGTTGTTGTTCAGCGTGCGGCCGAAGTCGGTCATCGTGAACGCCGTCACCTGGTCGGACACGCCCAGTTCGACGGTGGCGCTGTAGAACGCGGCCAGGGCCTGGCTGACGGTCCGCAGCAGGCGGTCGTGGTCGGCGACCATGTTGTCGTGCATGTCCCAGCCGCCGATTCCGACGAAGAACACCTGGCGCTTCTGGCCCAGCGTGTTGCGGGCCGCGATGGTGCGGGCCACCGTCAGCAGGGAATCGGCGAGGCGGTTCTGGCCGGCGGGCGGAAACGGCGTGTTCAGGGGCGGAACCGCGGCGAGCGCGTTGAACGCGAACTCGCTGAAGTCCAGGGCGCGCTGGTTCAGCCGGGCGGTTTCGCGCACGAACAGCGAACTGTCGCGCTGCGCCGCGTCGAGCAGCTTGTAGAAGGCGTTGCGGCGCGGCACCACCCGCGACCAGGTGGTCGTGCTGCGCAGGCTGCTGTCCACCTGGGTCGGCCCGTTGGCGCCCAGCGCGTAGACGCCATCGCTGGCGCCGGCCTGCCACATGTTGGTGCCCGACAGCGAGATGTTGGTCGGGAAGGCCGAGCCCGCCAGGTAGCCCATGCTGGCCAGCCGGTCGGCGATGCGCGCACCCCAGCCGGCCCTTGCCGCGGTCTCGCTGCCCATCGACATGCTGTAGGCCTGCTGGTCGACATGCGAAAACAGCTGGGGCGGCAGCGGAACGCGGCGGCCCTGGTAGTCGAGCTTGGAGGTCGGTGCGACCAGCGGGCCGACGTTGGCGAGGATGCCGGCGCGTCCGGACTCGAACAGCGCCTGCAGCTCCGCCATCGCCGGATGCAGTCCCCAGTCGGTTCCAGCCGCGCCCGACACCGGCGTGATCGGCAGCAGGTTCGCCGCCGGGATGGACAGGTTGGGCCGCGCCGCCTGGTAGGCGTCGTAGGCGCTGCCGCTGCGTGGCACCAGCATGTTGAAACTGTCGTTGCCGCCGAACAGGTAGACGCAGACCAGGGCGCGGTAGTCGTCGCGGGCACCGCGCGAGGCGGCCTGCACCATCTGCAGCCGGCCCATGGTCGCGAAGGCGGCGGCGCTGCCCAGCGCGATCTGCGCCGAGCGGGCGAGGAAGCGGCGGCGCGAGGCCGTGGAGTCGTGGCTGGCCATGGCTTACCTCTGCACCGCGAACTGGGGGGAAGATGCGATCAGGAACACCATGTCCTCGACGCGGTCGCCGCCGTCGTCGGCCATGGACGTCGCGCTGGCCGACTCGACCAGGATCTGGCGCATCGCCGGCGTCATGCGTCCGGCCATCAGCAGCAGGTTCAGCCGGTCGGCCAGCGCGCCGGGCGACACCGCCAGCGCTTTTTCGGTCGACAGGTTCAGGCGCATGCGCGCGGTGTAGAAGGTCGGGCTGCTGACGGTGGCGGGGATGCTGGCGTCGTCGCGGTCCATCTGGAACAGCCTGCCGTGCAGGTGGTTGATGGTGGACATCGCGGTGGCTTCGTTGAGCAGCTGCAGTTCCGGCGCGAACAGGTCGCGGCGCCGGAACTCCCCGGGAGGCTGGTAATTGGGGCGGTAGAAGTTGAACACCGACGGCGAGGACATCACCGTCTGCCCGGTGTCCGGGCCGGCGCCGCGGTTGCGCAGCAGGGCGCGGGTGGTCGGGCCGGCGGCACCCGCCACCGACTGGCCCTGGGCGCCGAAGGCGCGCCAGATCGCGGTCAGGCGCAGCATCGGTTCCTTGACCTTGCCGAACTCGTCGGTCGCCGCCAGCGCGACGTCGCGCGCCTCCGGGTCCAGCAGCACGGCGCGAACCACGGCGCGCATGTCGCCGCGTACGCCCTGGCCATTGTTGTCGAACGCAGCGGCGACGCGCTGCACGTAGGCCGGCGACGGATTGCTGGTGACCAGGCGCTGGATCAGGTGGCGGCCGAGGAAGGGGCCGACGTTGGGGTGGTTGGCCAGGTTGTCGAGCGCGGCGTCCAGGTCGGCCTCGGCGGTGCCGCCGGACGGGACGTTGGCGCCGCGCAGCAGGATCTTGGCGCCGGTGTCGTGGTAGGTGGGCCAGGCCCGCATCGGCTGGATGAGGCCGGGAAGCTTGACGTCGTCCTCCCAGTCCCACCAGCGGGTGGCGTTGCCGAAATTCCAGCCGGTCAGGGCGCGGGCGAGGTGGGTGATACGCTCGTTGTCGTAGGTCGGGATGGGGTTGCCGTTGGCGTCCAGGCGCGGCGTGCCGTTGCTGTTGAGCTCGACCAGGCCGATCGAGAACAGCTGCATCACCTCCCGCGCGAAATTCTCGTCCGGTTCGGTGTTGCGGCTGGGGTTCGCCTTCTCGTTCTGCAGCATGCCCAGGTAGCGGCCCATCAGCGGATGCAGGGTCACTTCCTCCAGCAGGGTGCGGTAGTTGCCGAACGCATTCACCGCCAGGGTGTCGTAGTAGTCGCTCACCGCGAACTGCGAATAGCCGACGTTGTCGCTGGTGTCGGAGATGACGAAGAACTGGCTGAGCGCGAACGCCACGCGCTGGCGCAGCTGGTCCTCGCCATACACGGCGATCTGGCTCCAGGCATCGTGGCGGCTGAGGTTGCAGCCCCAGGCGAACTCGCAGTCGCGGTCCTGCTGGCTGGTGAAGTGGGGCGACAGCTCGGCGTGGATCGCCTGGTGCACGTCCAGGTGCAGGGTCGTCGGGCGGTTGAACTGGTCTTCGATCCAGGCCGCGTAGCCCATCGACACCACCCGCTGGATTTCCGCGCTGGTGGCGCCGTAGGTGGACTGCTGCAGGAAACGCGACGCCTCGGCCTGGTTCGCGGGGACCGGCAGGCTGGTGATGAAACCGCCGGCGCTGGCGCCCGACAGGGTCCACTGCTGGTTGCTCACCGCCGGCGGCTGCCGGCAATCCCAGAGGCGCACCAAGGTGCCGGCGCGGGTGGAGCTGTTGGTGACGTCCAGGCATCGGCCCGAGGCCAGGTGCCGGATCTGGAACTGGGTCGTGCTGGCCAGGCCCTCGAGCCGGAAACGCTGCTCGCCGGTGCCGGTGCAGGCTGCCTGGACCACGGCCGTGCCGTTGGCGGTACCGCCGCCGCGGCCGGCCAGGCACAGCCCGGCGCTGGTCCGCAGGGCCGCCACCTGGGGATAGCCGTTCACCGGCAGGATGCGCAGCGTCTGTTCCGGCCGGCCGTTGCAGGTGTTCTGGGCGAGCTGGACATCGACGGCGGTCGCGCCGGCCGGGACTTCCAGGCATTGCCCGCTGTGGCCGGCCACGGCGGTGCTGTTGAACGCCGTCAGGTTGGGCAGGGTCTGGGCCGCCAGCGGCGTCCCGGCGAAGAACAGGGCGGTCGCCGCGAGGCGCAGGGACGAACGGAACATCGAGCAGCTCCGGGGGGAGGGGAATGCGTGATTCAGCGCACGTTTACAGTCTGCCCGCCGGAAAACTGTGAACAAGTTCACATTTTGCTCGAATCGGCTCAAACGGCCGACGGCCGGCGTCCCTCGGGACCATGGGCATGAGCGGCGACGAACGCGTCGAACCGGGCGATCACCTCGTCCACCGGAACCAGGTCCATGACCCCGGGGAACTCGATGCGGCGACCCCAGCGTACCTGCGTCGCCGGTTTGCCCAGGAAGGCCCGCGCCGCCTCGTCGAACCGGTTCACCGTCCAGCGGCGGTCGGAGTAGGGGCCGGAACGTTCGGCGTCGGTGCAGGCGTGCAGGCCCAGTACCGGCGTGCCCAGGGCGTTTGCGATGTGGGCGGGGCCGGAGTCCGGCGTCAGCACCAGGGTGGCCCGGGCCAGCAGGGCCATCAGCTGCTTCAGCGTGTCCTTGCCGACCAGGTCGATGGCGGGGTGGCGCATCGCCGCCAGGATCTCGTCGGCGGTGCGCCTTTCGAGGTCGCTGCGGCCGCCGCAGATCACCACCCGCCAGCCGCGGGCCGCGGCATGGTCCGCCACCGCCGCGTACCGTTCGGCGCGCCAGTTGCGCAGTGCATGGCTGGAGCACGGCGACACCAGCAGGGTCGGCGCCTCGCCCGGCAGCTGTCCGCGCGCCCAGGCATGGGCCTCGTCGGGCACCGGCAGCCGCCATTCCACCGGCCCGGGCGCCAGGCCCAGCGGCGACAGGAAGCGCAGGAAGGCATCGAGCACGTGCGTCCCGCCGGCCGGGATGCGTTCGTTGATGAACAGCGAATGGCCTTCCTTGCTGCGCCCGCGGTCATAGCCGATGCGGCGGTCGGCGCGGATCGCGGCCGAGACCAGGTTGGCGCGCAGGGCCAGCTGCAGGTTCAGCAGCACGTCGAAGCGTCGCCCGGCCAGCTGGCGCCGCAGCGTGCGCCAGCCCGCCCATCCGGCCTTCTTGTCGTAGACGATGAACTCGACGCCCTCCAGGCCTTCCAGCAGCTTGGCCTCGCCCTTGCCGATGACCCAGGTGATGGGGAGGTCCGGCCAGGCCCGCTGCAGTGCCCGCACCAGCGCCACGGCGTGGGTGGCGTCGCCGAGGGCGGACAGACGCAGCAGGCAGAGCGATCGCGGCGCGGGGATCACGGGCATTGGTTAAACTGGCCTGGAATGGGAGTGACCGCCGCCGCCGTGGAAACCCGACAGCCCGTGCGTGATGCGCGGGGCGCGGGAGCGATTGTGTTCGACCCGGCGCGACTGCGGCAAGCCGAGCCGGGCATGCTGGATCCGGCGTACTGGGGCGCCGCCGCGTCGCCGGTGCAGGCCGGCGGCCGCGGTGCCGCCTGGTTCGTGCGCGGTGGCTTCGGCGATGGCGTGCTGCGCCACTATCGGCGCGGTGGCTTTGCCGCGCGGCTGGGCCGATCCCGCTATTTCTGGCTGGGCGAATCCCGCGTGCGCTGCCTTGCCGAGTTCCGCCTGCTGGCCGCGTTGCGCGCGGAACGGCTGCCGGTGCCGGCGCCGCTGATGGCCGGCTACTGGCGACGTGGCCTGCACTACGACGCCGCCATCCTGGTCGAACGCATCCCGGGCGCCCGGGCGCTAGCCTCCTGGCTGGCCGCGGACATCGACGCCGCGCCCTGGGAGGCCATCGGCAGGATGCTGGCGCGATTCCACCGCGCCGGTCTGGACCATGCCGACCTCAACGCGCACAACATCCTGGTGGATGCGGGCGGCAGCCCCTGGCTGATCGATTTCGACCGCAGCCGCCGTCGCGCGCCGCAGGCGTCCTGGCGGCAGTCCAACCTCGACCGCCTCGCGCGCTCCCTCGCGAAGCTGTCCGATGGCTCCGACGCCTGGCGCGGCGGTCATTCGCGGCTGTTGCAGGCCTATGGACAGGCGTTCGCGGGGGCGGCGTCATGAGCTGGTCGCTGCGTTTCCTCGGCGTGGGCAACTCGCAGTCGGCGGTGATCCTGGGCTCGGCCTCGGCGGTGATCGAGCGCGACGGCCGGCCCGAACTGATGATCGACTGCGGCCAGGAAGCGCTGACTGCCTTCCAGGCGACCTATTCCGGCCTGCCTGACGCGCTGTTCATCACCCACGTGCACATGGACCACGTGGCCGGGCTGGAACGGCTGTTCTTCGCCACTTATTTCGATCCCGAGCGACGCGGCAGGGTCCGCCTGTACGTGCCGGTGGGCGTGCTTCCGCACCTGCAGTCGCGGCTGGCCGACTACCCGGGCGTGGTCGCCGAGGGCGACGCCAATTGGTGGGACGCCTTCCACCTGGTGCCGGTGACGCGCGGTTTCTGGCATCGAGGCCAGTGGTACGACGTGTTCCCGGTGCGCCACCACCTGCCCGACACCGCCTTTGCGCTGCGCCTGGCGGGCAGCCTGGTCTGGACCGGCGACACCCGGCCGATCCCCGAGATGCTGGCGAAGTTCGCCGGTGCCGGCGAACTGGTCGCGCACGACTGCGCCCTGCAGGGCAATCCCTCGCACAGCGGCGTCGACGACCTGGAGCGCGAATACCCGCCCGACCTGCTGTCCCGCTGCGTGCTTTACCACTACGCTTCGGCGGCCGACGCGCAGGCGCTGCGCGCGCGCGGCCACCGCGTCGCGGAAGCGGCGCAATGCCTGGCCCTGGCCGACCCCCGGCCCGCGGGCGCGCCGTGAGCCCCGTGTCCGCCTCCGGCCTCCCGCGCGACCGCCACGACCGGCCGCTGCGCGACCTGCGCGTGTCGGTCATCGAGACCTGCAACTACCGCTGCCCCTACTGCATGCCGGAGGGGCTTACGCCGGACGAGACCGCGCTCGACCGCGCCCGCCGGCTCGACTTCGACGAGATCGAGACCGCGGTGCGCGCCTTCGCCCGCCTGGGCGTCAGCAAGCTGCGCCTGACCGGCGGCGAACCGCTGTTGCGCAAGGGGTTGCCGGAACTCATCGCGCGCCTGGCCCGCGTGCCGGGCATCGACGACCTGGCCCTGACCACCAACGGCTCGCTGCTGGCCGGCCAGGCGCGGGCGCTGCATGAGGCCGGGCTGCACCGGCTGACGGTGAGCCTGGATTCGCTGGACCCGGCCGGTTTCCGCGCCATGTCGGGCGGGCGCGGCGACCTGGCCGACGTGCTGGCCGGACTGGCCGCGGCGGAGTCGGCCGGCTTCCGCTCCATCAAGGTCAACTGCGTGGTCCAGCGCGGCGTGAACGAGGACCAGGCGCTGGCGCTGGCGGCGCGGTTCCGCGGTACGCCGCACGTGCCGCGCTTCATCGAGTACATGGACGTGGGCACCTGCAACGGCTGGCGCCGCGAGAACGTGGTGCCCTCGGCCGAACTGCGCGACCGCATAGCCACGCGCTGGCCGCTGCGCGCGCTGACGCCGACCTACCGCGGCGAAGTCGCCGCTCGCTACGCCTACCTCGACGGCGAAGGCGAGGTCGGCTTCGTCAGTTCGGTCAGCGAACCCTTCTGCGGCGACTGCCACCGCGCCAGGCTGTCGGCCGACGGCCAGCTGTTCACCTGCCTGTTCGCGGCGCGGGGCCACGCCCTGCGGGGGCACATCGCCCAGGGCGAGGACGCGCTGGCGGCGCACCTGTCCACGCTGTGGCAGGCCCGCGGCGACCGGTACAGCGAACAGCGCGCGTCGGTGGTCCCGGACCGGCGCAGGATCGAGATGTTCTACATTGGCGGCTGAGATGAAGAAGAACGCGCTGACCCATGTCGATGCCGCCGGCCGCCCGGCCATGGTGGATGTTTCCGCCAAGGCCGCGACCGCGCGCGAAGCGGTGGCCGAGTGCCGGGTTCGCTTTCCGGCCGCGGTGGCGAAGGCGCTGCGCGGGACCGGCATGGCGACCGCCAAGGGCGCGGTGGTGGACACCGCGATCATCGCCGGCACGATGGCGGTCAAGCGCACCCACGAGCTGATCCCGTTCTGCCATCCGCTGCCGATCGACGGCTGCCGCTTCGACGTGGCCTGGGCGACCGACACCACGCTGCGCATCGAGTGCGCGGTAAGGACCACGCATCGCACCGGCGTCGAGATGGAGGCGCTGACCGGCGCCACCGTCGCGGCGCTCACGGTCTACGACATGGCCAAGGCGCTGTCCCATGCGATCGTGCTGGGACCGGCCAGGCTGCTGGCCAAGCGCGGCGGCAAGCGCGACGTCGGCAGGGAGCGGGCATGAGCATCACCGTGCTTTATTTCGCCAGCCTGCGCGACGCCGCCGGCTGCGACAGCGAGCAGCTGCCGCTGCCGGCCTCGCTGCGTGCGCTCTACGAGCAGCTGCGCGAGCGCCACGGTTTCGCGCTGCCGGCCGGACGCCTGCGCGTTGCGGTGGACGGCGCCTTCGCCTCCTGGGACGCGCCGCTGCGGGACGGCAGCGAAGTCGCCTTCATCCCGCCGGTGTCGGGCGGATGAAGCGCTTCGCCATCAGCCCCGAACCCTTCGACATCGCGCCGCTGCGCGAGCGCCTGCTCACGCCGCGCGCCGGCGCCTACGCCAGCTTCGAGGGTTGGGTGCGCGACCACAACGAGGGCCGGGCGGTGCAGGGCCTGTTCTACGAGTCCTACCGCGAACTGGCCGAGGCCGAAGGCGAGCGCATCGTCGGGGAGGCGATCGCGCGCTTCGACCTGGCCGCGGCCGCCTGCGTGCACCGCACCGGCGAACTCGCCCTGGGCGACCTGGCCGTCTGGGTCGGCGCCAGCGCCGGCCACCGCGGCCCCGCCTTCGAGGCCTGCCGCTGGATCATCGACGAGGTCAAATCCCGCGTCCCCATCTGGAAACGCGAACGCTACGCCACCGGCGACGCCGACTGGCTGCACCCGGACACTTGACCGGCCCGAAGCCAAAGCCTCTACCGCGGATCAACGCGGATAAGGGCCGGATAAGAGCGGATGGAGCACAAACGCGAGTGGACCGATGCTAGCCCGACGCGCCCGGCGAGAAGCATTGGCGTGCGAAGCCCCCTTAGTAAGGGGGCGCGCCGACAGGCGCGGGGATTGGGAGTGCAGACAGGGACCCTGGGTTTGCGGAGCAAACTTAGGCCGCCTTTTCGGGCTGCGCCCGAAAAGGCGGTAGCCCCGCCGGCTTGCCCCGGCACCCGCATCATCCAATACCGTTGCTGCCTTCCGGCCCTGGCGGAGTTTTCGGACTAGCGTCGCGGGGGGCCGACGGGGCCACCATTGAAAACAACGGCGCACCGGGGGCGCGCCGTCTTTGACCCGGCCGGGGCGGGAACGTGCCCTGGCGTGAAGAGTGGCGGAGAGAGAGGGATTCGAACCCTCGATACGGGGTTTAGCCGTATACACACTTTCCAGGCGTGCTCCTTCAACCGCTCGGACATCTCTCCGCAGAGATAACCGCCTGAAACAAGCCGGAAATCATACCCGTCGGCAAGGGCCGGGACAAGCGCGGCGATTCCCGCTGGCCCGGGGGCGGGGGGGTTGGCACAATGGCACCGTCGGTCCCGACTGTCCCAGGCCCCCGCATGTCCTACCTCGTGCTCGCCCGAAAATGGCGCCCCCGGCGCTTCGCCGAACTGGTCGGGCAGGAGCATGTGGTGCGGGCGCTCAGCAATGCCCTGGAGACCGGCAAGGTCCACCACGCCTTCCTGTTCACCGGCACCCGCGGCGTCGGCAAGACCACCATCGCCCGCATCTTCGCCAAGTCGCTCAACTGCGAGCGCGGCACCAGCGCCGAGCCCTGCGGCGAGTGCGCGGCCTGCCGCGACATCGACGCCGGCCGCTACGTCGACCTGCTCGAGATCGACGCCGCCAGCAACACCGGCGTCGACGACGTGCGCGACCTGATCGACAACGCCCAGTACCTGCCGTCGCGGGGCAAGACCAAGGTCTACCTGATCGACGAAGTCCACATGCTGTCCAAGCCGGCCTTCAACGCCCTGCTCAAGACGCTGGAGGAGCCGCCGGAGCACGTGAAGTTCCTGCTGGCCACCACCGACCCCCAGAAGCTGCCGGTCACCGTGCTCTCGCGCTGCCTGCAGTTCAACCTGCGCCGGCTCGACGAAGCCCAGATCGGCGGCCAGATCGGCCGCATCCTGCAGGCCGAGGGCATCGCCTCGGAGCCGGGCGCGATCGCGCTGCTGGCGCGCGCCGCCGACGGCAGCCTGCGCGACGGCCTGTCCCTGCTCGACCAGGCCATCGCCTACACCGGCGGCCAGCTGAACGAGGTCGCGGTGAACGCCATGCTCGGCACCGTCGACCGGGCCCAGGTCGGCGCCCTGCTGGAGTCGCTGGCGTCCGGCGACGGCGCCGGCCTGATGGCGAAGGTGGAGGAGCTGGCGGCGTTTTCGCCCGACTTCGGCCACGTGCTGGAGGACCTGGCCACCGCCCTGCACCGGATCCAGCTGCAGCAGCTGGTGCCCGGCATGGCCGGCGAAGCGGATCGGGTGGACGTCGCGGGCCTGGCCGCGCGGCTGTCGCCCGAGCTCGTGCAGCTCTGGTACCAGATGGCCGTCACCGGCCGGCGCGACCTGGCCTACGCGCCCAGCCCGCGCACCGGTTTCGAGATGAGCCTGCTGCGCATGCTGGCCTTCCGGCCGGCGGGCGAGGGCGGGGCGACGCTGCCGCTGCCGCAGGCGGGGGCCGCACCGGCGCGTGCTTCCGCCAATGTCTCCGCTTCCGCGCCCTCGTCGCCTCCGGCCGCGGCCAGGCCGCCGGCGCCTGCACCCGAACGGCCCCGTGAATCACCCGGCGAACCGCCGCGCGCTGCGGTGGCTTCACCCGCGCCGGCTTCGGACCTGAGGCCGCCCGCCGCGGGCGGGACGACCCTGACCAGCGCCGAAGACTGGCTGTCCCTGGTCGCCAGCGCAGGCCTCAAGGGCCCGGTGCGCGAGCTGGCGGCCCACAGCGCCTTCTGCGGCCATGCCGACGGCGTGCTGCAGCTGTCGCTGCCCGACAGCTTCGACCACCTGCGCAGCGACGGCCTGGTGCGCCAGCTCGCCACCGCACTCGGCGCCCTGCTGGGCGCGCCGCCGCAGATCCGCTTCGAATCGGCCAAGGCGGCCGCCGGTTCGGAAACCCTGCACGCCCGCACCGAACGCCAGCGCGGCGAACGCCAGGCCGGCGCCGAGGAAGCCTTCCTCGCCGACCCGGTCATCGCCCGCCTGGTGCAGCAGGGTGGCACCGTACTGCCCGATTCCATCCGTCCCCTGGACGATCACTGACCCGAAGGAAGACATCATGCGAGGCAACATCGCCCAACTCATGCAGCAGGCCCAGCGCATGCAGGACAACCTGAAGAAGGCGCAGGAGGAACTGGCCAACATCGAGGTGCTGGGCCAGTCCGGCGGCGGCATGGTCAAGATCACCCTGACCGGCAAGATGGACTGCCGCAGCGTGCGCATCGACCCCTCGGTGCTGGCCGACGCCGAAATGCTCGAGGACCTGGTCGCCGCCGCCTTCAACGACGCCGTCAACAAGGCCAACGAGGAAAGCGGCAAGCGCATGTCCGCCGCCACCGCCGGCATGCCGATCCCGCCGGGCATGAAGATCCCGGGCCTGTTCTGATTCCCGGCCCCGCCGCGACGTGAGCGCCTCCCCGCTGCTCGAACAACTGATCGAGGCCTTGCGCTGCCTGCCCGGCGTCGGCCAGAAGTCCGCGCAGCGCATGGCCTACCACCTGCTCGAGCGCGATCGCGAGGGCGGGCTGCGCCTGGCCGGTGCCCTGGCCGAGGCGGTGGAACGGGTCGGCCACTGCGAATCCTGCCGCGACTTCAGCGAGACGCCGCTGTGCCCGATCTGCGCGAGCGGCTCGCGCGACCGCAGCCTGCTCTGCGCGCTCGAATCGCCGGCCGACCGCCTGGCGATCGAAACCGCCACCGGCTACCGCGGCCTGTATTTCGTGCTGCAGGGCCGGCTGTCGCCGCTGGACGGCATCGGCCCGCGCGAACTCGGGCTGGACCGGCTGGCCGCGCGCCTGGCCGAGGGCGAGGCCCGCGAACTGATCATCGCGACCAACCCGACCGTCGAAGGCGAGGCCACCGCCCACTACCTCGCCCAGCTGGCGCGCCAGGCCGGCGTGCGGCCCAGCCGCCTCGCCCATGGCGTGCCGCTGGGCGGCGAACTGGAATACGTGGACCGCGGCACGCTGGCGCACGCCTTCGGTTCGCGCACCGAGATCACTTCCTGAGGTCCACCGCCATGGCCACGATTTTCGACAAGATCATCGCCCGCGAAATCCCCGCCGACATCGTCTTCGAGGACGAACACGTGCTGGCCTTCCGCGACATCAACCCGCAGGC
>CBFGOZ010000045.1:0-12507 GCA_965650505.1 uncultured Arenimonas sp.
ATGCAGCGCCGCTGCCAGGAAGTGATCGACCGCTGCTTCGCCCAGGGCGAACGCAACCCGATCCTGACCGCGCACGACGTCGGCGCCGGCGGCCTGTCCAACGCCATCCCCGAGCTGCTGCACGACTCCAACGTCGGCGGCGTGATCGAGATGGCGAAGATCCCCAGCGACGACCCCTCGCTGAGTCCGATGCAGCTGTGGTCGAACGAGGCCCAGGAGCGCTACGTGCTCGGCGTCGCCGCCGACCGCGTGGCCGACTTCGAGGCCATCTGCCGGCGCGAGCGCGCCGTGTTCGCCGTGGTCGGTTTCGCCACCGCCGAGGAGCGCCTGGTGCTGAAGGCGCCGGACGGCTCGCTGCCGATCGACCTGCCGATGGACGTGCTGTTCGGCAAGTCGCCCAAGATGCACCGCGACACCCAGCGCACGCCGGCGCCGCGCTGGCCGCGCCTGGACACCTCGAAGCTGGACCTGCGCGAAGCCGGCCTGCGCGTGCTCGCGCACCCGACCGTGGCCGCCAAGAACTTCCTGGTCACCATCGGCGACCGCAGCGTCGGCGGACTGTGCTCGCGCGACCAGATGGTGGGTCCGTGGCAGCTGCCGCTGGCCGACGTCGCGGTCACGCTGACCGATTTCAACGGCCGCGCCGGCGAAGCCATGGCCGTGGGCGAGCGCACGCCGCTGGCCCTGATCGACGCCGCCGCGTCCGCGCGCATGGCCGTGGGCGAGGCGATCACCAACCTCGCCGCCGCGCCGGTGGCCTCGCTGTCGGAAGTGAAGCTGTCGGCCAACTGGATGGCCGCGGCGTCCTTCCCCGGCGAAGACGCGCTGCTGTTCGACGCCGTCAAGGCCGTCGGCATGGAGCTGTGCCCGGAGCTGGACCTCAGCATCCCGGTCGGCAAGGACTCGCTGTCGATGCAGGCGCAGTGGCAGGCGCCTGAAGGCCCGCAGAAATCGGTGTCGCCGGTGTCGCTGGTCGTCAGCGCCTTCGCCCGCGTCGCCGACGCCGGCGCGACCCTGGTGCCGGTGCTCGACCGCAGCGTGGATTCCGAGCTGTGGCTGATCGGCCTGGGCGCCGGCCAGCGCCGCATGGGCGGATCGATGCTGGCCCAGGTGCACAACGCCTTCGGCGGCCCGAGCCCGGACCTGGACGAACCGCAGCGCCTGCGCGCCTTCTTCGAGTTGATCCAGGCCGCGCGCGCCGACGGCCTGCTGCTGGCCTACCACGACCGCTCCGACGGCGGCGCCTTCGCGGCGCTGTGCGAGATGGCCTTCGCCGGCCACTGTGGCCTGGAGCTCAGCCTCGACGGCTGGGGCGACGATCCCTTCAGCACCCTGTTCAACGAAGAGCTGGGCGCGGTGGTGCAGATCGCCGCCGAGGACCGCGTGGCCTTCGCCGACCTGGTGAACCGCCACGACCTGACCCATTGCGCACAGCGCATCGGCAAGCCCAGCACGGCGCCGGTGGTTCGGGTCAGCGAGGGCCGCGAGGTGCTGGCCGAGTGGACCTGGGAGGAGCTGTTCGGGGCCTGGTGGTCGGTGACGCACGCCATCCAGGCGCTGCGCGACGACCCCGCCGGCGCCGACAGCGAGCGCGACGCCCGGCTGGACTTCGCCGATCCGGGCCTGGTCCCGAAACTCACCTTCGATCCGGCCGATGACATCGCCGCGCCCTGGATCGTCACCGGCGTGCGTCCGCGGGTGGCGATCCTGCGCGAGCAGGGCGTCAACGGCCAGGTGGAGATGGCGGCGGCGTTCGACCGCGCCGGCTTCACGGCGGTGGACGTGCATATGTCCGACCTGATCTCCGGCCGCGTCGCCCTGGAATCGTTCAAGGGCCTGGCGGCCTGCGGCGGCTTCAGCTACGGCGACGTGCTGGGCGCCGGCCGCGGCTGGGCCACGTCCATCCTGGAGCGGCCGGACCTGCGCGAGCAGTTCGCGCGCTTCTTCGAGCGTTCCGACAGTTTCAGCCTGGGCGTCTGCAACGGCTGCCAGATGTTCGCCCAGCTCAAGGGCCTGGTGCCCGGCGCCGAGCACTGGCCGCGGTTCCTGCGCAACAAGAGCGAGCAGTACGAAGCGCGCCTGGCCCAGGTACAGGTGCAGGAGTCGCCCTCGATCCTGTTCGCCGGCATGGCGGGTTCGCGCATCCCGGTGGTGGTCGCGCACGGCGAGGGTTACGCCCGCTTCGATGCGCCGGAGCACGAATCGGCGGCCAGGATCGCGCTGCGCTTCGTCGACGGCCACGGCCGGCCGACCGAAGCCTACCCGGCCAATCCGAACGGTTCGCCCGAGGGCATCACTGGCCTCACCAGCCGCGACGGCCGCGCCACGCTGATGATGCCGCACCCGGAACGGGTGTTCCGCAGCCTGCAGATGAGCTGGCATCCGGCCGAGTGGGGCGAGGATTCGCCCTGGCTGCGGATCTTCCGCAACGCCCGCGCCTGGGTCGCCTGACCCGGCGCGGCGGTTAAGCCCCACTGCCGCCGACGTCCAGGCTGTGCAAAGCCGGCCGTGGCCCGGCGATGGTCGCGGCGGGTGTTTAAGCTTGGCCGGGTGTTCTTCCGGAGACCCTGTCGTATGTTCCGCTGCCTGTTCGCACTGCTGCTTTGCTTTCCGCTGTCGGCGGCCGCCGACGTACCGATGCCGGATCCCAGCCTGCGCTATGTCGAACGCGACGTGGCGGCCATGGCGATGCATCCGCGCCCCGGCGACAATGCCGGCTTCCGCCGCCACCTGAATGCCCGGATCCGCAAGGATCCAAATGACAGTGCGGCGCTCCTGCACCGCGCCTATCTGTTCCACGCCAGCGGCGACATCGAGGAAGGCGACCGCGACTTCAGGCGCGTGCTCGAGCGGGGCGCGGACGATCCGGTCAATGGCCGCCGTGCCCTCTGGTCGCTGGGCTGGAGCGCGTTCAACCGCGGCCAGCCCGCGCAGGCGGTGGATTATTGGCAGCAGGCCGCCCGGGCGCACGGCGGGCGGCCCTCCTGGTATCCCTATACCGTCGCCGTGGGTCTGTGGGTCCAGGGCGAACGGGACGCGGCCTTGGCCTGGTACGACAGCGCCGCCCGCAGCCAGCCCGACTGGACGCAGGCCGAGGGCGTCCAGGCGCGCACACGGCACTGGCGGGCGCCCGAAAGGCAGGCCATCGAGGCGCTTTTCAAGGCATGGTCGGCACGCGCCGCGACCCCGCCCGCGGCCTTCGCGGACTGAACCCGCGGCGCGGCGAGACCTGTTAAATTCCGGGCTCCCCGTGATGGAGTCGCCCGTGGCCGCGGCCATTCAGGAAACCACCGAAACCGCCGACAGCCGCATCGCCGCGGCCCTGATCGCGCGCGGCCGGCTGAAGGACGCCGACCTGGGCCGCGCCCAGCGCCTGCACGCCGAGGCCGGCGGCTCGTTGTCGGCTCTGCTGCTGCGCCTGGGCATGGTGTCCGAACGCGACATGGCCGAGGCGGCCGCCGAAGTGCTGGGCCTGCCCCTGCTTTCGGCCAAGGATTGCCCGGACGTCCCGCCGGCCGGCGTGCAGCTGTCGCTGCGCTTCCTCAAGCAGCTGTCGGTGTGCCCGGTGGGCGAGGACGAACAGCACGTCGACCTGCTGGTGGCCGAACCGCAGGATCCCTACGCCGCCGACGCCGTCGCCCTGGCCACCGGCCGCACCGTGCGGGTGAAGGTGGGCCTGCGCGCCGAGATCGCCGACCTGATCGAGCGCTATTACGGCAGCGGGCGTTCGGCGATGGGCACCATCGTCGAGAACCTCGGCGACGAGAGCGCCGGCGACGAGGCCGACGTCGAACAACTGCGCGACCTGGCCTCGGAAGCCCCGGTGATCCGCCTGGTGAACCTGGTGATCCAGCGCGCGGTGGAGCTGCGCGCCTCCGACATCCACATCGAGCCCTTCGAGAGCCGGCTCAAGGTGCGTTACCGCGTGGACGGCGTGCTGGAAGAGGCCGAATCGCCGCCGGCCAACCTCACCGCCGCGGTGATCTCGCGCATCAAGATCATGGCCAAGCTCAACATCGCCGAGCGCCGGCTGCCGCAGGACGGCCGCATCATGGTGCGGGTGCAGGGCAAGGAGCTGGACCTGCGCGTCAGCACGGTGCCCACCGCGCACGGCGAAAGCGTGGTGATGCGCCTGCTCGACCGCGAATCGGTCGTGCTCGACTTCAAGGCCCTGGGCTTCACCGACGAATTCCTCGGCCAGTTCCTGAAGGTGCTCGAGCAGCCGCACGGCATCCTGCTGGTCACCGGCCCGACCGGCTCGGGCAAGACCACCACGCTGTACGCCGCGCTGAGCCAGCTCAACACGCCCGACGTGAAGATCATCACGGTCGAGGACCCGGTCGAATACCAGATCGAGGGCATCAACCAGATCCAGGCCAAGCCGCAGATCGGCCTGGACTTCGCCCACGCCCTGCGCAGCATCGTGCGCCAGGACCCGGACATCATCATGATCGGCGAGATGCGCGACCTGGAGACCTCGCGCATCGCCATCCAGTCCGCGCTCACCGGCCACCTGGTGCTGAGCACGCTGCACACCAACAACGCCGCCGGCGGCATCACCCGCATGATGGACATGGGCGTCGAGGACTACCTGCTCACGTCCACGGTGAACGGCATCCTGGCCCAGCGCCTGGTGCGCCGGATCGAGCCGACGCACATGGAGAAGTACGAGGCGCTGCCGGAAGTGGTGGAGGAATTCGGCCTGCGCCGCTTCCAGCCCGAGGGCACGATCCACCTCTACCGCCCCAGGCCGTCCGCGCTCACGCCCACCGGCTACCTGGGCCGCACCACCATCATGGAATTCCTGGTGATGGACGACAGCCTGCGCCGGCTGGTGATGCAGCACGCCGGCATGGGCGAGCTGGAGGAGGCCGCGCGCGCCCGCGGCATGCGCACCATGTACGAGGACGGGCTGATCAAGGCGATGCAGGGCCTGACCACCATCGAGGAAGTCCTGCGCGTGACGCAGGAAGCCTAGGCACATGGCGCTGTTCCGCTACAAGGCGCTGTCGGCGACCGGCGAAACCCTGGACGGGCAGATGGAGGCCGCCAGCGCCGAGGAAGTGATCACCCGCCTGCAGGACCAGGGCCACCTGCCGGTCGAGGCGCGCCGAACGGACACCGGCGGCGGCGAGGGCCTGGGCGCGCTGTTCAAGCGCCAGGAGTTCGGCGCCGACCAGACCCTGCAGTTCACCCAGCAGCTGGCGACCCTGCTCGGCGCCGGCCAGCCGCTGGACCGCGCGCTCGGCATCCTGCTGGAGCTGCCCGACAGCGTGCAGGCGCGGCGCGTGGTCGAACGCATCCGCGAATCGGTGCGCGGCGGCGCGCCGCTGTCGACCGCGCTGGAGCAGCAGCACGGCATCTTCTCGCGCCTTTACGTGAACCTGGTGCGCGCCGGCGAGGCCGGCGGCAATCTGCACGAAAGTCTGCGCCGGCTCGCGGACTATCTCGAGCGCAGCGCCGTGCTGCGCTCGCGCCTGGTCAATGCGCTCACCTATCCGGCCATCCTGCTCACCCTGGTCTGCGCGTCGGTGGTGTTCCTGATGGTGATGGTGGTGCCGCAGTTCCAGTCGCTGTTCGACAGCATGGACGTCGCGCTGCCCTGGTATACCGCCGCGGTGCTGTCGGCGAGCCTGTTCCTGCGCGACTGGTGGTGGCTGGCCCTGGCCGCGCTGCTGGTGCTGGCCTGGTGGCTGGCGGCGCGGTTCGCGCAGCCCGCGACCCGGCGCGCGATCGACGAGCGCCTGCTGCGCACCCGTTTCCCCGGCGACCTGCTGGCCAAGCTCGACACCGCGCGCCTGGCGCGCACGCTCGGCACCCTGGTGCACAACGGCGTACCCCTGCTCACCGCGCTGAACCTCTCGCGCCCGGTGCTGTCCAACCGCGTGCTGGGCGAAGCGGTGGAGGCTGCCGCCGAAGAAGTGAAGACCGGCAGCGGCCTGGGCTACGCGCTGGGCCGGCAGAAGCGTTTCCCGCGCCTGGCGGTGCACATGGTCCAGGTCGGCGAGGAGTCGGGCGAGCTCGACACCATGCTGTTCAAGGTCGCCGACACCTTCGACCGCGAATCCGCCGATGCACTCGAGCGCCTGCTGGCCCTGCTCGTGCCCACCATCATCGTGCTGCTCACCGCCCTGGTCGGCGTCATCGTGCTATCGGTGCTGCTGCCCATCTACGACCTCACCAACGCCATAGGTTGAACGCCATGCGACGTCGTTTCCCGAAATCCCCGCTCCCGTCCCGCAAGCAGGCCCGCGGCATGAGCCTGATCGAGATCATCATCGTCATCGTGCTGATCGGATCGGTGCTGGCCCTGGTCACCAGCCGGATCATGGGCGGCCAGGACCGCGCCAACGTCGGCATCACCAAGACCCAGCTGGTGACGCTCTCGGGCAAGGTCGACCAGTTCCGCATGGACACCGGCAAGCTGCCGGACAGCCTGGACCAGCTGGTCAGCGCCTCGGGCATGCCGAACTGGCTCGGCCCGTACGCGAAGAAGGAAGAACTGAACGATCCCTGGGGCGGCGCGATCCAGTACCGCAAGCCCGGCGAGTCCGGCCCCTACGAACTGGTCAGCCTGGGCGCCGACGGCCAGCCGGGCGGGGAAAGCGTGAACGCCGACCTGCGCGCCCCCTGAGGCCGCGCGGCGACCGGCCATGAAGACCGCGCGCGGCCTGTCGCTGGTCGAGGTGCTGGTGGTGGTGGCCCTGATCGCGGTGATCGCCGGGATGGCCGCCGCCGTGATGGGTCGCGCGCTGCCCGGCCAGCAGCTGCGCGGCGCGGCCCGCGAGGTCGCCGGCCAGCTGCGCTGGACCCGCGCCCAGGCCATCGCCACCGGGCGTGAGCAGACCTTCTCGATGGACGTGATCGGCAAGCGCTGGACGGCGGCCGGGCAGCGCGAGGGCGAACTGCCCGGGGAGATCGAGCTGGTGGCCACCACCGCGCGCCAGCCGCAGGGCGAGGACCGCACCGCGGTCGTGCGCTTCTTCCCCGAGGGCGCCGCCACCGGTGGACGCTTCGTGCTCAAGCGCGGCGATGCCGCCTGGCGCATCGACGTGGCCTGGCTCACCGGCGAAGTCACGCTGAGCCGCGGCGAGGGCCCGCCGCCGTGAGGCGCGCCGTACACCGCGGCGCGGCCCGCCAGCGCGGCTTCAGCCTGCTGGAGGTGATGCTGGCCTTCGCCCTGCTGGCCGTGGCCCTGGGCATCCTGATCGCGATCCTGGGCGGCGGACTGAACCAGGTGCGCAACGCCAGCGACGCCACCGAGGCGACCCTGCACGCGCAATCGGTGCTGGACGAGCTGGGCGTGCTGGCGCCGATCGAACCCGGTCGCCAGCAGGGCGAGAGCGAGGACGGCCGCTACCGCTGGACGCTGGAGATCACCGAGGTCGATGATCCGGTGCCGCCCGAACCGACGGATCCGGCGATCGAGCCGCTGGAATCCGTGGGCCTTCAGCCGGTGGGCGTGCCGGTGCTCTACCGCGTGCAGCTGGACATCGGCTGGGGCGAGGACGACTACGCGCGCACCCTGCGCTTCGCGACCCTGCGCGCGCGCCTGCCGGCCCAGCCCGCGGGAGCGCTGCCGTGAAGCGCGCGCGCGGCTTCACCCTGGTCGAAGTGCTGCTGGCCACGGCGCTGCTGGCCGCGGGGCTGACGCTGGCCTTCGCGGCGCTGCTGAACGCCACCCGCGCCACCGAACGCGCCGAGGCCATGGCCCAACGCCAGGAACGGCTGCGCGCGGTGCAGGGATTCCTGCGCCGGCAGCTGAACGGCGCCCTGGCCATGCCCTTCGAATACGACGAGGGCACCGGCGAGTCGAAGATGTTCGAGGCAGACGAACGCCTGCTGCGTTTCGTCGCGCCGATGCCGGGCTATCTGTCGCGCGGCGGCCCCTACCTGCAGACCTTCCGCCTGGTGCCCGGCCGCGAGGGCCTGCGGCTGGAGTTCGAGCACCAGCTGCTGACGCCGGAAGGCCCGATCGAGGCCGAGCGCGAGCCCGAGGTGCTGATGGAGGGTATCGCCGAAGGCGCCTTCGCCCTGCGTACGCTCGATCCGCAGGGCGAGCTGGGCGGCTGGGAAAGCCGCTGGGAGGATCCCGCGACGATGCCGCGCCTGGTGCGGCTGGAGCTGCGACTGCGCGATCCCGCCGCGAACTGGCCGACCCTGGTCGCGGCGCCGCGCCTGGGCGGCGCCGTCGCACAGGGCATGGCGGTGCCCGGCCCGACGCCCGACCCCGAGGACGGACAGCAGTGAACGCGCGCGCGCGTGGCGCCGCCCTGCTGCTGGTGCTCTGGCTGCTGATGCTGCTGGCCGGCCTGGTGGCGGTGTTCGCGCTCTCGGCCCGCACCGAGGCGCTGCAGGGCAGCGCGCTGCGCGTGCAGGTGGCCGGCCGCCAGGCCGCCGAGGCCGGCATCGAGCTGGCGGCGCTGCGTCTGTCGGCGGCGGACCCGCGCCAGCGCTGGGTGCCCGACGCGCGCCCCAACCCGTTTCCGTTCGACGACTACCGCATCGAGGTGCAGGTGCAGGACGAGGCCGGCAAGTTCGACCTCAACGTCGCCGATCCGCGCCAGCTGGCGGCGCTGATGGTCGCCCTGGGCATCGAGGAGGGGCGCGCCCGCACCCTGGCCGGCACCATCCAGGACTGGCGCGACCTCGACGACCTGCTGGCGATCGAAGGCGGCGCCGAGGACCGCGACTACGCCGCCGCCGGGCTTCCCTACGGCGCCAGGGACCAGCCTTTCACCACGCTGTCGGAGCTGCAGCAGCTGCTGGGCATGGACGAGGCGACGTACCGGCTGCTGGTGCCGCACGTCACCGTGTTCACCGCGCGGCCGACGCCGGACCCGGCCTTCGCGCAGCCGCCGGTGCTGCAGGCGATGGGGCTGGCGCCGGCGCAGGCGGCCCAGCTGGTGGCCGCGCGCGAAGCCTGGCGGCCAGGCCTTCCGCCGCCGGTGATGCCCGACGGCAGCGCCCTCGCCGTGGTGGGGTCCGGCACGTATAGTGTTGCCAGCCGCGCCACCCGCCCGGACGGCTCGCAGGTCGAAGTCACCGCCACGCTGCGCATCGGCGCCGGCAGCGTCTTCGGCCAGTTGTATGCCCCGCTGGCCTGGCGGGCGGGAGAACCCGACTGATGCCCGCCGCCGATCGTTTTTCCGCCCTGGTCGAACCCCTGAGACTGCGCCTGGCCGCGAGCCCGCTGCCGCGCTGGTCGCGCGAGGCCGTGCAGGCGGTGCTGGACCTGCTGCCGGCGCGCTGGCGCGACTGGATCGCCGGCGACGAGCAGCGGCTCTACCTGCTGCGGCAGGACGACGCCCTGCGCCTGGTCGCCAGCGGCCGCGGCGGCGATCGCGACCTCGGATCGCTGCCGCTGGAGGAGTCGGTGTTGGCCTCGGTGCGTCGCCGGCTGGAAGAATCCGCGATCCCGGCCTGGCTGTTGCTGCCGGCCTCGAACGTGCTGCGCCGCAACCTCAGCCTGCCCAGCGCCGCCGAGCCGCGCCTGCGCGAGGTGCTGGCGTTCGAACTCGACCGGCAGACGCCCTTCGCTGCCGACCAGGTGAGCCACCAGGGCCGCGTGCTTGCCCGCGATCCCGCCACCCAGCAGATGCAGGTGGAGCTGCTGGTGCTGCCGCGTGCGCGCCTGGACGCCGAGCTGCAGGCGCTGGGCCCGCTGGCCCAGGGCCTGGCCGGCGTGGATGCGGTGGAACCCGATGGCCGCCGCCTGGGCCTGAACCTGCTGCCGGAAGCCCGCCGCGAGCAGCAGCGCGACCCGGTGCGCCGGCTCAATGCCGCGCTCGCCCTGGTCGCGGCGGTTGCGCTCGGCGGCGCCCTGCTGCTGATGCTGCACAACCGCGGCGAACGGCTGGAGGACCTGCGCCGCCAGGTCGCCGAGGCCAACGACCAGGCGCGCCAGGCGCGCCTGCTGCGCAACCAGCTGCAGGTGTCGGCCCAGGCCGCCAACTTCCTGGCCACCACGCGCGCCGGCCGCCCGACCATGCTCGAACTGCTCGACGACCTGAGCCGCCGCATCCCCGACGACACCGCGCTCGACAAACTGGCGGTGAACGAGGGCAAGCTGGTGATGGTCGGCCAGAGCCGCGCCGCGCCGGCCCTGGTCGGCCTGCTGCAGGCCTCGCCGCTGCTTTCCGGCCCGGCGCTGTCCGGAGCCGTGCAGGCCGATCCGCGCAGCGGCCGCGACCGTTTCACCCTGACCGCCGACGTGGTCGAACAGTCCCCGCGGGAGGCCGGCGATGAAGCCCGTCCCTGAGCGCGTGCGCGTGCTGGCGATCGCCGCCGCGGTCGGCGCCGTGGTCTACCTGGTCGCGCTGCACTGGTGGTTCACCGCGCCGATGCTGGCCATGGGCGACCAGATCGCCGCGCTGCGCGACGAAGAGCTGGCGCTGCGCATGGAGATCGCCCAGCGCCCCGAGCTCGAGCGCGAGCTGGCGCGGGTGCGCGAGTTCGAGGCCGGCAACCCCGGGTTCCTGCCCGAGGCCAACCGCCAGCTCGCCACCGCGGCCCTGGTGCAGCGGCTGGAGTCGGTGGTCAGCCAGGCCAGCCCTCAGGCCTCGCGCTGCCAGATCACCGCGCGCACGCCCTCGGAAACCCGGGCCGAGGAGCCGTTCGAACGCGCCACCGTGCAGGTGCGCCTGCGCTGCGGCATGGCCGAGCTGGGCGCGGTGCTGCATGCGCTGGAAAGCGGCAGCCCGCAGCTTTTCGTCGACAACCTGGACCTGCTGTCCCGGCGCAGCTACCTCGGCACCGGCCTGGAGGGCGGCGCGATGGACGTCAGCTTCGACCTCTACGGCTACCTGAAGTCCTCGCCCGCGGGAGCCGCGCCGTGATCGCCGCGCTGCGCCCGGCCGGAGCCCTGCTGGCCGCGCTGGCGATATGGTCGCTGGCCCTGCTGGTGCTGGCGGTGGCCGGCCTGGGCGCACGCGTCGGCCCGCACCCGGCCAACGCCGCACTGGCGCCGCCGCTGCCGAAGGTGTCGCTGGCGCCCGCCGATTCCCGGCTCGGCCCGCCCTCCGATTATCTGGAAGTCGGCAGCCGTCCGCTGCTCAGCGCCGACCGCCGGCCGCCGCCGGTGACCGACACCGGCGACGGCGGCAGCGACGCGCCGCTGGACGTGGTCCTGACCAGCGTGCTGATCGCCGGCGACCTGAAGCTGGCCATCGTGCAGAAGCAGGGCGATCCCGCCAGCCTGCGCGTGCGCCTGGGCGAACCGGTCGCCGGCACCAGCTGGCGCCTGGTCGACCTGCAGCCGCGGCGCGCGGTGTTCGAAGGCCCGCAGGGCCGGCGCGAGCTGGAGCTGCGGGTGTTTGACGGCGCCGGCGGCGCCACCGTGGTGTCGGGAACGCCGCGCCCGCCGACCGCGGCCGGCGGGCCCACCCCCGGCGCGCCGGGCGGCGCCGCGCCGCCGCCCCAGGCCGTGGCGGCCCAGCCGGCGCCGGCCCCGGCCGCGGATTCCGAGCCCGCCGCGGAGATGACCCAGGAACAGCAGGTCGAGGCGATCCGTCGCCGCATCGAGGCGCGCCGCGCCCAGATGCGCGCCGAGAACGCGCGACGCGACAGCCAACAGGTAGAGTGACCGCATGAATCTTGCCCTTCGTCCCCGACTGCTGGCCGCGACCGTGCTGCTGGTGTTCCTGTCCGGCTGCGTCACCGCGCCCAGCCCGGTGCTCAGCCGCGGCGGCGACCCCCTGGCCGGGCGCGCCCCGGCCCAGGCGCCGGCCGACGACAGCCGGGCCAGCGCCGGCCCCGAGGCCGCCGCCGCCGCCGGCGAGGCCTCCGGGGTCCGCCTGATCCCGGGCAGCGGCCGCGTCATCGACCAGCGGGTCGCCGCGCAGCCGGCGCCGTCGCTGGACATGCCGGGCGAGGCCACCTTCAACTTCGAGGGCGAGCCGGTGCACGCGGTGGTCAAGGCCATCCTGGGCGACCTGCTGCAGCAGAACTACGTCATCGCCCCGAACGTGCAGGGCCAGGTGACCCTGGCGACGCCGCGTCCGGTGAATGCCGCCCAGGCGCTGAGCCTGCTCGAGATGGTGCTGGGCTGGAACAACGCCCGCCTGGTCTGGTCCGACGGCCGCTACAACGTACTGCCGACCGAGCAGGCGATCGCCGGCAACCTTTCGCCGCGCACCGGCAGCGCCGCCGACGCCCGCGGCTACGAGGTGCGCGCGGTGCCGCTGCAGTTCATCTCGGCCAGCGAGATGAAGAAGGTGCTCGAGCCCTACGCCCGCCCGAACGCCGTGGTCAACGTCGACAACGCCCGCAACCTGATCACCCTGGCCGGCACCCGCGCCGAGCTGCAGAACTACCTGCGCACCGTCCAGATCTTCGACGTGGACTGGCTGGCGGGCATGTCGGTGGGCGTGTTCCCGCTGCAGTCGGGCGACGCCGCCAAGATCGTCGACTCGCTCGAGGGCGTCTTCGGCGAAGGCGGCAGCACGCCGGTGTCGGGCATGTTCCGGTTCATGCCGCTGGAAGGGCAGAACGCGGTGCTGGTGATCA
>CBFGOZ010000046.1:0-12447 GCA_965650505.1 uncultured Arenimonas sp.
CTGATCGGCCATCCCAAGCGCAACCTGGCCTGGATCTTCGCCCGCGAGCCGCGCATGGATGCCGCCAGATACGACCAGCTGCGCGCGAAGTTCGCCGCCTACGGGTACGACCCGGCCCGGCTGCAGCGCGTGCCGCAGTTCCCCGACCAGGTCGGGCAGCCGGGTTTCCAGTAGGCCCTAGAGGCCGGCCTTGTCCAGCGCCGCCTCGGCGGCCTCGCGGCCTTTCTCGACCAGCTCGGTGGCGCGCCAGAATTCGTAGAAGGTCGCCGTTTCACGAGAGAGCTGGATCAACAGGTCGGGCGGGTCCTGGGCCAGCTGCACCCGCGCCATGTGCGCCTGCATGGTGTCGAGCGACCGCGACATCAGGTCCATCACGCCGCGGCTCTTCTCAGGCTTGCCGCCGTTCGTCCGCGCCAGCCCTTCCCAGATCGCCGCCATGCGCTCACGCAGGCTGCCGGGGTGGTCCTCGTCCAGCGCCTCGGTGCTGTCGTCGATGCCGTGGCCGGCGGCCATTTCCTCGGGCCGCGGCTCCAGCCCCGGATTGGCCCACGAGACCGGGCCGTTGACGTCCACGGCGATCACCCGATCCACCCGCATCAGCCGCGTGGCGGCGATCGGCACCGGCGCCAGCAGGCCGCCGTCCACCAGTTCGCGGCCATCGATGTGCTGCGGGGTGAAGATCATCGGGATGGCGATGGAGGCGCGGATGGCGTCGAACAGCTTGCCGCGGGTGAGCCATACCTCGCGCTGCCGGGCCAGGTCGGTCGCGACCGCGGTGTAGGGGATTGGCAGTTCCTCGATCAGGTGGTCGCCGACCAGTTCGCGCAGGGCGCCGATCACGCGCTCGCCGCGGATCAGGCCCGGGAAACCGAAGGCGAAGTCGAGCAGGCGCAGGACGTCGCCGCGCTCCAGGCCGCGCGCCCACTCGCTGTACTCGTTCAGCCGGCCCGCCGCGTAGATGCCGCCGACCAGGGCGCCCATGGAGGAACCGGCGATGCCTGCAATCTGGTAGCCACGGGCTTCGATCGCCTGCACCACGCCGATGTGCGCCAGGCCGCGGGCGCCGCCCGCGCCGAGCACCAGGGCCACCCGCCGACCACGCGGCCGGCGGCTGCCGGAATCCTCAGCGCTCATAGGCCTGCAGCGCTAGCTGCAGCAGGCTGCGCGCCTGCTGGCGCAACGGCTCCGGCGCCACCACCTCGGCGTCGGCGCCGTAGCGCAGCACGTCCATCAGCAGTTCCTTGGACTGGCTGTAGGGCACCTTCAATTCGTAGCGGCCGTCGGGCAGGAAGCGGCCTTCCTGCTTGCTGTGCCAGTGTTCGTCGGCGACCCAGCGCGCGGCCTTGGCCGAGAACACGATGGTCGCGGTGCCCTTGGGCGAGCCGGAGAAGATGCCGTAGCTCGAGGCCAGGTGCTGGTTGAGTTCGGCGTCGGCCAGGTCGCGGGCGGCGGCATCGGACAGTTTCGCGTGCTGGATGCGGTCGACCGAGAAGCTGCGCAGGCCCTCGCGCTCGTGGTCCCAGGCGTCGAGGTACCAGTTGTCCTTGTAGTGCGTGAGCCGCTGCGGCGAGACTTTGCGGTGCGTGCGCTCGTTGGTGGAGCGCGCCAGGTAATCGAATTCCAGCTGCCGGCGTTCGAGCACGGCGCTGGCCACCAGGCGGAAGGCCAGCTCGTCGCGGCGGCGCACGCCGCTGGCGATCACACGGACCCGCTCCACCGGCCAGCGCTTGCCCCCGGCCTGCTGGGCCAGCAGCGACTCGATGCGGCCCTTGAGCGGCGCCAGGGCGCTGGAAAGCACGCCCTGGCCGGTGCGGTCGAGCAACTGGTGCGCGGCCAGCAGGGCGTGCAGTTCGTCGGAGTTGAGCCAAAGGCCCGGGAGTTCGAAGCGTTCCGCCTCCTTCTCGTCGTAGCGGATGCTGCCTTCGCCCTCGCTTTCGATCGGCGCGCCCAGCGCGTCGCGCAGGAAGGCGATGTCGCGGTAGAGCGTCGCGCGGGAGCAGGCCAGCTCTTCCATCAACCGCTTGATCGGCACCGGATAGCGGGCGGTCTTGAGGCTTCGGTGCAGGGCGAGGATGCGCTCGTAGCGGTCCATGGGTGTCCGGAAGGGTCGCGAAGATACGATTAGAATGGCACCCGCGCCCCTTCCCTCCAAGCGCCGGAGAGCCGCCATGTCACGCCGCCTCACCCTGGCCGCGTTCGCGCTGCCCGCACTGCTGCTCCTGCTGCCCTCCTGTTCGGTGGCCGCACCCCGCGACGAACTGTTCGAGGCCTGGCAGAAGTTCCTGGCCCTGAAGTCGTTCCGGGCGACCATCACCGCCGAAGGTCAGGCCCGGCCGGCGACCCGGCTGGAGTTCCAGGCCCCGGACCGCTACCGGATCAGCGTGGCCGGCGGACCGACCACCCTGGTGGTCGGCGACACCGCACAGATGACCATCGGCGGCCGCACCATGACCCTGCCGCTGCCGGTGAAGTCGATGACCGCGCAGTACCGCGACGAGGCCTTCCTGAAGAAGCTGCAGGAGGGGCTGGAGGTGGAGGATCTGGGCACCGGCACCCTGGACGGCGAGAAGGTGCGCAAGCTGCGCTACGTCCAGGACGTGGTGCCGCCAGCCATGCCCGGCGCGACCCCGCCGCCGCCCGCTCCCGGCGACAAGGCCACCACGGTGGCCTGGATCTCGGCCCGGAGCGGCATGATCCTCAAGCTCGAGGTCAGCAGCACTTATCAGGGCCAGTCCGGCCGGAGCGAGATCCGCTATTCGGACTTCGACGACCCGGGCATCGTAATCAGCCTGGCGCCCGCCAAGTAGGCGGGCCTCGCGGGATCGGGCCGCGCGCGGCACAATGCGCGGCATGCGCGAGCCCGATCTCGACCTGCAGGCCCCGGTAGGCGACGAGGTCAAGCAGACCACCTGCTACATGTGCGCCTGCCGGTGCGGCATCAACGTGCACCTGCGCGCGGGCAGGATCCGCTACATCGAGGGCAACCCGGCGCACCCGGTCAACCGCGGCGTGCTCTGCGCCAAGGGTTCGGCCGGCATCATGCAGCACTACTCGCCGGCGCGGCTGGACAAGCCGCTGCTGCGGGTGGGCGAACGCGGCGAAGGCAAGTTCCGCGAGATCGAATGGGACGAGGCGCTGGCCCTGGCCGCCGGCTGGCTGCGCGAAACCCGCGAGACCGATCCCGACCGCCTGGCCTTCTTCACCGGCCGAGACCAGAGCCAGGCGCTGACCGGCTGGTGGGCGCAGCAATACGGCACCATCAACTACGCCGCGCACGGCGGCTTCTGCTCGGTGAACATGGCCGCGGGCGGGCTGTACACGCTGGGCGGAAGCTTCTGGGAGTTCGGCGAACCGGACTGGGAGCACACGAAGTACCTGATGCTCTGGGGCGTGGCCGAAGACCACGATTCCAACCCGATCAAACTGGGCCTGGGCCATCTGAAGGGCCGCGGCGCCAAGGTGGTCGCGGTGAACCCGGTGCGCAGCGGTTACGGCGCCATCGCCGACGAGTGGATCGGCATCCGACCGGGCACCGACGGGCTGTTCGCATTCGCGCTGGCGCACGAGCTGCTGAAAGCCGACAAGGTGGACCTGGACTATCTGGTGCGCTACACGAATGCGCACTGGCTGGTGGTGCAGAACCCGGGTGGCGCCGATGACGGGCTGTTCGCGCGGGACGCCGACGGCAAAGCGCTTTGCTGGGATCGTGGGCAATCGTCCGCCGTGCCCGCCGAAGCCACCGGCCTTTCCCCCGCCATCGTCGGCGAATTCACCCTGCCCGATGGCCGCCGCGCCGTGCCCGCCTTCCAGCTGATGGCGCAGCGTTACCTCGATCCCCGGTATGCGCCCGAGGCCGTGGCCGAGCGCTGCGGCGTGCCGGCCGCCACCATCCGCCGCATCGCCCGCGAGCTGGCGTCTGCGGCTTTCGATGAGCCGGTGGTGATCGAACAGCCCTGGACCGACGTGCACGGCGTGCGGCACGAACGCATGGTAGGTCGTCCGGTCGCCTTCCATGCGATGCGCGGCATCAGCGCGCACAGCAACGGCTTCCACACCTGCCGCGCCCTGCACCTGCTGCAGCTGCTGCTTGGCGCGGTGGATACGCCGGGCAGCTTCCGCTACCAGCCCCCCTTTCCCCGGCCCATTCCGCCGGCGAACCGCCCCGGCAGGACGCGCCTGGCCAACGGCGCGCTGGATGCGCCGCCGCTGGGTTTCATCCACGGGCCGGAAGACCTGCTGGTGGATGCCGATGGCCAGCCGCGGCGCCTGGACCACGCCTACTCCTGGCGCTACCCGCTGGCGGTGCACGGCATGCTGCACACGGTGATCCGCAACGCCTGGGCGGCGGATCCGAAGCCGGTGGACGTGCTGATGATGTTCATGGCCAACATGAGCTGGAACTCGGCGATGAACACCGCCGAGACCATGCACTGGCTCACCGACAAGGGCGCCGACGGTGAGTACCGCATCCCGAAGATCATCTATTCGGACGCGTATTCGAGCGAGATGGTGGCCTACGCCGACCTGGTGCTGCCGGACACGACCTACCTGGAGCGCTTCGACGCGATCTCGCTGCTCGACCGGCCGATCTCCGACGCCGACCGCGCCGCCGACGCCATCCGCCACCCGGCGCTCGACCCCGCCCTGCAGCGCGAAGGCCGCGACGTGCGCGGCTTCCAGAGCGTACTGATCGACCTCGGCGCACGTATCGGCCTGCCGGCCCTGGTGGACGAAGACGGTTCGCCGCGTTACGCCGACTACGCCGACTACCTGGTCCATCACGAACGCGCGCCGGGCGTCGGCCTGCTGGCCGGCTGGCGCGGGGATGGAACGCAGCACGGCAAGGGCCCGCCGAACCCGGCCCAGCTGGACCGCTATCGCGAGAACGGCGGCTTCTGGACCGCCGACGTCCCGGCCTCGGCGCGCTATTTCAAGATGGCCAACCGCGACTACCTGCAGTGGTCGCAGGGCATGGGTTTCATCGCCAAGGCCGACCCGGTGGTGCTGCAGCTGTATTCGGAAACGCTGCAGAAGTTCCGGCTCGCGGCGCAGGGCCATGGCCCGGTGCAGCCGCCCGAGGCCGAACGCGAGCGCGTCGCGACCTACTTCGATCCGCTGCCGATCTGGTACGAACCCTTCGAGGGCGCACAGTTGGAAGCCACTCGTTTCCCGCTTAGCGCCGTGACCCAGCGCCCGCCCTTCATGTACCACGCCTGGGGCTCGCAGAACGCCTGGCTGCGGCAGATCACCGCGCGCAACTTCCTGTACCTGCATCCCGATGCCGCGGCGCGCCACGGGCTGTCCGACGACGACTGGGTGCACGTGGATTCGCACCACGGACGCATCACCGTGCAGTGCCGGCTGGCCGGCAACGTGCAGCCCGACACCGTGTGGACCTGGAACGCGATCGGAAAACGCCGGGGTGCCTGGAAGCTGGCCGCCGACGCGCCGGAAAGCGCCAAGGGTTTCCTGCTCAACCATCTGATCTCGGACGTGCTGCCGAACAAGGATTACGCCAACGCCGACCCGGTGACCGGGCAGGCGGCGTGGTTCGACCTGCGCGTGGCGATCCACAGGGCCGAGACCGCCGAGGTCTCGCTGCCGCAGTTCGCGCCGCTGGCGGCGGGGCCGGTGTCGGACGCTCCGCTCCGTTATGGCGCCGACTTCCGCAGCGCCCGCACCGCCGGTGGCGGCAAAGGAAAACCATGACCACGCTGCCGCCGCCGTCCAGGAAGAAGCTCGGGCTGGTGATCGACCTCGACACCTGCGTCGGATGCCATGCCTGCGCGGTGTCCTGCAAGGAATGGAACGCGGGCGGCGTCGCCGGCCCGCTGACCGACGAGAACGCCTACGGCAAGGATCCGTTCGGCGTGTGGTTCAACCGCGTGCACTCCTACGAAGTGGCGGCGACGCCGACCCAGCCCGCCACCACCCTGCACTTCCCGCGCAGCTGCCTGCATTGCGACACGCCGGCCTGCGTCACCGTCTGCCCGACCGGCGCCAGCTACAAACGCGCCGAGGACGGCATCGTGCTGGTCGACGAGGACAAATGCATCGGCTGCAAGCTCTGCAGCTGGGCCTGCCCCTACGGCGCGCGGGAATACAGCGCGGTCGAGGGCGTGATGAAGAAGTGCACGCTGTGCGTGGACCGGATCTACAACGAGACGATCCCGGAAGAGTCCCGCCAACCTGCCTGTGTGCAGGCCTGTCCCACCAAAGCGCGCCACTTCGGCGACCTGGGCGATCCGGAGTCGAGGGTGTCGCAGCTGGTGGCTGAACGCGGCGGCGTCCCCCTGATGCCGGAGCTGGGCTATGCGCCGGTGAACCGCTACCTGCCGCAGCGGCCGCGGCGCGCCGGCTCCGGCGAAGGCGGCACGGCGTCCGCGTCCGTCGAGACGCTCGACACCGCCCAACTCAACCCGCTGCTGCGCTGGCTCGACCGCGCCCTGAGTCGCTGAGATGCATCCGGCCTTCTCCGTCCTGCTCTTCACCACGCTTTCCGGCGCCGGCTACGGGCTGCTGGTCTGGCTGTGCGTGGTCACCCTGCCGCTGCGCGGCAATGCGCTCTACGGCGACGGCGCCGTGTTCCTGCTGGCGCAGCTGGCGCTGGCGGCGCTGCTGGTATCGGCCGGCCTGCTCAGTTCGCTCGGCCACCTGGGCCAGCCGCAGCGGGCCTGGCGGGCGTTCTCGCAGTGGCGCAGCTCCTGGCTTTCGCGCGAGGGCGTGCTGGCCGTGGCGACCTTCGTGCCGATGGGCCTGCTGGCCTGGGCGCTGACGCGGCCCTGGCGGGACCCCGCGGGAGGCTCCGCGCTGGGTGGACTCGGCACGTACAGCCTGGTCGCCGCCGCCGTGGGCGCGGTTCTCACGGTGGTCTGCACCGCGATGATCTACGCCTCGCTCAAGCCCATCCCGGCCTGGCGGCATTGGCTCGTCGTTCCCGGCTATCTCGCGTTCGCGCTGCTGACCGGCCTGCTGCTGCATGCGGCCACGCTGCCGCTGGCGGGCGGCGCGGCGCCGCCGCAAATGCTGGCGATCATCGCCGTGTTGGCCATCGGCGCGGCCGGGGTGAAGCTGGCCTACTGGCGGGCGATCGACCAACGCCCGCTGCCGGCCTCGCGCGCCAGCGCGCTGGGCCTGCCGGCGGAGCGCCAGGCGACGGTATTCGAACGTCCGCATACCGAAGCCAATTACCTGACCCGCGAAATGGGTTTCGTGCTGGCGCGGAAACATGCGGGCAAGCTGCGGGCGATCTCGCTGCTGCTGTTCGGGGGACTGCCCCTGCTGGCCTGCGCGCTGGCGTGGACCACCCCGGCCGTCGCGACGGCTGCAATGACGGTGGCTGCGCTGTGCGGATGGCTGGGGGCGCTGGTCGAGCGATGGCTGTTCTTCGCCGAAGCCAAGCACCTCGTCACTCTCTACTACTAGTGCAGGGCCGGACGATCCGACCCTGCCCTCAGGGCAGCAGGGCGTCGGCGCCGCGGGCGACCAGCATGTCGGCGACCTGCTCGCCCAGCTTTTCGGGTTCGGACATCGGGCCGCTGGCGTAGCCGCGCACGGTCTGCCCGGTCTTCGCATCGCCGACCAGGCCTTCCAGCGAGATCCTTTCCTTGTTCAGGGTCGCGTACGCAGCGATGGGTACGTGGCAGCTGCCGCCCAGGGTGCGGGTCATCGCCCGCTCGGCGCTGACGCATGCGCGGGTCGGCGCGTGGTCGAGCACGGCCAGCAGGGCGTGCACCGCGGCATCGCCCTGCTTGCACTCGACCACCACGGCGCCCTGGGCCGCGGCCGGGATGAAACGGGGCGCCGTCAGCCGTTCGCGGATGCGCTCGCCCAGGCCCAGGCGCTGCAGGCCGGCGCAGGCGAGCACGATGGCGTCGTAGTCGCCCGCATCGAGCTTGGCCAGGCGCGTATTGACGTTGCCGCGCAGGTCCACCAGCACCAGGTCAGGACGGTGCGCGCGCAGCAGCGCCTGCCGGCGCAGCGACGAGGTGCCGACCTTCGCGCCGAACGGAAGCTCTTCGAGCGCCTCGTACTTCACCGACACGAAGGCGTCGAAGGGATCGGCGCGCTCGAGGATGGCGGGCAGTTCGAACGGGCCGTCGAGCTCCATCGGCACGTCCTTGAGCGAGTGCACGGCGGCGTCGGCGCGGCCTTCCAGCATCGCCACCTCGAGCTCCTTCAGGAACAGGCCCTTGCCGCCGATCTCGACCAGGGGCTGGTCGATGGCCTGGTCGCCGCGCGTGGTCATCGGCACCAGCTCGACCTCGAGCCCGGGATGCGCCTCGCGCAGCTTCGCGGCGACGTGGTTGGTCTGCCAGAGGGCAAGGGCGCTCTCGCGCGTGGCCAGGCGGATGGTCGGCATCGTGTTCTCTCCCCTCAGAGATGTTTCAGGCGCTCGCGCAGCACCGGCAGGCAGCGCCGGCTGACCTCGAGCGGGCCGCCGCCGTGGCGCAGCACGGCGTGCACCTGGCCGTCGGGGCCGCGCCGGAGTTCGGCGAACTCGTCGCTGGCGACCAGACAGTTGCGGTGGATACGGATGAAGCGCTCGCCGAATTCCAGCTCGAGCGACTTCAGCGATTCTTCGATCAGGTCCTCGCCGCGCGCGTGGTGCACGACGACGTATTTTTCTTCGGCCTGCAGGTAATGGATGTCGTCCACCGGGATCAGGCGCAGGCTGCCGCGAAGCCGCGCGCTGAGGTGGCTGCGGCGGCGCTCCGGACCGGCGGGCGGCATCGCGGGCAGCTGCTGGGCGGCGCGCTGGCGGCGGGCGCGCTCGAGCGCTTCCGCCAGGCGTTCGGGCCGGACCGGTTTCACCAGGTAGTCGACGGCTGCGGCTTCGAAGGCCGCCAGCGCGTGCTGGTCGAAGGCGGTGCAGAACACCAGGGCCGGCGGCGAGGCCAGGCCGGAAAGGTGCTGGGCGGCCTCGAGGCCATCCATCACCGGCATGGCGACGTCGAGCAGCACCACGTCCACTGCAAGCGTTTCCGCCATCTCGACCGCCTCGCGGCCATTGCCCGCCTCGCCCGCGATCTCGTGGCCGCCGAGCTCGCGCACCAGCGCGGCCAGGCGCTGGCGGGCCAGCGGTTCGTCGTCGACCAGGAGCAGTTTCATGGCGGAAGTATGCCCCAGGACGCGCCGGGTTCAGCCGGCCTGGAACCGCGCCTGCAGCCAGTCGCCCAGGTCCCGGACCTCGTCGACGCAGACGCTGTGCGGCATCGGGTAGCTGTGCCAGTCCACGGCCACGCCCAGGCCGCGCATCAGGTCGCGGCTGCGGGCGCCAAGGCCTTCCGGGACCACCGGGTCATGGGCGCCGTGCGCCATGAAGACCGGCGTCGCCTTGCCGGCGCGGGTGGCTTCCGCTGCGGTCAGGTCGGCCATAGGCAGGTAGGTCGAAAGCGCGATGATGCCGCCGATGCCCGCCTCTCGGCGCAGCCCGGCCGCCAGCACGATGGCGCCGCCCTGGGAGAAACCGGCCAGCAGGATCCGTTCGTTCGGCACGCCGCGTTCGTTCTCGCGGGCGACCAGCGCCTCGACCTGGGCGATGGATTCGCGCACGCCCTGCTCGTCGGCGCGCTGCTCGATCGACAGGTCCCGGATGTCGTACCAGGCGCGCATGCGCACGCCGTTGTTGATGGTCACCGGCCGGACCGGCGCATGCGGGAACACGAAACGCAGCGCGGGCCAGCCGGGGCGCAGCAGCTCGGGCACGATCGGCGCGAAGTCGTGGCCGTCGGCGCCCAGGCCATGCAGCCAGATGATCGACCACTGCGGGGACGGGCCGGTTTGATGTTCGACGGTTTCGAGCAGGGTCATGGGCGATGTTGGCGTGGCGGGCCTGCATTATGCCCGCCGCGCCGGACTCATCGCGCCCAGCCGGGCATCGCCCAATCCGGGTCCATCGCCGGCGCACTGCGGCTGTTGCCGTCGGCGATGCGCTGGGCGCAGGCGCGTCCCAGCGGCGACAGCACCGCTTCGGCCGTGGCCAGGCCGACGCCCCCGCCGGCGTCGGAGACGGCGTGCAGCCGGAGTGCGCAGGCCTGCCAGTGGGGAAGCAGCGAACGTTTCGGGCGCCAGAAGCGCTGCGTGCCGCTGGCGTCCACCTGCACCGGGACGGTGGCGAGCAGGCGCTCCCAGGCGTGGAAATCGCTGTCGGGCAACAGGTACAGGCGCCAGCAGTCCCTGCCGGCCGCGTCCAGGAAATGCAGCGCCTCGTGCGGCCCATCGCTGTCGAGGCGGACATGCGCGCACAGGGCGCGCGCGCGACGCCATCCGGTCAGCAGGTGCGGATCGGCCGGGGCGTGGAGGCAAAGCAACGGGCCCAGCGCGCCGAGCGCTTCAACCGTGCAGGCGTGGATGCCGACAGCCTTGGCGTCCACGGAATGTGTCGCGGCCAGCAGCGGGGCCATGGCGATTCCTGGAAGAGCCGGCGGGGCTGGCGGCCGGACAGGTTCCGGCGGAGCGGGCGACCGGGGAGAGAGCCGGTTATTTGACGAGGATGAGCTTGTCGTTGCGGGTGTGGCGCAGGCGGTAGACCTGGCCGGCGTGGCGGATCAGCACCTCCCGGCCGCCGCGCATCAGCTCACGGCTGTCGAACTCGGCCTGGGCCGTCGCCGCGGCAGCCACGGCCGCCGGGCGCGCGGGAGCGGGCAGGGTCGTCGGCGGGAAACACGGGGGGGTCGGTTGCGCCATGGGGCGGCCTCCGGGTGGGGGACGGCTTTGATGATAATGATTCGCATTTGCCAGTCAAGCCCTGCCCGACCCGCGGTCAATCGGACTGGCCCAGCCGGAAACGCACCTCGCGCATCGAACCCACCGCCCGACCCACCGGCTCGAAACGCCAGCCACGCGCGGCAGCCAGCGCCGCCTGGTCGAATACGCCCGGGGGATCGGCTGAAACCACGCTGGGCGATCCGACGCTGCCGTCCGGCTGGATGGTGAACTGCACGGTGACGCGGCCTTCGATCTTTCGACGCATCGCCACCACCGGATAGCGCGGCGGCGGCGCGCTGATCAGGCGCGGCGTCGGCGCCGGCGCCGGGGCGCTGCGCGCGGGCGCCGGGACCGCTGCGGTCGCGGCCGGTGCGAACGCCGCCGCCGGGACCGCGGCTTGGACCGGCGCGGGACCGGCCGTGGCCGGAGTGGGCGTGGCCACGGCTGGCGCAACCGTCGCGGCCGCGGCGGCGCTGGCGTCCTCGCGCGCACGGCGCGCCGCGTCCGCGGCGATCTCGGCCTCCACGGCGGCGCGTTTGCTGGCCTCCGCTTCGACGACCAGGCGCCGGGCCGCTTCGGATTCCGCCGCGACGATGCCGTCGCGCAGGCGCGCCAGCGACGGCGCCTGCGGATCCACCTGCTCGATCAGCGCCAGCAGTCGCCGCGCCTCCGCCAGGTCGCCGCGCCCCATGGCCTGCTCGCTGGCGATCAGCGCGTAGGGCAGAAGCTCCAGCAGGGCCGTCGCCACGTTGCGGTCGCCGGGCTGCAGTCGGCGCAGCGCGAGGTAGTGTTCGATCGCGTTGTCCCCCGCTGGCGTGTAAAAACGCTGTTCGGACAGCGCGGCGGCAGCGGAGCGGCGGAGGCCGGCTTCATCGGCGGGCGCAGGCGCGGCCGCCGCGGGGTCCGCACCGGTCGTGGACCCGGGCCCGGCCGCCGGCTCCGGACCGGAGCAGGCGGCAAGCGCGCCGAAGGCGAAAAGAACGAATAGTGGATGGTGGCGGCGCATGCGCGATTCCCCTGGGAAACAGCCGCACAGCCTAGGTGGCGTGCGTGACGGGAATGCGGCAGCGGGATGCGGGAATGGGCCCACCAGGACTCGAACCTGGAACCAAGGGATTATGAGTCCCCTGCTCTAACCATTGAGCTATAGGCCCGTGCGGGCGTCGGCATCTTAAAGCGAAACGGCCGCTTGCGCGGCCGTTCTTCCCTCTGCCCGACCCTCTCCCGCGGAGGGAGAGGGGGAAGACGATCACTCGAGGTCGAGGAAGCTGCGCAGCTGTTCCGAACGGGTCGGGTGGCGCAGCTTGCGCAGGGCCTTGGCCTCGATCTGGCGGATGCGCTCGCGGGTGACGTCGAACTGCTTGCCGACTTCCTCCAGCGTGTGGTCCGTGTTCATGTCGATGCCGAAGCGCATGCGCAGCACCTTGGCCTCGCGCGGGGTCAGGCCGGCGAGCACGTCGCGCACGGTCTCCATCAGGCCCAGGTTCGTGGTCGCCTCGATCGGCGACTCGATGCTGGTGTCCTCGATGAAGTCGCCCAGGTGCGAATCCTCGTCGTCGCCGATCGGCGTCTCCATGGAGATCGGTTCCTTGGCGATCTTGAGCACCTTGCGGATCTTGTCCTCGGGCATCTCCATCTTCTTCGCCAGCTCTTCCGGGGTCGGTTCGCGGCCCATTTCCTGCAGCATCTGGCGGGAAATGCGGTTGAGCTTGTTGATCGTCTCGATCATGTGCACCG